>JAHDBU010000007.1 GCA_020630275.1 Hellea sp.
CGAATTATTCGCCGCCCTCAAACCCGGTCACGTTTTGAAATTTGATGACGGCAAGCTGCAGGTCACAGTGGAAAAGAATTCAGGCAAAGAGATAAAAGCCAAAGTAGACGTGCCAGGCACGCTCTCCGACCGCAAAGGTTTGAATGTCATTGGCGCCGTTCTCCCTATGTCAGCCATGACCGACAAAGACCGAGAAGACATGGCCTTTGCCCTCGAACAGGATGTAGATTACATCGCCTTGTCTTTTGTCCAAAACCCTCAGGATGTCCGCGACGCCCGCAAGATCATCGGCGACCGGGCCGGTATCATCGTCAAGGTCGAAAAGCCGTCGGCCGTCGATCAACTAGATGAAATCCTCGAACTCACCGACGCCGTCATGGTCGCTCGAGGGGATCTCGGTGTGGAGCTCCCACTTGAACAGGTTCCAGTTGTTCAGCGCCGCATCATCCGCAAAGCCCGCTCGCTAGGCAAACCGGTCATCGTCGCAACTCACATGCTGGAGTCCATGATTGACAGTCCGACACCGACACGCGCAGAAGCCTCAGACGTCGCCACGGCCGTTTATTTGGGCACAGATGCGGTGATGTTGTCTGCGGAAACAGCCGTTGGTCGTCACCCGGCTACCGCTGTTGCGATCATGGACCGCATCATTCGCGCCGCTGAAACCGACCCAGAGTTTTGGGATTTTTTCCGCAATCGCCGACTGCCTTCAGATGCGACGTCTGAGGATGCTATCGGTCATTCTGTGCGAAGTATTGCCGAGATCATGAAATGCAAAACAGTGTTTGGTTATACCTCTAGCGGTTCGACGGTGCAGCGGATTTCGCGCGAGCGCCCACCTTGTCAAATTGTCGGCCTAACTCCAAATCAGGGCACAGCCAACCGCTTGGCCCTAAGCTGGGGCGTACAACCCCTTAAAACTATAGATCCGTCAAGTTTTGACGAAATGCTGCTTCATATTCAGCATCTGGCGACGGATTATGTGGGGCTTATGCCTGGTGATAAAATCATGATATCCGCCGGTATTCCGTTTGGCCGTCCGGGCTCGACGGATACGCTGAAAGTGGCGACAGTTGATTAGTGGCCAATAGCCGTCTGACAGACACAAAAACTTTATGGCGGCTATTCTGGGTATTTGGCGCCTTATCTTTGGCGATGCTGGCCTGGATTAGCTTCTACAAACTCCACATAATTGATGAAATCTGGGAGCCAGCGAAAGTGCAGGCTGTGTTGGATGCACAAACTACGGAGCAACACCGGGCCCATTTTCGCATGACGCTCTTCTTCGACCTGCTATATCCATTTGTTTACGGACCATTATTTGCCGGACTGACGCTCAAATATCTTAAGCGCGGCTGGCTCACGATCCCGGCCTTTTTATGCATTCCCGCCGACACGATCGAGAACATTGCCCAGCTTTTTATCCTGAGTGGGACAACGCAAGCCATGGCCATCAAAGCAATCGCAACGCCTATTAAGCTCATTTGTTTTATAATAGCGCTGGTTCTGGCGATTTTAGCTTTAGGGGTTGCAGTCAAACAACGAAAAAGCAAGTCCTAAAAACTCTAAACTTTCCTGCAAGAGAATTGCTCAATTGAGATTGAATTCGATGATTAGTTCTATATAATCCTACATGACTAGGGAGAATAGTATGCGTACCAAAATTCTTGCATCTGTAATATGCATCATTTTTACAGGGGCTTGCTCAACAACGAACAACCAAGAAACTGAAGTACTAGCGAACAAAAAGACGACTATTACAAAGGTTGCCGAAAGCAGCGAAAAAGATCCAAATGAGAAAATTTGCGTGAAGCAGCCCATTACGGGCTCGAGGTTTGGAAAAAAGATTTGCCAAACGAGAGCTCAGTGGCAAGCGATAAAAGAAAATGCCAAAAAGACTTCAGAGGATTTGGTCAACCAAACAACCGTCAACGATGGGACAGTGATAAACAACTAAGCGAGCCTACCCCAACTCCCCTAAATATTGATGGAGTTTCATCACCGCCATAGGCGCATTTTTGCGAATGCGTTTGAGGACAGCGACTTTTTCTGTGTCGTCTCTATCCACACCCGCGACCATATCTGAAAATCCGTCTAGGCGATTGCCTAGCAGCCATTTGGACAGCGCTTTGTCCTGCCCCCAATTATATTGGTTCATCATGAAGGCGGATGTGAATTTGATATAGTCTGTATCGTGATTAGGCAGCGGGACAACACCGCAAAGACGGTTCTTTTCTGCTTCATCATTATATGCCGCTTCGACATGGGCGATCAAAGCCGCACTGAATACAGGCTGATAAGAGCGGACCATTTGCGGGATGATTTTATTGCCTTGAAATACCGGGACGATTTCCTCATTTTCAACGGCCCGCGCGGAACAATCTACATGGACTATATTCGAAGTTGTCGGGAGTGTCCCTTCGTCCAGAATGATCTCTGTTCCTGTAATGCGCTGCACCCGCCCCATGCGGATAATGTTTTTCACGCGGCGCAGTGCTTCAACTTCGGCTCGGCTGATGGTAGCACCGTGAAACATTTTGGGACGCACGTTTTTGTCGATCCGTAGAAAATAGCCACACGCTTCCAATCGGTCGAACATGTCCTCTATGGAAGTGGAATTGACGATGGCTTCAAATTGTCCGGCTTGAGCTTCCATTGTGCTGTGGAAAAATTCGATACCCGGCTGGGTGTTTTCCCGGTCCAAGAGCCAGGCATCGCGCGGCATAATCCAGCGGATCATATCCGGGTCCACCCGGTTATCCAGCAGCCAAAGAACGGCATCTATGCCCGTTTTGCCTGCCCCGATAACAACATACCCTTCGGGGGCTTTTTTGATTTTGGTGAGATCATTAAGGGGAATGAAGTTCACACCCTCGTCTACGTGAAAATTGGGTTTGTGGGTGGAGGGTACAGAGGTTTTCAGCCAGGTTGCATCCACTTCCTTTTGGCTTTCAACTTCATAGGATTTACCGGAAAGCATACACTCAAACCGGCCTTCGCCTTTGTAATCGCACATTGGAAAGTACTGCACCCGCCCAGTAGGCAGAAAGACATGTTTCATCACCTCGTCATAATAAGCCGAAACCGCCTGCCCGCTGGCCAAGTCTGATAGGCCTTTATTGAGACCGACTTGATCCTTTTTGCCAGTGGAAAGCTCAACCGAACTGACCCCATAATATTGAGACGGTTGGTGCAAGGTGACATATGGGTAAGCGACATTCCAATGCCCACCGGGCTTGGGATACCGGTCCACAAGAATTATGTTGGCGTCAGTTTCGTGCAAAAGCACATCAGCAAAAGCCATGCCGACCGCGCCGGAACCAATAATGAGATAGTCTGTTTTAAGCTGTTCTGTCATAGGAAACCCAATGACACAGAGACGGCAGGATTAAAAATCAAATTTCCGACTAGTGGTCAAACAAATCCGGGTCGACGGATTTCTCGACGACGCGTTTAATAGTCAGGCCCTGGACGATGATCGAGAAGACCACTACGCAGTATGTCGCTAGAATTATAATCGGAAAATAACCGTTCACAACCTCGCCCGCCGCATTCTTAAATGGCGGCAAAGATAGCGCCAGCGCCACGGAAATACCTCCTCGGACACCGCCCCAGGTCAGGACCGGAATCGCGCCTTTGGTAAATCGCTTAAACATGCCCAGGAATTGCATCGGAACAGAAACAGCCGTAAATCTGGCAAGCAGGACCAGCGGAATGGATAATAAGGCAATCAAAACTGTGTTGGATGTCACATAATCATCACCGCCAAACAAAACGAGTAACTCAAGACCAATCAAAAGGAATAATACGGAGTTTAGAATTTCGTCGATCATTTCCCAGAACCCAAAAAGATAGGTTTTGGTCTGCTCGCTCATAGCAAAGTTCGCACCTCTATTACCGATCATCAATCCGGCCACGACCACAGCTAAAGGTCCCGATAAATGATGCCCCATAACTTCGATCCGTGATGCCAGAGCATAGGTTCCCGCTACGGCTCCCAGCGTGATTAGGATTTCAATGGCATGATCATCTAGTTTTGCCATTGCCCGATAGGTCAGCCATCCAGCCAAAAGACCCAACAAAATACCCCCTGCGACCTCGACCAAGAACAGTTCAATAACGGCCATCATACCTTCAGGTGCATGATAGCCTTCGATCCCAAGCGTCCCAACTGCAATCGACGAAATCACGATAAACACGACAACACCTACACCATCATTAAACAGGCTTTCACCGGCGATCTTGGCTTCCAATGCATGCGGCATGTTGACTGTTTTTAATATAGACAACACAGCTACTGGATCGGTTGGGCTGATCAATGCCCCAAAGACCAGCGCCCAGATAAAAGGCATCTCAATGCCGAACATTTTACAAAGGAAATAAAATCCAGTTCCGACAATGAAGGTTGAGGCAATCACCCCTATTGTGGCCATGGATCCAATGGCCCACTTTTCGGATTTTAAAAAACTCATATCCACATGAAGAGCGCCAGCGAATAGCAAAAAGCCGAGCATCCCTTTCATCAAGGCTTCATTAAAGTCGATTTGCCCTATGGCCCCTTGGAGCATATCCGTCATCCCTAAAGAAGGGATCGCGATCTCCAGCGCCAGCAAAACCATCGACGCTATTAGAGCGATCACAAGCAATCCGATTGTGTGCGGTAATTTGAAAAAAACTTTGTTGAGCCAGGAAAAAACAGCCGACAGCACCAATAAAAGCGCTACAATTTCAAAAATAGAAAGCCCTGAAGAGGCCTTGCCTACTGCACTGGCTGCGGCGGCCATCACTGTTAAACTGGACGAAAAAATCATACGAATCCCCTGCCTTGAACCGGCTGAATAAGACTGAATAGCGTCTGGAGCAATGGAAAACGGATAAACTTACCAACATAAGGATTGATGATGATCCTGAGATTGCGGGTTGTTAATAATTTCGTGACGCGCTATTGTCTGCTTCGGGGACACAAGAGAGAGAAGCACATATCATGTTTTCACATGATGACATTTTAATGCCACTGGCGTTGACGGTTATGATCGATAGTAAGATCAAAGACCCGGAACTTCGCGAGTTCCGCCAACAGGCTATGGCGCTATTCAATTTGTTTGAATTGGATCCGCTAACCGAAGAAGGTTTGGTGGAATGGTTCAGCGCAAAAGAGGCTGAGCTGAAAGACGTTCTTACCGGACGACGCAAAAATACAGAAATTCTCCGGGCTCTCACACGCTTTTCAGACGATCAACATGTCGAGGCTATGTATGACGCCATGGTGACGATTTCGGTTGCTGATAAGGAATACCACCGCGAGGAATCTGACTTGATTAAATCTGCGGCTTCGATTTGGGGCTTTCAACGCCCACCGCTTAAGGTCATTGGCTAGTTAATCGACCGGCGGATTAGGCGACTTCCCTGTCAACCAGCAAAAGCCTTTTTTACGGTCGTGTTCAATTTCGCCCCGCGCTTCCATGTCCAATTTGACAGATACTGCATACCAAGCAATGGAGCCGTCCATTTGACCCCTCAAATGATCGGCGACGCCCTCGAACATTTTCATAGGTTTCATTTTTTCCGTCGCACCTAAAACATCAAAAATCCCCGAGCGGACGAGATCATATTTTGCCCGGTTGATATTGACCCCTTTTTTCGCCGGGTCGGGATGAAGGGTTTTGATTTTATCGGTCATTAATCCACACAGATCGTGCCTTCAATTTTGCCGTCATTAACCAGAGTGGTACATCCGAAGCTATCGGTCGTCGGTTGGCAGACACCTTTAGCGGGGGTTCCGGGAACCGGGTCAGAAACGCTGTCTTCTAGAATACACCAGCCCAGGCAATCAGCTTCGTCCGAACAGACCTCCCCGGCATCTGGATAAGGTTGCACACAGCTCTCGGCTTGCAACCTTCCCGTCTTCTTGATTTCGCCACCGGCTTTCAGGCAAGCTTTTTTTTCAGCCTCGGTTGCCTTAGTCGTGGCGAAGCTTATGGGTGTAAACTTGGAAGCCTCTTCAGCTGAAGAGGTTGAACCCGTTGTACAACCGGCCAGTATCGTCACCGAAACCATTGCCGCAATAAGATATTTCATAGGATTCCCTTTCACGGATAGTCTTATCTCATTAGGAACAAAGATGAAAGTGTACAGGGTACGACGCGCTCGCTTGTAAATCTTGGTGAAAAAAGTCTAGACATTTTTTCGCGATACCCTAAAGCGCTGGCGAAATCCCCGAAACGGAAAAAACCCATGACCGACTCGATCGAATTTTTGCGCAATGTCGCTATTGTTGCCCACGTTGACCACGGCAAAACCACCTTGGTGGATCAGCTCCTGCGCCAGAGCGGCACGCTACAGGAACGCGGCGAACAGGCAGAGCGGGTCATGGATAGCGGCGATATTGAAAAAGAACGCGGCATTACCATTCTCGCCAAAAACACGGCGATCCGCTGGGACGCACCTGATGGACAGAACTGGCGCATCAATATTGTCGACACGCCCGGCCACGCCGATTTTGGCGGCGAGGTGGAACGGGTCCTGTCTATGGTCGATAGCGTGGTCCTTTTGGTGGACGCAGTCGAAGGCCCCATGCCGCAGACAACATTTGTGACCAAAAAGGCACTCGCCCAAGGCCTCAAGCCTATCGTCGTCGTCAACAAGGTAGACCGCCAGGGCGCACGCCCGGATTGGGTCGTGGATCAAACCTTTGATTTGTTTGACAGGTGCGGCGCTACGGATGAGCAATTGGACTTTCCGGTCGTCTACGCATCCGGTCTGAATGGGTGGTCATCTCTGGAGGTAGATAAACAAGAGGGAGATATGACCCCCCTCTTTCAAACAATCGTGCAACATGCCCCTGTCCCTGATGTGGACCCGGAGGCACCTCTACAGCTGCAAGTTTCTGCGCTTGATTATAATTCCTATCAGGGCGTTATCGGCATTGGACGGGTTGTTCGCGGCTCTCTTGGAAGAAACACGCAAGTTGTTATTGCGTCTCCGGACGGAACCACGCGCAAAGGCAAGGTCCTGCAATGTTATGGCTTTATGGGACTAGACAGGGTTGAAATGGAAAGCGTATCTGCTGGCGATATCATCGCTTTTACGGGTATTGAGGGTCTCAGCATTTCTGATACGATCTGTGATCCGGACCACGTAGAGCGCATCGAAGCCCTCTCGGTGGATGAGCCGACACTCTCCATGACCTTTCAAGTCAATGACAGCCCTTTCGCTGGCCAAGAAGGTAAATTTGTCACCTCTCGCAACATTAAAGACCGCCTCGACCGCGAACTCATTCATAATGTCGCCTTGCGTGTGGAACAGTTGGACGAAGCCGATAAATTCCGAGTTTCCGGACGCGGTGAACTGCATCTCTCAATCCTGATCGAGAATATGCGCCGCGAAGGCTATGAACTGGCGATTTCGCGACCACAGGTTATCAATAAGGAAATTGACGGTGAGATATGCGAGCCTTGGGAAACGCTAACTGTGGATGTCGAGGAAGAACATCAGGGATCCATCATGGAAAAACTTGGTGAGCGCAAAGGTCAGATGAAAGATATGGTCCCCGACGGACAAGGTCGCGTGCGTATTGATTATGATATCCCAACAAGAGGCCTCATTGGATTTCGATCGGACTTCCTTACACTAACATCGGGCACCGGTCTGATGTATCACATTTTTGATCGTTACGCCCCGCGGACCAAAGCCGGCATTGGCCGGCGTCAAAAAGGCGTGCTGATCTCCAAAGAGCGGGGCAAGGCTCTCGCCTTTGCTTTGTGGAACCTGCAGGAACGTGGGCAACTTTTTATTGGCCACGCGACCGAAGTTTACGAAGGTATGATCATCGGCATTAACAGCCGGGATAACGACCTGACTGTCAATCCGCTGAAGGGAAAGAAACTTACCAATGTCCGCGCCGCCGGTTCAGACGAGGCCGTCGTCTTAACACCACCTATTCAAGTGACGTTGGAATATGCCCTGCAATTCATCAATGATGATGAGTTGGTCGAAGTGACACCAGAGAGCATCCGTATTCGCAAGAGATACCTGCTGGAGCATGAGCGTAAAAAGGATCAGCGCGCTAGGGAGGCATTGGAAGCCAGCTAAACGCTTATCTTTATCTTGCCATTTTTCTGAATCTCTCCATTTTGCGACTGAATATCAGGAGACGTTCATGCGCACAGATGTGGCCCCGACCCCAACCCTTTTAAAAAACTACACGCCGCCCAACTTTCAGATTGATCGTGTTTATTTGGATTTTGATCTGAATCCGGCGAAAACAAAGGTGCGGTCCCGATTGGAATTGACGCGCCTAGCGCAAGGCGCGCTAGAGCTGGACGGCGACGATATTATCCTGAAATCCGTGAAACTGGACGGAAAAGACCTGAAACGCACAGATTACCGCCTCACGCAAACCCATCTGATACTGGAAAACTTGCCGGACAACTGCGTTTTGGAAATTGAAACGGAATGCGCGCCCGAGAAAAACTCGACGCTTATGGGGCTTTATGTCTCTGGTGGCAGGTTTTGCACACAATGCGAGGCGGAAGGTTTCCGCCGCATGACCTTTTATCCGGATCGACCCGATGTGATGTCAGTTTTCAAAGTACGGATTGAAGCTGAAAAGGAAAAATACCCCTATCTCTTGGCCAATGGGAATTGCATTGACGAAGGCGAACTCCCGGGCGATAAACATTACGCAATTTGGGAAGACCCTTTTAAAAAGCCCGCTTATCTCTTTGCGCTGGTTGCTGGCGAGTTTGATATTCTCGAAGACAGTTTTACGACCATGAGCGGTCGAGAAATTCCACTGACCATTTATGTAGACCCTGGTGATGCGCCGCGATCCAAATATGCCATGGACAGCCTAAAACGCTCCATGAAATGGGATGAAGAGGCCTTTGGTCGCGAGTATGACCTTGATCGTTTCATGATTGTTGCCGTCAGAGATTTCAATTTCGGCGCCATGGAAAATAAAGGGCTGAATATCTTTAACTCGGTCCTGTTATTAGCTGATGCCGAGACAGCAACCGACATGAATTTTGAACGCATTGAGAGCGTTGTCGCGCACGAGTATTTTCATAACTGGACAGGTAATCGTATTACTTGTCGGGACTGGTTTCAGCTCTGCCTTAAAGAGGGTTTCACCGTATTCCGTGATCAGGAATTTTCTGCCGATATGCGCGGCGCAACCGTGCAGCGGATTAAAGATGTAAGGGCGTTGCGATCACGTCAATTCCCCGAAGACCAAGGCCCGTTGGCTCATCCCGTTCGCCCGTCCGAATATATGAAGATCGATAATTTCTACACCTCTACCATATATGAAAAAGGCGCCGAGCTGATCCGTATGCTCAAGACCATGTTGGGTGCAAATATGTTCCGCAAAGGCTGTGACTACTATTTTGATACGCTGGACGGAACCGCGGCCACAGTCGAGGAATTCGTGACCTGTTTTGAACATGTTTCCGGCCGCAATTTGTCCCAGTTTATGCACTGGTATGAGCAGGCAGGGACACCCATAATCCATGTCAAACGAACACCTCAAGGTATTGAAATAAAACAAGAAAATCCGCCTACACCAGGCCAACCCGAGAAAGACGACCGTGTCATTCCCGTACGTTGGTCAAACGTCTCTGATGACGGACAGAACGACGATGAAGAGTTGGAAATCCTAGATAGGGGTTCGGTCATAATCGGAAGCCCAACGACAGGTTCCACCCCCTCTCTTTTTCGGGATTTTTCGGCGCCCGTTGTTATTAAAACGGATTTCGAGACCGAAGACTATCTTCGCCTGATGGCTCATGATGAAAACGGCTTTAACCGGTGGGAAGCTGGGCAAACCATAGCCCGTAAGCTGCTGACCAATATGACGAAATCAATTCAAGCAGGCAAAGTCCCAAAAGTGGATAAAGCGCTGAAAGGCTACACATCAGCTCTTCGCAATACATTATCGGATAGCAGCTTCGATCCTGCTTATAAAGCCCTAGTATTGACGCCGCCTAGCGAGACAGAAATTCTGCAAGGCCTCACGGATGTCGACCCGGTGGCGGTAACCTTAGCCGGACGTTGGTTGAAACGAGCCGTTGGTGATCATCTTCGCAGCGAACTCATATCTACCTATCATGCCATGCAGGATGACGGGCCGTTTTCTCCATCGGCCGAAGCAGCAGGGCGACGTGCGCTGGCTAATCGCTCTCTGGCATTGCTGGCATCTCGAATGGATCCTCAAGCCGCGCCCTTGGCCATTAATCAATTGAACACAGCCACAAATATGACGAATGAATTATCAGCCTTGGTCACTCTGACCCATTTAGGCGGTCGTCGTATTGATCAATCCCTCGAGGATTTTTACGAGAAATGGAAGAATAATCCGCTCGTAATCGATAAGTGGTTTGCGGTCGGCGCCTCGCGACCAGGTCCAAACGCCCTTTTCTACGTGAAAGATTTGACGAAACATGCCGCTTACAACAACTCAAATCCAAATAGGGTAAGGGCTTTGGTGGGATCTTTCGCCATGAATAACTCCGAAGCGTTCCATAAATCCGATGGCAGCGGTTATGCGTTTTTTGCCGATCAAGTCCTAGATATGGACAGTCGAAATCCGCAAATCGCGGCTCGATTACTCGGTGCGTTTGAAGTCCTGCCAAAACTGGAAAAAAGCTTGCAATATCAGGCCCGAAAACAACTTTCTAGGGTGATTAAATCGAAGCCCTCAAAGAACGTATTGGAGATTGCGTCAAAAATCGCAAATTAACCATAATTTTATGCCTCTGATATAGATATTAGAGGATGATCGATCCACGTACCTTCCACGGCTTCCGCGAACATGTGTCTGAGCACATGTATACGGTTATGAAACAGCCTATTGTAAACCTTCACGACAATGAGATCGCCCATTATGAATGGCTGGTCCGGTTTCAGCATGAAGCCGGCGTTCAAGGGGTAATTCGCCCAGCGGAATTGTCAGGTGCGATCAAAGATCTCGACCTGTCCATGCTGGCCAGAGCCGTTTTAACCCTAAACAAATATCCTGATGGCCACGGCATGGCGATTAATCTCTCCGGCGCATCCATCGATCTACCCGGCTTCGAACATGCTTTGATGGCTTGCCTTTCAGCCCTTCAGGGGCCGCCTAGCAAACTCGTTATCGAACTTACAGAGACCTGGGATCTGGAAAACTTGCATAAGGCGAAAGATATTTTACAAAAGCTCCGAGACCGTGGACATAAAATTTGCTTGGACGATGTCGGTGCAGGGGCAGCATCCATCCGCTATCTAAGAGCCCTGCCTGCTGACTACTTGAAAATTGACGGCGAATTTGTCGTATCGGCCATGCATGATGAGCGGGAAAGAGCTATTCTTGAAATGCTGTTTACGCTCCGCGAAAGTCTTGGTTTCAAGTATATCGCAGAAGGCGTTGAAACAGACCAAATTATGGATTTCGTTCGTGCGATGAAGTTTGATGCCGTGCAAGGCTACGGAATTGGGAAACCTACACCGGAGACGCGGCTCGATGACTAATCAAGCTTTTGTATTTTTTTCATTTTTAGGTGAAACTAGTTTGGACGATTTTGATTCGAAAAGGCAGCGGTGAACCAGAATTATCCAAATCACCCCGGACAGGCTCGGCCTATGTCCTCTCAAGGCGCGACCCCGCCGCCTATGCCGAGATCTATGCCACAAAGGCCAACTTTGGCTGCCGGCAATTACCAACCAAGACGGGTAGAGGTCGAAGATCGCCGGCAAAAGCAATCGTCTCTTGGTGCGTTTTCGGAAAAGTTTGACCCCTCTTCCATGCGCAATGTTCTGCTGGCAATCATCACATTTTTGCTGTTTTTTCTGATAACATCCTTTGTGATTGTTAGCGACCAGCGTTCAAGAGCTGCTAATGTCGCCAAAGATACTCTGACAACCGATATTACTTCAGGCGCGCAGAATGCGGATCGCGCTCTGAACAACATGATTGTCTGGATTGATAACGGTTTAGTTGGCGTCGCTGGCGGCGAGCAAATTGTCAATCGAATATCCAATGCGCAAAATGTTACCGGTGTGGCGATCATCAATGGAAATCGTAAATTGCTGGCTGGGTCCGGAACAGCTCAAGAACTGGCACAAACGAATATCACTGGGCTACCGCAATCCGGGGTGAAAATTATGTCACGGGTAATTCCGCAACGTGGCGTTCATCCCATAATTGTCCGAGACCTGTCCTATGCTGTCTTGATTGTCGAATTTTCTCCGGGCACGCTTATCGCGAACAAAGATACAGGCCTGTCAGCGGTTGTTGATGCCAATGGGCAGGCCATTGATGGGCCCTTCGCTTTGGCTGGAACAAATGCGGCGAAATTTTTTGATCAACCTGCCGATCAGTTTAAAAACATGATCCGTAGCCGCAAATCAGGTGTCATTGATGGTGGTAAGATTAAGGGTGAGAAATCCTGGTTGGGATATGCACCGATCCCAAACTCAACTTTGTATTATGTTAGTGCTGACGGCAAAGCGGGAAAGTCTAATTGGACACAGACACTCATGCTTTTGGGTCTACTGTTTCTCGGCACGCTCGCCATGGTTGCATCCCTGTTCAAGAATATGCGCAAACAAGTGCAAAGTGTTGGCGTAACGGTCACCGAAAACGAAGTCTCCCAACAAAGATATAGAGCAGCTCTGGATGGATCGCGCGGCGGGGTATGGGAAGTCAATCTCGGCGAGAACGTGGCCTATATTTCCCAATCACTGTCCAGGCTATTAGGCATGCCTGAACAAGAACATTATCTTCCAGTCCCCCAATTTCTGAGCCTGTTTCATGAGGCAGATCGGGAGAAGCTTCTATATCATATCCGAAGGGCACACATGTCGGGAGACTTTGATGTTGATGTCAACGTTGCCCGTCTGCCCCTGACAGTTGCCTGCCGCGGCCGCCCATCTACCCGGGGCGCCGAGCACACCCGCGTGATCATTGGCATGGCCATGGATGTGACTGAACAAAGAGGGTCTCAAATCCGACTGCAGGCTGCAGAAGCTCGTTTGCACGATGCTTTGCGCGCCATGAACGATTCTTTTGTGATTTGGGATCAACGCGATCAACTCACGCTCTGGAATGCCAAATTTGAAGATTTTTTTGGATTTCAGCCTGGTAATCTACAGCCAGGCATGGAGCATTCGGTCGTGGTTTATCACGCAAATAATGCAATCGCAGAAGAGTATGACAGTGGTGACGGACAGACCTATGAAATTCAACTGAAGGATGGGCGCTGGATCCGCTATCTCGAAACAGCCACGGCCGACGGAGGACGTGTGTCAATCGGTACAGACATTACCGTTATCCGAACCCGTGAACACCAGTTACGGGAGAATGAGTCTGCCCTTCAAAAAACGGTCAATGTTTTGCGCAAATCTCAAACCAGAATCGTTGAACTGGCCGAAAGCTATGAACAGGAAAAAATCCGAGCAGAAGAAGCTAACCAGTCCAAGAGTGAATTTCTTGCCAATATGAGCCATGAGCTCCGGACGCCTTTGAATGCCATTAACGGCTTCTCGGACATTATGAAGAAAGAAATGTTCGGTCCGTTGGGTGACCCACGGTACAAAGAATATGTGTCGGACATATTGTTTTCAGGTCAGCACCTGCTTTCTCTCATCAATGATATTCTCGACATGTCAAAGATTGAGGCCGGTAAGATGAACCTGCATGTGGAAACCATGGAAATCAATGAGTTGGTCCAGCAGGTTATACGCATTGTCCGAGGCCGCGCTGAGGAAAACGGACAGAAGCTTATATATAAACCTGTTGAAGATCGCGAAATAGAGGCTGACCCGCGTCAGGTCAAACAGGTATTGCTTAATCTGATCACGAATGCCATCAAGTTTACACCCGAGGGTGGAGTTGTCAGTGTCGATGTCAGCGTGAAATCTGCCGGTATTATTGTGCAAGTCGCCGACACGGGAATTGGCATTGCTCCCGAAGATCTCGAACGCTTGGCCAAACCTTTTGAACAGGTCGAAAACGAAAATACCCGGGAAGTTGAGGGTACCGGACTAGGACTTGCGCTATCAAAGTCCCTGGTCGAGCTTCATGGTGGTAACTTCAAGATCGAGTCCGTTGTTGGCGAAGGAACAACTGTTATTTTCACCCTACCTAACAAACCTATTGTGAAGGTAGAGGAGGAGCCTGATACAGAAGTGGCGGATGAGATTTCCCGACTGGCTCAGGATATCGCAGATGTGCTTAATGATGGCGCTCCTGAAAACATGGCGCAACCTATTCCTCAGGATGTTCCTGCTTATGTGGCCCAGGATAATGCGGCGCCTCACATCCAGCAACAACCGGAATTTCCGCCACAACCTCCCAACGTCCCTAATCCCTACGCGGCTTAGTCGAATATAACTTTATCAACGAGCTTAGAGGTCTCGGCCTGCCTCTTCCTTAAGTCGTCAAATAAAGCCTTATGGTCCTGATGGCAGGTTGCATGCAGAACACCTTCCAGAAATAGGCTCTCCGGACTCCAAGGCTTTTTGAACCTGGTTGACAGGTGCTGCGTTAGGGCAAGGTAAACCGTGTAATTCTCGATCAACCTATCGGTTGACTTTTGGTCCAGTGAGGGCTGCAGATATCGTAAGGAGTCTTCGATCTTGACGCTTTCCCAGTTACATCTTTCACGGGCATCCAAAAGCAGTTTTTGAGCAATGAATTCAATATCGCGAATACCGCCTATTGCGTTTTTTAAATCAAGCGCATGAACCGGTGGTTTTTCACGGCGTACACGTTTCAGCATATCAGCAATGTCCGATGGCATATCCAAATCGGGTCGCTCGCAGGCTAAAACATCTTTCCGCAATTGTTCGATTGATTCCGAAAATTTGGGACTTGTCGAAGCGATCACCCGAGTCCGGGTTAGCGCCATAAACTCCCAACTCCATGCCTTTTCGCGGTAATAGGTTTCAAACGCCTCTACGGATACAGCAACAGGACCAGAGCGGCCAGAAGGGCGTAACGCCATATCCACGTCATATAACGGCCCCTCTTCTGTTATGGCGGACAGAGCACTTATTAGTCTTTGCGTGACTTTGGTATATTTTTGTTGAGCATTCTCTTCACCGGGGCCTGCTTGGTAGATCAACATGATATCCAGATCAGAATCGATATTAAGATCTCCACTGGCTAGTTTTCCCATAGCCAGTATGGCCACGTCGCCCGTAATCTTTTCAATGCGTCGTTCTGCTTCTGCGATGGATATGGGTAATAGTGCCAAGAGACACTCCTCCGCCAATTTTGAAAACAAACATGCTGCGAAAACGGCATTGATTTTCCCTGATAGCAAGGCCGCGCTAATTCTGAATTTTGTTTCACGGGCCCGACGTCTCGTTATATTTAACGCCGTTTCAAAATCTTTTGCGCCGCGTACTTGTTTTAGACTTTGCTCTATATCTTTTTCGGATAGTTCCAGAAACCCGGGATCAGACAAAGCATCCAAAATGGTCGGACGCTCCGAAATCCAATTAGAAATCCGCTCCGACTCCGTGATGAGATTTATGATGTATTTCAGATGTTCCGGCTTTTGTCGAAACATGGACATCAGAGATATACCACTCCGCAGGGAGGTGAAAAAACGGCCAAAACATTCAAAGGCTCTGTCGGGCTGACCGGTATCAGCGCAGTTATCAATAATTCTGGGCGCTAGAATTGTCAGGAGCTCACGGGCTTTCTCAGCCCGTGTCGCGCGGATACGTCCGCCTAGCCATGCCGCCATTTCATGCCATGTCTTCTCGCCATCCTTATACCCTAATTTTTCAAAGGCAGCCAAAGTGTCAGGATCCGGTTCGACGCCGGTAAATACCATATTCCCTTCACGAGACGACAGGCTACCGGCCTCTGGGAATAAGTCCTGATAGGTCGTCCGGACCTGTTTCAGAATAGCGCCAAGTTTTCGAGACATCAGGGAGAAGTTTTCAAAGCCCAGAAGGGCGGCGACATCTGATTGCCTATCTTCATCTTCTGGCACCGTATGAGTTTGCTCGTCTCTTAGCATTTGCAGGCCGTGCTCAACGCGACGCAACTCGGCATACGCTTCGGTCAGAAACTTTTGGTCCATTTCCGAAATAAATGATTTCTGCGCTAGTTCAGACAATGCATTCACAGTTCTCGGCGTTCTTAGCTCTGGGTCGCGCCCGCCCAATATCAATTGTTGGACTTGGGCATAGAATTCGACCTCTCGAATACCCCCAAAGCCCAGCTTAATATTGTGACCTGCCAGTTCAAAATCATCACCAGCCCCAACTCTCGCGTGAATCTGTCGTTTTATCGCCAGAATATCTTCAATAGCTGCATAATCCATATTTTTGCGCCAAATAAACGGACCCAAGGTCTCATCAATAAATCGCTGGCCTGTCGCTATATCTCCGGCACAGATCCGGGCCTTGATCATGGCGGCCCGTTCCCAGTTCTGGCCAATGGTTTCATAATAGCGTTCCGCAGTTCGCGTCGAGACTGCAACGGCATTTGATCGGGGGTCGGGTCGCAACCGCAAATCTGTGCGGAAAATATAACCATCAACCGTCATCGACTCCATACCCTTGACGATATTCTGGACCAGCTTGATCAAAGTACGCTCGGCACGAGCCGGATTTGGGACGGATATTTTTTCCGGATCGTAAAAGACATTAAAGTCAATATCGCTGGAATAGTTGAGTTCCCGCGCGCCGTATTTACCCACAGCAAGAATAAAGAAACCTGGCACGGGATTTTCTCCACTTCCCTCCAGCTCGAGTTCGCGGGCCGAGGCCGCTAATATCCGTTGAATACAAAGATCGGCAAGCTGTGTGAGGTATTCGGTCACGACCTCCCAATCCCAGACCCGCGCGATATCGGCGATCGCGATAACGAGATGACATTGGCGTTTTAACACCCGTAAACTGGCCATTTCCCGTTCGAGACTATCAACGTCGCCTTGAGCACTGCCCAGAAGATTTCTAACCAATTCTGCCGGATCTGAAACGGGAATTTTCTTGGCAAGATCAGGGAACAGTTCGAGGCTCTCGCGCAAATATGGCGCATGCTGCCACGCCCGCTTTAATGCCTCCCCCAAATCTGTCATCAGCTATCCTTTATGGCAGCCAATTGCTTGATTTGCCGTCGCCGCGGGAAGATTATCTGAACAGATAATCCGGGACCGAATTCAGACTCAATACCGTCTTCCAGTGCGAACTCTGCTTTGTGTAAAGTGGCGATAGCATCCACCATAGCCAGACCCAGGCCACTGCCCGGAGCTGTTCGGCTCTTATCCAGCCTGACAAATCTCTCTTTTACACGTTCCCGTTCTGTAGCGGGAATCCCCGGCCCGTTATCTGTAACCGCAATAACGACATGGTTGGATTTATTCCGGCGAAGTTCCAGACGGACCTTCCCACCTGTGGGTGTATATTTAATAGCATTTTCCACCAGGTTGGAAACAGCCTGAGAGAGTAGTCCGCGATCGGCGAGAATGAAATTATTGTCCTGAATATCGATCTCGAAAGACAAGCCGGCATCTTCACAGGCAGGTTCATAAAACTCGGCCATGTCTAGAAGTACGGTTTTTGGATCTATATTTTTGAGCATTTCTCTTTGATCACCGGCTTCAAGTCGTGCAATCCGAAGGACCTTATCAAAGGTCGCCAAAAGTTCATCCGCGTCTTCGGCCGCCGCATAAAGGGCATCGACGGCATTGGGGTCTTTGACCTGAGACGCCGAACTTTCCAATCGGGTTCGAAGGCGGGTCAAAGGAGACCGTAAATCATGGGCGATACTGTCTCCGGCATAGCGCATGGCTTTCATAAGACGATCAATATGATCCAACATGGCATTAAGATGCTCCGCCAATAGATCCAGCTCATCTTCGGAATAATCCCGAGGGGCACGCCGGTCCAATTGGCCGGAACGTACATCTGTCGCCAAACGGTTGAATGCCTCGACGCGACGGGTAAAACGGCGGGACACAAAGAGGCTGGACAGTAATCCCAAAACGAGGGCGATGATAGAAGACGTGATCATTGCGTTTCTGACTCGGTCTGATGTTCTTCTGAGGGCTTCAATATCACGACCGACGACAAGTCCGGCAACTGGTTGCCCGCTACTATTCAATATGGGTCCCGCCCTCGCCCTCATTCGTTGGAACTCCGGCGCGTTCTCACCTTCTGCTTCTGATTGGATCTGGTTAAACTCGAAAATCAGAGGAAGACTTTCAGACTCAAACACTTCAAAAATACTGCTGTCATTTTCAGCAATCACGATATTTGACATGATTTGCTCAGGGGAAAGAGCCAATTGATAAACGCCCGTCTTTGCACCAATTCGGGTAAAAATGATTCGCTGAACCATATCGCCGCCAAATTCGTCATAAACAGACTGCAACTCTTCCATCTCAGACACAAGCTCCTGATCAACGCGTCGGAGCTCTGACGAAATGGTCGCAAAATACACATAGGCCAGGCTGATGAGAACCGAGACCGTAAAGAGCAAGGTTCCCAGCAGGCTGAGCCTGAAAAGCGTATTGCGAAAGAGCTTTGAGAGCGCATTCAGCATGGCTAAATGCTTACGGTTTGAAGCCTAGACCTGCAAGCGGTAACCAGCACCACGGACAGTGTGGAGCATAGGGGTTTCAAACTCTTTGTCGATCTTGCCGCGCAGGCGGGAGATATGGACATCAATAACATTGGTCTGGGGGTCAAAATGATAATCCCAGACTTTCTCGAGTAACATGGTCCGGGTGACGACTTGACCGGCATTGCGCATGAGACATTCCAACAGGCGGAATTCACGCGGTTGCAAGAGAATATTCTGGCCATCACGTTTTACGGTGCGCGCCAAGAGATCCATTTCCAGTTCGCCAACTTTGAGCTTTGTAACGGCGGCCGTTGGGTCACTGCGTCGGCCAATAGCTTCCACACGGGCTAATAGCTCGGTAAAGGCGTAAGGCTTGGCCAGATAGTCATCTCCACCAGCCCGAAGACCTTCAACCTTCTGGTCGACTTCGCCTAGCGCGGACAAAATGAGAACAGGTGTCGAGTCGCCGTCTTCGCGTAGCGATTCCAGCAATTCCAACCCGTCGAGTTTTGGAAGCATGCGATCCAAGATGAGCGCGTCATATTCTGCTGCACGGGCCATCTCCAACCCGAGATCTCCATCCGGTGCCAGGTCAACAACGTGACCGGCCTCCATTAGACCTTTTCTTACATACTCAGCTGCAACAGCATCATCTTCTACGACCAGGATTCGCATCATGTTTTCTCCTTCATTCGAATCGGTAGGCAGCCCGCCCCATAAAATAATCTGACAGTGGTAGGACCGCATAATTCTCAGTGCCGTTTTCCAAACGCACTAATAGTAATACTTCGTTTTGACCTGACTCAGCGGCCTTTTGCAGTATAGAACTTAGATGCCGGGTTGTCGGGACATCCTGTTGATCGACCTGCATGATAACCATATTGGCTTTGAGGCCGATCTTTGCTGCTGTACTTCCCGGCGTCACCGCTTCCAAATATACACCCAGTTGGTCATGACGCATGCCAATAGATTGCCGAAAAGACGCAGACAAGTCGACAACACTTAAGCCGGTCGCGAGCATATTCGCATTGGCTCCCGGCGGCACGGCAGGTGCAGGCGTAACCTGACCAATTGACGGCGAAGGCGGAGCAGATGGCGCTGTTTGATATCCTGGGTCCGAGTAAGACGGCGCGGAATAGCTTCCATCGGCCATAGCCCGGTCGACATCGTCTTTTTGTGGACGCTCTGCCATTTGGACAGTTACATTCATAGGCTCTTCATTACGCTCAATCTGGATGCTGACCCGCTGATCAGGTCCGAGACCACCGATCAGGCGAGTGGCCTCCGTCGCATTGGAAACGGATTTTCCATTAATACTGATAATGATATCATCGACCTGCAGGCCAGCCAAATGAGCCGGACTCCCTGTGATCACATTATTGACATTGGCGCCGCCTTTAATACGGCCATGCGAAAAGCCTGCATCCCTGAGGCCAACTCCCAGCCAACCGCGTCGAACGCGCCCATCTTTGCGGATCGCGTCTATGACACTTTTTGCAGTATAATGTGGGATGGAAAAACCGATACCGACACTGGCACCCGTCGGTGAAAAAATCGCCGAGTTCACACCAATGACGTCGCCTTGAGGATTAAAAAGGGGACCGCCTGAATTCCCTCGATTAATCGTTGCATCGGTTTGGATGTAATCCACGTAAGAGCCGGACTCGACCCGGTCTCTTCCGATTGCGGAAATAATCCCGAGACTGGTCGATTGACCGATGCCGAATGGATTTCCTATGGCGATAACCCAGTCGCCTATGCGAATTGGATCCCCTGAATACCAGCTGACTTTCGGGAATGGCGCCTGTGCCGAGATTTTCAGTAAAGCCAAATCGGTCTCTTCGTCCGTCCCGATAATCTTGGCCGGAAACTCTGCCTTATTGTTAAACACGACCGTGATATAAGTTCCGCCGTCAATGACGTGATAATTAGTGACGACTTCCCCGCTCTCGGAAATGACAAAACCTGACCCTTGTCCTTCAGACGTGGTCTCTCCGTCATCCGTGGTAACGACGATGTTCACAACGGCCGGGCTGACCTGTTCGACAAGGTCAGCGACGGAATTCTGGTGGTTCAATTGATAATTCTGAGCGGACGCCACAGTTGATGTCATGGCAGACGTCATTAGCAGGGCGGAACCCAACATGAGTGTTCTGGCAATAGAACCGAATTTCAAAGGAGGCTTTGACACGATTTTTTCCTTAACTAGGCGCAATGTGAGAGCGGGCGACTATCCTAATTCTTACTAAAACATGACAAAAGAGTCATGTAGCCCATTATGCCTTGGAAAAAACCAATAATAGGTTCTCTGCAGGCATTTCGATACGGGCCTCCAGATTAAATCCCATATCTGCAAATATATGCTTAACAGAATCTAAGGAACGCACCCCCCACGTCGAATTTCTAAATTGCAACGACTGGTCGAAATCAAGATTGGATTGGGCCGTGCTCTCACCTTCAAGGAAGGGACCATATAGGAATAATGACTGACCCGATTGCAGTAATTGTCCCGCACCTTCAGCGAGGCCCAATGCAGCTTCCCAAGGGGCAATATGAATCATGTTGGCACAGTAGATGGCATTGATATCGCCAATAGTGGCCCACCACTCAAACTCAGTCATGGAAATTGGAATAGATGGCAGGATTTGTCCCGGACAGGCGCTGCGCCATGCGTCCTGACTCCGACGGGACTTAGCATCAGGATCAGAGGGCTGCCAGATAATGTCAGTACGCTTTTGACAAACGGCCACTGCGTGCTCCCCGGTTCCTGAGGCGATTTCCAGTACTTTCGCCTTGGGAACGATACGCTCACTTAAAACATCAGAGATTGGGCCGGAGTTCCGCCCCGCGCTTGGCGAGTAAAGGCGTTCGCTCATCTTTTAAACGCCCTTTTCAACACGGCCAGGCAAACGCAATGTGACAGCGAGGCCACCAATACCCGCCCGTCCTAATGACAATGTACCCTTATAAGCTCGCGCCAAATCATCAACGATCGGCAAACCAAAACCAGTGCCCGGCGTAGTTTCATCAAGACGTGCACCACGTTTTAGCGCCTCTTCATATTCGTCCTTCTCAAGCCCGGGGCCGTTATCCTCTACATGAAAGACAATCTGGGTCTCGTCGTCATCAGATGGGAATGCGAGAACGCGAATTTTTGACTTTGTCCACTTACTGGCATTGTCCAACAGATTGCCAGCCATCTCATCCAGATCGCGTTTTTCGCCCCGAAACACCAACCCTTTGGCGATATCAATATCGAAATCAATATCCTTATCCCGATAAATTCGTTCCATAGTTCTAGCAATCGGGATGATAGTGTCTTCTATCGGCGTTATCACACCAATTGCCTGTCCGCGTGCTGCAGCTCTTGCCCTGTGCAAATGATGATCGACTTGTCGCTTCATGGTTTCGGTCTGACGCTTGACAATATCTGACAAGCCGGATTTTGAAGATTTGGCTTCGTTTTGCAGCACAGCCAAGGGGGTTTTAAGACCGTGGGCTAAATTACTCACATGGGTACGCGCGCGTTCGACAACATCTTTGTTGTGATTGATAAGGGTGTTCAACTCATCCGCCAGCGGAGCGATCTCAGACGGATAGGTTCCATCCACCTTTTCTGCCCGCCCTTCTCTAATATCCGCAACCTTTTGCTGAAGCGTGAATAACGGACGTAGACCATTTCGCACCTGCCAGAAAATCGCGCCGACAACACCGCCGGACACTAATAGCATGAGTAGGGTGGATATCAGCGTAAAACGTCGAATATCCCGTCTCTGCTCGGCCACGTCAGCGGCCGCTACCATAACGACAGACCGCCCATTCGGCAGGATAACCGGCCGTGCCAATACTCGGAGCTGCTCACTGTCGGGCCCAGTGGAGGCTGTTCGAAATTCACCCTGACTCTGATTTTCAATGGCCGCCTGCACATTGGGAGGCAGTTGAATAGACTCACCTGACAAAGAGCGTGACGCCAGTATTGCACTCAGCGTCCCGTCGTCTTGATATTCTCCTATCATCCAATAACGCCCCGAAAGAGACCGCTGATAATCGGGATCAATTGGTTCCCGGGTTAAATATATTTCAGGTGCTGCGGATCCGTCACCCGTTTCCGCAGAGGATATCAAAGCCGTAATGGCGTTTTCCATTGGCTGGTCAAAGATTTTATAGGTAGATGTCCGGTTCAGATAGGACAAGGCTATGGCTGTTAAAGCCAAAACGGGAAGAGTCCACAGAACAGCACTCGTCACCAATCGTTTGACGAGTGACGGCGTCGATGTGCTGGTCTTTTCGGCCAAGTGTTAGGATTTCTTGGACGCGTTTTCCGGATCTATGAGTCGATAGCCCAGTCCACGGACAGTTTCGATACGGTTCGTACCGATTTTCCGGCGCAAACGCCCAACAAACACCTCAATTGTGTTGGAATCCCGGTCAAAATCCTGATCATAAATATGCTCGACCAATTCTGTACGCGAAATCACACGTCCCTTATGCATAGCCATATAGCTAAGCAATCTAAACTCATGAGACGTTAGCTTAATCGGCATGCCCTCAACGAAACAACGAGCAGCCCGGTTATCCACTAACAGATCACCGATTTCGATGGAGTCAGTTGTGTGACCAGCAGCTCGGCGCATCAAGGCCCGCAAGCGGGCCAGAAGCTCTTCGTGGTGGAACGGCTTGGTCAGATAATCGTCGGCCCCGGCATCAAAACCCGAGACCTTCTCGCTCCACTGGTCGCGGGCGGTCAATATCAATACGGGAAATGTTTTTCCATCAGCGCGCCATTTTTGCAAAACACTAATCCCGTCAATGACCGGCAACCCCAAATCTAGAATAACCGCGTCATAGGGTTCAGTATCGCCCATGAAATGTCCGTCTTCACCATTATCGGCGACATCTACCGCATAACCGGTATCTTTTAAGGCTTCTGCCAATTGGCGTGACAGGTCCGGATCGTCTTCGACTACCAGTATTCGCATGAGCTACCCCGATTCAGTTGTTTTGAGGATTATCGGATACGACCCGATGTCGCGTCAATCTTTACCTTAACTTTTTTGGTATTCGGCAAGAGCAAAATAACCGTGTAGGTGTTACCATTGAGGTAAGTGTCGATATACTGAGCACCAGGATAACGGCTCAGCGCGATAGATTTGGCCTGACGATAGGAAATCTGCTGCTGCGCCCATTGGGGCAAACTCTGACGCTCTTCAGGCATGTAGGACTGAGGCAATTGATAAGGCTGCGAATACGATAAAGGCGCCTTATCGTGGCCTTTGGCCTTGCCTTTAGCATGAGGCGGCTTGGCCGCAGCTGGCATAGCCATCAAAACGCTCACAGCGGCTGAGAGTGCGATCGCAGAGATATTTCGTCGAGTTTTCTTCATTTGCGAATTCAATTACATGAAATCCCCTGAATACAATCTGAATATGGGGTTCAGAATTCCCTCATTCACGGTAACAGAATGCCGTCGCGCAATCCCGAGTCATCATCACCGGCTTGACGCGCCGCCCAATCCTTTAGGTCATTGTTTTTTATATCTTTTATTACGATTTGGGTCGTTACCAATAGATCCCCGCCTTTGATACCTCTCCCCTTTAAACGCAGGGTTTTTCCTGAATTTGTGCCTGCTGGCAGGCTTAATTGTACGGGTCCGGCCGGCATAGGTATCTTAATCTTGCCGCCCAGAATCGCTTCGCGCAAAGAAATTGGCAAATTCAACCTTAGATTATTACCTTCACGTTGGAAATATTTATGCTTACCCACTGATATGTCGATTTTGGCGTCACCAGCAGGTCCTCCATAGGCGCCCGGTTGGCCTTTGCCGCGTAAGCGCAAAGTCTTACCATCTTCCACGCCTTCAGGAATTTTAAGGCTTAATGTATTTCCTTCAGCGGTTTTAATCTTCTTGGAGCCACCGGTCAAAGCCTCTATGAAGCTGAGTTTTAGCTTATATCGGACATCAGCTCCTTTTTTAGGCCGGGCATGACCACCGCGATTTCGGTTCATGCCGCCCATATTCATCCCAAAGAGGGATGAGAACAGGTCAGCCATATCATCTTGGCCGCCTCCGCGCCCGAATGGATTCTGACCAAAGCCCCCGCCCCCAAAACCACCACCGAATGGGTTTTGTTGCTGACCGGAGGCGTCAACTTGCCCACTATCATAACGAGCGCGCAGATCCTTGTCCGACAATAGATTATACGCAGCCGTGACTTCTTTGAAGCGTTCTGACGCCTTATCATCACCAGGGTTAACGTCAGGATGCAGCTTTTTCGCCAAAGCCCGATAAGCTTTGCGAATTTCAGCCTCCGTCGCCGAACGCTTCACACCCAGTAATTTATAGGGGTCTTTTGCCATGGACCCTATTTAAGCATCATTTGGCTATTTGCCAGATGAAATTCTGCATTCATTTTTGTCGGCACGCCTGACAAATTTTCGGATTTACCCATAGGCAAATTTTTGCATATGATGCGAAGAGCGGAGGAGACAACCATGGACCTTTATACGGATACGCACCACGAAATTCAGCGCACAATGCGCAAGATCATCGAAAAGGACATTAATCCCTATGTAGATGAATGGGAACGAGAGCGAATTTTCCCCGCCCATGAAGTTTTCAAAAAGCTGGGCGATGCTGGTCTGTTGGGCATTCAAAAACCCGAAAAATATGGCGGCATGGGTCTGGACTATACATATCAATTGGCGGCCGTTGAAGCACTGGGCGATATTAATTGTGCCGCTATTCCTATGGCCATTGGCGTTCAAACCGATATGGCCACGCCTGCCTTGGCCCGCTATGGCAGCGAGGAATTATGTGAAGAATTTCTACGCCCGGCAATCGCTGGCGAAAAAGTTGCTTGTATTGGTGTTTCTGAGCCCAGTGCCGGATCTGATGTAGCTAATATTAAAACAACTGCGAAAAAAAACGGCGATGACTACGTTATCAATGGCGGTAAGATGTGGATTACCAATAGCTGGCAGGCGGACTTTATGGTTGCCCTTTGTAACACCAGCGGTGACCACCGCCACGCCAACAAGAGTCTAATCGTTATCCCAATGGATACACCAGGCGTGGAACGAGCTAAGAAGCTTGAAAAGATAGGAAACCACTCATCGGATACAGGTCAGATTTTCTTTGACGACGTGCGGGTCCCACAACGAAACCTGATCGGCCAGGAAGGCGCTGGCTTTATGTATCAAATGCAACAGTTCGAAGAGGAGCGGTTATGGGCCGTTGTTTCCACCGTTTCCGGCCTGCAAGCCTGTATTGATGACACGATTGAATATACCCGGCAGCGTGAAGTTTTTGGCAAGCCTATTTTAGACAACCAAGTTGTGCACTACAGATTGGCCGAACTCCAGATCGAGGTAGAGCTCTACCGTGCACTGATGGAAAAATGTGTCCGCCAATATGCCGAAGGCGAAAGCATTACCAAGCTGGTTTCCATGCTTAAGATCAAGTCAGGGCGTCTGATGCGAGAGGTCACTGATACTTGCCTGCAATATTGGGGCGGGATGGGTTATATGGATGAAACCCTCATGGCGCGACGTTTCCGAGACGGACGTCTGGCCTCCATCGGTGGCGGTGCGGATGAAGTCATGTTGGGTGTTGTATGCAAAATGCTGGGAACCTTGCCAGGTAAGAAGAAAAGCTAGCGCGCTATCCGCCAAGCCCAGCAATCAGCTTATTCAATCTGGCGGCATTTGCGCCCAGATCAGAACCACCCACACGGCTTACGGAACGCATATCAACCAGCGAGCCTCCATTTTTGGAGGGCTGGATTCGAATAATAACGTCGTCCTTGAAGCCATACCAAAAAGTCGTATCAGTCGCCTCAATAATACCGCCCGAGGTGTCCAAGGTAACGACGTCCCAGCCCAAAGACTTCACGAGGGCCTCGGCCTCTTTAAAAATCTCGTCCGGCGTTTCTGACCGTCTAACGGGTCTGATCTCGGGATAGTGTTTGGACTGTAGAACAGAAATCAGAGTGCCCCCTTCTTTGTCTTTTTTCTCAAGATATTCGAGCGTGTTAACGCGCTCTACCTTGTTCCGGGCACTTATAATCGCGTCTGTATAGGCGGGTGGATTCTCGGGGTCCGTTGTAATGTCATGGATAAATGGAAGATTGCTGACTGTGTTGCGCACATTGTTCAACTTAAACAAGCCAAACACTGGAATAAAGAGGGCGATCAAGGAAACAATTAAGCCTTTACGGGGCTGAACGAACCAGCTCAGCAATACAGACAGCACACTTATTATCATCCCCAGCATCAAGACTTTCGGCCCCACATTTCTTGAAAGGGTACCGAGTGACGTTCCTAAGTCTAAAACTCCAAAACGATACCCAAGTGCGGCAATGATGAAAATCAACGGACCGATAATGGCAAAAGCAATAGCCAATTTTCGCACCCATCTCCGTAGCCTCTGGCGTTTCCCTAAAGGCGTCACATCTCTTATAGTGACGTCAGTAATCTCTCCTTCTTCAAGAATTTCGACCTCGGGATTTCCATTGCCAGATACCATGGTTCGAGACCTCTGTTTTTATTGAGAAATATAAAGAATAATAATGACGACCGCGGCGGCAATCAAAACATTGGGAATGGTCAGAAAACCCTGCCCTTCGCGTTCGCCCCAATCTGCTATTCTGTGCCGGTTTTTATCGGCAACATCTTTGCGTCGTGTAGCCTTATCTTCGCGTTGATCTTCGAGCCTGTTCTGCAAACGGCGCTTCGCCTCTCGCGCTGCGGCCTGCTGCATGCCTTTCTTAAACGAGACGTTTTGACGAGGTTCTGAGGATTGGGCTGAGGATGAATTTTGGGCATCTCCCCAAGGACTAATGGAACCGCCATCTTGCCTGTTAGGTTGGTAGGACCGCGCACCCTTTTTGAGTGTCTTTTCCCCGGCGGCGCTCAGCACGTTCAAGACAATGATAATAATGAAAATTGTAACGAAAGCTCCGCCCATATATGTTCCCTATAACAGAAAGCTTCAAGGAAAAAGCCTTGATTTACCCCAGCTCCCGTCTTCTGAAGAAAATACAATCCGATCGTGTAGTCGGAAAGGACGATCCCGCCAAAATTCTATCGTGTGAGGAACCACACGCCAACCACCCCAATGGGGAGGCCTGGTAATATCCTGTCCTTCAAATCGCGCTTCCAATTCCTTGATCCGATTTTCAAAATACGCCCGGCTTTCCAACGGTCTGGATTGCTCTGATGCAGCGGCACCAATTTGTGATAACCGGGCCCGGCTGGCAAAATAGGCATCTGCCTCCTGATCACTGACGGGTTCGACCCTGCCCCGAACACGTACCTGACGCCGGAGTGATTTCCAGTGAAAACACAAGGCCGCCTTAGCGTTCGTCCGAAGCTGTTGGCCTTTGGCGCTTTGGCCATTGGTATAAAAGACAAACCCCTGCTCATCCATATTTTTGAGCAGGACGATGCGAACGTCGGGCAGACCTGTTTCATCCACAGTGGCCAGAGACATGGCATTGGAGTCGTTCATTTCCAGATGTCGCGCTTCGGCCATCCAATCGCGGAACAGCTCAATAGGGTCGTTCCGATGCTCAATAGGCTCGGCATTTTTCTCGGCCTGAATTCGATAAACCTCATCCTCGGTATAATCCTTGCGACCCGGAGTCGGCGGTATGGCGGACTTACTCATATTTTATCTCATTATCTCTCTATTATCGGAGCGTTAACCATGTTTGTCAGTAGCCTGTTAACTTTGTTACGCTTCAAAGGATTTCGATAAAGCTATTTGCAATCGAATTAAAGCTTTTAGGGGAGAATAAAGTGACACGCCAGGACGCACTCATGACTTTAGGGCTCAACATGGCAGCCCGTGAAGCCGAAATCCGTGACGCCTGGCGCAAAAAGGCCAAATTTTTCCACCCCGACAGCCCTTATGGAAATGTACAAGCGTTCATGCAGGCAAAGTCTGCATATGAAACCTTGATCCCGCCTGCCCCGAAAGCGTTTCGTGTACAAGCGGGATCCAGAGCCTTTTAACCAGCGCAATTTAAAAAGAACTGGTATCCTCAATGGCGTCCGTATAGAACGCCCCGATGTCACATAATTCATTCGGACATTTATTCAAATTTACGACCTGGGGCGAAAGTCACGGCCCAGCGATCGGGTGCGTCGTCGATGGTTGCCCACCCGGTATTGAATTGTCTGAAAACGACATCCAGCCCTTCATGGATGCGCGCAAACCCGGCACGAGCCGGTTCGTCACTCAGCGTAAGGAACCTGATCAGGTTAAAATATTGTCTGGCGTTTTTGAAGGTAAAACCACAGGCACGCCGATCAGTCTGCTGATCGAAAACAAGGATCAGCGCAGTAAAGACTATTCAGAAATCAAGAACCGTTACCGTCCTGGCCATGCGGATTACACATATGATGCCAAATACGGCATTCGCGATTACCGGGGCGGCGGACGTTCTAGCGCCCGCGAAACGGCTAACAGGGTCGCCGCCGGGGCCATTGCTCGCAAAATATTAGGTAACGATGTTGTTATAAGAGGCGCTGTCACCCAGATCGGGACATCCATAATTGATGGGGATCATTGGGACTGGGATCAAGTCAGCCAGAACCCGTTTTGGTGCCCCGACGCCAAAGCTGCCAAAGCGTGGGAAAACTATCTGGACGAAGTTCGTAAATCGGGGAATTCTATCGGAGCGATTGTCGAAGTCCAGGCCGAAGGCGTACCCGCTGGTTGGGGTGCGCCTGTTTATGGAAAGCTGGACAGTGAAATCGCAAACGGCCTAATGTCCATTAATGCCGCCAAAGGGGTTGAAATCGGCGCGGGCTTTGCAAGTGCTGGTTATACAGGTGTGGAGAATGCCGACGAAATGCGTATAAAAGATGGCACACCGACATTCCTGTCCAATAATTCAGGGGGCATTCTGGGCGGCATCTCTAATGGAGATACGATCGTCGCCCGCATGGCCATCAAACCGACCTCATCAATACTGACCGAGGTTAGGTCCATTAATTCAAAAGGGGAAGAAATTGATGTACGCACCAAAGGCCGTCATGACCCTTGTGTGGGCATTCGCGCGGTTCCGGTTGCCGAGGCTATGTTAGCTTGTGTCTTAGCAGATCATAAACTTCGCCATCGCGGCCAGACCGGAAACTAATATGCTGTTCACGAAATTCGCACTCATGGGCAAAAACCTGTCAAAATATGACCGGAACTGGCCAGTCACATTTGAAACAGATCCCAATTCCGAAGGCGCCGAAGCGGTTAAAGCCTATCTTATCGAAAACTTTCTGAAACCCGCTTCCAGCGGTGGGTCCGCCATGGACAAGCTGCGCGCCAAACGTGAGCGTTTTGAGCGTAATGGACATAACCGGGATTTCGGTGTTGAGTTTCGCGGCGACGTTGTAGAGTTTGCCGGACAAAACGTTTCCGGCGAATGGGCTATTGCCAAGGGTGCGCATCCAGATCGACGCATCCTTTATTTACACGGCGGCGCATTCACCGTTGGCAGCGCAATAAGTCATCGTTCGATAACGAGCAACTTATCTAAGAAAACCGGGTGTTCAGTCTTTGCCCCTAATTACAGGCTAATGCCGGAAAATCGACGCATAGATGGCATAGAAGACTGCCAATACGCTTATCGATGGATCATTGGTAACGGTCCTAATGGACCAGGTGATCTTGAAAAGTTGGCTATTATCGGAGACTCGGCCGGTGGGAATTTGACTTTGGTCATGAGTCAATGGGCTAGAGATAATGATGTCCGTGCAGCTGACGCAATAGTTGGTATTTCGGCAGCAACAGACAGTGTGTTTACTAGCCCTTCGATCAAAAATAATTTCGAGACCGACATTATGCTTCAACCTTTGGTAAAGCCATTAATGAAGGTGCCTCTGCCGGTCCTCGCCTGGTTGTCCTGGTCCAATCTTAAAATAAAACCCAAGGACCCTATTGTATCCCCTTTGCGTGGAGATTTATCTAATCTGCCGCCGACACTTTTACACGCTAGCGCCCATGAAATGGTTTTTGATGACAGCGTTCGGTATGTGGCAAAAGCCCAGGAATCCGGCACGGTGGCCACCCTGCAAAGCTGGTCGCATCTTTGTCATGTCTGGCATATATTTGACGAAATGCTCCCTGAAGCGCATGCGGCTTTGGATGAAATAGCCAGATTTTTAGCCCAATACGGCTTAAAAGGCTAAAACGACCCAAATCCTGTCATGTTCCTGAACCGAATATGAATTTGCAGCTCAGACAAGCTTCAGAGACGATTCCCTAAACAGCTCCCATACGGATTGGAAAGGCCGATCCGAGAGACGAAAGGAGCTAACAATGAAAACGACGTTCTCTCGCAAAAAAACAATGGCCGCCCTCTTACTGGCCGCGGCGACAGTCGGACTTCCGACGACCTCATACGCTGACCCGGCTAAATCTCACCGTTATCAGGATTGTAAAGAAGCCGACCGCGAAGGTCAGTTAATCGGCGGTCTTGTGGGCGCAGTTGCCGGCGGAGTCGCCGGACGTGAAATTGCCGGACGAGGCGACCGAACCGAAGGCGCGGCTATTGGCGCTGCCGTTGGCGCCCTGGCAGGTGCGACAATAGCTGACAAAGACTGTAGAAACCCTTATCGAAGAACCAACAACTATGACCGACGCGGAAGCTACGGTTATAATAACACCTATTATCGCGGTGATACCTATCGCACCGGTGGTAATTATGGATATCGTTCAGGCCCTAGCCCGCGCGGCGTCGCCAGAGGTAATCCTCATGTCCATGGTCACCGTATCCACGGTTCCCGCTGGGGCTTTAGCAACCGTCACCGCGATTGGCGCCGGAATGAAACCCTTAAAGAGCGTATTAAGTGGGAAATGGAAGAACTGCGGCGTGAACGTGAGTACCTGATCGACAAGCGTCGTTACGTTCGTTACGATCGGGATCTGGACCGCCGCTTGCGTCGAATCGGCGACGAGTTGGACCACCTAAAGCGCGAGCTTAGATATGTGAAAAAAGGTCTGACCTACCGAGATTATGACCGGATTCGGTACAGAACGAATGATCGTTACTATGACCGCGACTACCGCGACTACCGGAGAGATAATTACTACTACAAAACCAAAAGGTAGAATTTTTCCCCTGTAAAATGAATTCAGCCCGGCTTCGCCGGGCTTTTTTCGTTCTACTGTATAACGTCATTTACATACTTTTTTAGGGCCTTCATGATATCCGTCGAGATCGGGGGAGCCGATTTTACATAATAAAAACACTGGCATGCAAATTGCATACCCTTTGAAAAATGTTAGGCGAATAGGAGCTAATTGCCATGAAACGTTACATGTTAAGCGCTGCTGCGGCAGCACTGCTTGTCGTACCGACGACAGCACATGCCCAGTTCTCGGGCATAGATACTGAGGAAGCGCTAGGTGCCGTCATAGGGGCCGGTATCGGTGGAGCAATTGGCTCCAACTTAGCCGCCGGAGATGTTCAACAAGAAGGTACAGCCGTTGGTGCGGTTGTCGGGGGACTTCTCGGCGCAGGTATCGGACACAAACTATCTGGGTCTTCCCGTTACGGCGGTCACAGTGGTGGGCACTATGGTGGACATCACGGTGGCGGACACTATAGCGGCCATGCTGGCCACGGCGGTGCCGCTTATGGTGGGGCCTCACGTTACGGATCATACGGGTATCAAAGTGGCGGATATGCCCATGGTGGTGCCGTTTCACACGGCGGTGGCTATGTTGCCGCTCCGCCTCCAATGCCTGCACCAACTGTGCACGGTGGCGGTTTTGTCCAGCAAAGTGTCACAACAGCTCCAGCCTACCGGACTGTTACAGTACACCGCCCTGTCACGACGACCCAAAGCGTCACAGAGATGCAGCCTCACACTGAAATGGTCCCAGTAACGGTTCAAAAACCTGAGGCAGTACAACGTGCTGTTACGGTCATGAAGCCTGTTACGACAATGAAACCGGTTCAAACCATGAAGCCTGTTACCGTGATGAAACCTGTTCAAACTATGAAACCAGTTGAGGTTATGAAGCCCGTTGAGGTTATGAAACCTGTTCAGACCATGAAACCTGTGACTGTCATGAAGCCAGTTGAGGTTATGAAACCTATTCAGACTATGAAACCTGTTACGGTTATGAAGCCTGTTGAAGTCATGAAGCCTGTCACCAAACAGCGCACTGTGACGAAGCAGCGTCCGGTTACCAAAACCAAAGAAGTCACTGTGATGAAAGAAGTCAAAGTGATGAAGCCGGTGACTGTCATGAAGGAATTCATCGAAATGCAGCCGCATACAGAAGTCCAGACATATACAGACTACGAATCATACACTGATTACGAATCATATACGGATATGGAACGCGCGACAGAAATGCAGCCGCACACAGAAATGCAGCCGCACACCGAAATGCAGCGCGCGACAGAGATGCAGCCACATACCGAAATGCAGCCGCACACTGAAATGCAACGCACAACGGAAATGCAACGCACAACAGAGATGCAGCCGCATACAGAGATGCAGCCACATACTGAAATGCAGCCGCATACAGAGATGCAGCCACATACTGAAATGCAGCCGCACACAGAGTACAAGACTGAAACAGTCATGAAATCTGTGACAGAATTGAAACCGCAAACTGTTATGAAGCCTGTAACTGTTCAAAAACAGGTTACAACCATGCAGCCACAGACAGTTACAGAGCCTGTCGGTAATGTGGTCATTGGTGGATCAGGTCCTAATGTTGTAGGCGGTGGCCTGCGTGGCATGGCACCAACTGGTCACACTGGTGGCGGCGTCTATTGCTACTCTGGCAGCAATGTCCGTTACGACAGTTGGGGTAATAAGGTTAAGTGCTAGTCAGCCCGAAATTCTGAAACAAAGCGGCCCTTCGGGGCCGCTTTTTTTATGTGACTCAAGTCTTTGATTTTCTGAAAAGGTTAATGCATATTAATAGTTGCGGACAAACAGGAGGGCTGGGGACGCGCGCCTGTCAGTTTAAAATTGTTTCTAGGAGAAACCATATGAAGTTTAAAATTGGATATGTATTAGGCGCTGCGGCACTTATGGCAGCTGCTCCTATTACGGCCTCGGCCCATGATAATGGTTACCACCATCGTCATCAAAGTAATGATGGCAGCCGCCTTTTAGGCGCTGCGATTGGTGCCGTTGCTGGTGGCGTATTAGGTTCAAACCTGGCAGCTGGTGATGTGCAGCAAGAAGGCACAGCTTTAGGCGCAGTTCTGGGTGGTGTTGCCGGTTACGCCATTGCTGGCGGCGGCGGCAGCAACTATTACGGCGGCAACTACTATAATGGCGGTTATTATGGCGGTGGATATTCCGGCGGTTATTACAACACATCCTACCCGTCTTACAGCTATAGTTATCCGCAATATAGCTATCCAAGCCATAGCTACAGCTACCCAACCACATACCGGACGACAACAAGTTACCACTCCTACCCAAGCTATAGCGGCAGCTACTACTCGCGGCCATATTATGGCGGCTCATATTATAGCCGTCCATCGATCAATATAAGCCTGGGAACTGGCAGCTATTATCGACCACGCTATTATGGATCACGTTTCTTTGGTTCCAGCCTGCGTAATCGTCATCATCATAGACGTCGTCATCACCACCGTAGACGTCATCACTAAGATATGCTTCAAGCCCGGTTTATCCGGGCTTTTTTTTGAACGCTTACTTTTTGGCGTGTAGGAGAAATTCCTGATTGCCGTCACCGCCTTTAATGGGCGAATTATCTGTCGCAACAACGGTCCACCCTTGGGACGACACCCAGTTCGCTACCTGCTCGAGAGAGGCTAGAGCCATCATCGGGTCTTTTACCAATCCGCCGCGACCGATATTATCTTTCCCGACCTCGAATTGAGGCTTGACTAAGGTCACCAGGTCGGAACCTATAGGTACAATTGACATGGGTGTCCCCAAGACTTTGGTAGCAGAAATAAAACTGGCGTCGCATACAATCAAAGTCGGCAATGGATCAAACTGCTCCGCTGTCAATTTTCGGGCGTCCGTCGCTTCCATAGAGATGATCCGGTCATCACCTTTGAGCTTGGCATGCAGCTGATCCCGCCCTACATCAACCGCGTATATTTTCGCGGCACCGCATGCTAAAAGAACTTCTGTAAATCCACCTGTTGAGGCTCCAACATCCAGGCAAATACGGCCCTCGGTCTCGACATCAAAAACATTGAGGGCATGATCCAGTTTCAAACCGCCTCTGGAAACCCAAGGGTGTTCCTGCTCTGCTTTGACGACAGAATTTTCAAACACTTTTTGGGAGGCTTTTCGGGCAACCGCTCCATCAATACAGACCAGCCCAGCTTTGATGGCCGATGCGGCGCGAGCACGACTGTCAAAGTATCCATTGTCGACAAGAAAACTATCGAGACGGGTTGAGCTCAAGCTTAAGCCAACTGGCTTTGGGTTTCAAAACCCTGAAGGTTCAAAACTTTAAACACCTCTTCGACGATCGCGTCTGAATGCAGGCCTGCCTGCTCATACATTTTGGCGGGCTTGTCTTGATCAATAAACGTGTCAGGCAGCACCATGGTTCGCACCTTGAGCCCGTAATCCAGACGTCCAGCCTTGGCCAGCTCCTGCAAAACATAGGCCCCAAAACCACCTACGGATCCTTCTTCAATGGTAATCAGAACTTCATGCTCGTCGGCCAAACGTCCTACCAGATCCATATCCAATGGCTTGGCAAAGCGTGCATCAGCTACGGTCGCTGAAAGCCCCAGCGTATCCAATTGCTCTGCCGCTTTCATGGCTTCACCCAAACGGGTGCCGTAGGACAAAATAGCAATTCGGGTTCCCTCGCGCAGAATACGACCTTTGCCGATCTCCAGCGGTTGCGGGTCCTCAGGAATAGAAATGCCTGTCGCCTCGCCGCGTGCATAGCGGAAAGCAATAGGGCCGCTGTCGTGCTGTGCCGCCGTGACGACCATGCGTGCGAGCTCGACCTCGTCCGCTGCGGCCATGACGACGAAATTCGGCAGGCATCCTAGATACGCAATATCAAAGGCGCCAGCATGAGTTGGCCCATCTGCACCGACAAGACCGGCCCGGTCCATGGCAAAGCGAACCGGCAGGTTCTGGATCGCTACATCATGGACGACCTGATCATAGGCCCTTTGCAGAAAGGTAGAATAAATCGCAGCAAAGGGTCGGTAGCCATCTGCTGCCAATCCGGCGGCAAAGGTCACAGCATGTTGCTCCGCAATACCCACGTCAAACATACGGTCTGGGAATCGTTCTTCAAACAGGTTCAGCCCCGTCCCGCTAGGCATAGCGGCTGTGATACCAACAATTCTGTCGTCCTTTTCGGCTTGCTTGATCAGCTGATCCGCAAACACCCGAGTATAAGTGGGCGCGTTAGCTTTTGCCTTGCTTTGGACGCCGGTGACAACATTGAATTTAGACACACCGTGATACTTGTCGGCTGAATTTTCCGCTGGCGCATATCCTTTACCCTTTTGCGTAACAACATGAACGAGCACCGGGCCGTCTTTCATGTTTTTGACGTTCTCGAGTACAGGCAATAGATGATCAAGGTCATGACCGTCGACAGGGCCCACGTAGTAGAAGCCCAACTCCTCAAACCACGTACCACCTGTGACCATGCCCCGGCTATATTCCTCGGCTTTGCGGGCCGTATTCTTGATTTTGCGTGGTGCGTCTTCGACAATTTTTTTGGCAAAGCCGCGAACCGCCTGATAGCCTGCAGATGAAACCATCTTAGCCAGCAGTGCGCTCATCGCACCAACAGGAGGCGCGATGGACATATCATTATCATTGAGAATAACGATCATACGGGAGTCAGACGCACCAGCATTATTCATGGCCTCGTAAGCCATCCCAGCTGTTATAGCTCCATCACCAATGACAGACACGATATGATTATCACCTCCGGATAAATCTCGCGCTGAGGCAAATCCCATCCCAGCTGAAATGGAGGTAGATGAGTGTGCGGCGCCGAAGGGATCATATTCGCTCTCTGCACGCTTGGTAAAGCCAGACAAACCGCCGCCCTGACGGAGGGTTCGAATGCGATCACGGCGGCCAGTCAAAACCTTGTGCGGATAACATTGATGACCCACATCCCATATCAACTTATCGTCCGGCGTATTAAATACGTGGTGGATCGCCACCGTAAGCTCAACGACACCCAGTCCAGCCCCCAGATGACCTCCGGTTACAGAGACAGCGTCAATAACTTCTGTGCGCAGTTCGTCGGCCAGCTGTTTGAGCTGGTCCCGATCGAAATCTCGCATATCGGCTGGGTATTTGACGGTATCCAGTAATGGCGTTTTGCTCATGCCGCTCTCTTATTTACTGCAACGGTCGCTCAATGCGTCCGGTTCAAAATATAGTCAACTGTTTCGTTCAGAATTTGGGCCTTTTCGCCAAAGGGTTCAAGGCGTCGTTTTGCCCTATCTGAC
>JAHDBU010000008.1 GCA_020630275.1 Hellea sp.
CCGGGTGTAAATCCGGTGGCAGGGTAAACCCCATCCGGAGCAAGACCGAATAGGAATGACACATGATATGCCTTTCTATCGTTATTCGGGTTGGTCGCAAGAAATATCAGGTAACTGATATGCTAGATGAATAATCGCCACTGCTTTTGGCAGTACAGAACCCGGCTTACAGGCCCTCTTTTTTACTTTTTCCAAAGAATACAGTACCCATAAGGCATGAAACTGTCGTTCTTCGTTGTGATATTTCAGATATTTTTATTGTCGGCCTGTCAGAGCTTATCGGGAACCGAGTACAAGCCGCTAGATAAACTCCTTGCTAAGAGCAGCGTCATTGCGTCTCCAATCGTCGTCGGGAACCGGGGGCTTCTTTTTGTACCTCTTTCCGTTGCGGAAAATACGGGATATTTTCTGATCGATACAGCAGCAACACAATCAGCGGTTTTTGAAAATACGAGGCTGGGGCTATTGTCGAGGAGCCAATCAATCGGATCTGCCAATGTCTTTGGTTTGGTTGAAAAAGGAAACTACCCACTGATTTACGTTAAAGATCTCTCGGTCGCCTCTCGCAATATTCCGCCGCAGGACTTCGTCGTTTTACCGGAAAGAAAAAATCAGGTTTTTCCGGATGGCATCAATCATTATGATGGATTGATCGGAATGGATTTCTTGGTCAAGTTTAATCTATTTGTTGACCCTGATCAGGGACAAATATATTTTGTTCCGAGAGAGTTGCCTCAGCCCGATATTGTCCAATCTTGGACACCCGTACAATTGCTCAACAACCCCAACAGCGAACTCGGCAAGGAATTACGGTTTTTCGATTTGCGGGTTGGTAATCAACTTATTCCCGCCTTACTGGATACCGGATCAGATTTTAACATCGTTAATTGGCAGGCTACTCAAATTCCAGAACTCAAACGTCTGAAAAGAAGACTTCGCCAAGAATGGGAACTTCAAGGTGCTTCGGGTGTTTTTGATCCAGCTATCAAGATTGACGTCAAAACTTTAAGAGCCGGACAAATGCGTTGGGGCCGGAAAGAATTTATTGTTATGGATTTTGATCATTTGGACGGAGTCGGCTTTAAAGACGAACCTGTGGTTATAGCTGGGGCGCCTCTCTTACAGGGCAAACGGTATTACGTTGACTTTAAACGGCAATTTATCTGGTTCGAGCCAGAAACAAAGGTCAACTAAACATACTCACGCCGGACGCGGCTACCAATATTCGTCAAAAGTTCGTAATTTATCGTCTTAGCAGCGTGGGCATCCGACTCGAGGTTGTCACCAAGGAATTCAGCCCAGTCTCCAATCCTTGGCTTTTTCTTAAGTCCAGTAACATCCAGAGCTGTTAGATCCATGGAGACGCGCCCTAAGATCGGCACCCGTCTTTTTTGTAAAGTGGCGTGGCCAACTGCCCCTTCATCCGAGGAACTCCAAATGACAGGAATGCCGTCGGCATAGCCTGCGCCGACAATCGCAATGAGCATCTCAGTCTTGGCAACAAATGTGGAATTGTAGCCAAGTTTGTCACCTGTCTGCAAATATCGAAGTTGTAGAACCGGAGCCATCAATGAAACAACTGGCTGTGAAACTTCCTGGCTAGGATCGTCGGTCGCAATCCCGCCATATAAACTGATGCCGGGCCTGACCAACTGAAAATGATAGGCATCGCCCAAATAAATCCCTGCCGAATTCGAAAAACTCAGCGGTAATACGGGTAACCGTGAGGACTGCTTTCTGAATTTTTGAAGTTGCTCTCTATTGAACGGACTTGTTTTGTCCGGCGCGCAGGCAAGATGACTCATGACATGATCGACCTTAAGGCGGTCAAAAAGCTTTTTGTTTGTCACCAGTTTTTCAAACTCATCATCTGGAAAACCGAGGCGGTTCAAGCCTGTATCGATATGAACGGCAGAGTAGGGCGGGCGTTTGACTTCTTTTGTGGCGTCGGCCCACGCATAAGCCTGTATCATTGAACTGATAACGGGTTTAAGTTGACTTCCAAAGAACAGCGTTAGGTCGCGAGGTGCGGGCCCATTTAAGACATAAATAGAAGCATTATCCCCAACGGCTTCTCTAACAATTTTACCTTCGCCAGCAGTAGCTACAAAAAAGGTTCGACAACCGGCACCATATAAAGTCCGACCCACGCGATGCGCCCCCAGACCATAAGCATCAGCTTTAACAGAGGCGGCGACTTTAGTTTTCTTGCCAACCAGCTTCTGTAAGGACATGTAGTTTTGCTTGAGGGTTTTCAAATTAACCCGCAAAACAGGACGGGTTGAATAAGTCGGGCCGAGATTGCTCATCAAAAAGACCTAATGCGCAAAATCATCATAGCGATCATCCTGGGCCAAATTACCGAACTTGGTAATATTGGCGTCGAATGATAATTTGATGGTGCCGATAGGACCGTGACGTTGTTTGCCGACAATGACTTCGGCCTTGCCATGGAGCTGCTCCATTTCCTGCATCCAGGTGTCGTGCTCTGGCGTGCCCTCACTGGGTTCGGACCGAGCTTTGTAATATTCTTCTCGGAATACGAACATCACTACGTCGGCATCCTGTTCGATGGATCCAGATTCACGAAGGTCCGACAGCTGGGGTCTTTTGTCATCACGTTGTTCAACCTGCCGAGAAAGCTGGGCGAGGGCGAGAACCGGGATATCCAACTCTTTAGCTATAGCTTTGAGCCCCTGGGTAATAGCGCTCACTTCCTGAACGCGCCCGTCGGAGGACTTTAAGGCCTTACCACCAGTCAGTAGTTGAAGATAATCCACCACTATCAAATCCAAGCCAGACATCCTTTTGAGGCGTCGGGCTCGCGCTGCAAGCTGACCAATGGACAGTCCACCCGTGTCATCAATGTGGAGGGGAATATTGCTTATGTCTTCGGCGCTGTCACGAATATGGTGATATTCCGTGGCATTGATATCACCCCTTCGGATCTTGTGTGACGGCACCCCTGATTGTTCCGCTAGAATACGCGTGGCCAATTGCTCCGACGACATTTCCAAGCTGAAAAATCCAACACGGCCACCATCGGCCGCCTTACTGATTCCGGTTTCGGTGACCTCTTCACGAAACTTTTTCGCAATGTGAAAGGCAATATTCGTGGCCAAGGAAGTTTTTCCCATGGAAGGCCGTCCAGCCAAAATTATCAAATCGGATCTGTGCAGCCCACCCAATTGACGATCCATATCAATCAATCCTGAAGATATCCCCGATAATCCACCGTCTCGAGAATAGGCCGCTGAAGCCATTTCTATGGACTTGATCATGGCATCATTAAAGCTCTCAAATCCGCCCTGAACGGATCCTATTTCGGCCAGATTGAATAGTTTGCTCTCTGCATCAGAGATTTGTTCCAATGCGTCCAGCTCATTTTCAGGATCGGTGGCACCTGTAGAGATATCGCCACCTAAACGAATAAGTTCCCGACGCATTGCGAGGTCAAATATCATTTTAGCATATTCAACGGCTGCTGCCCCAGTTGGGGCGGCGAGTAAAAGCTCCGCTAAATATTGCTCTCCGCCAATATCGATCAATGTCTCATCTTGAGAGAAGCGGTTTTTCAAAACGATTGCATCCGCAAGCTTCCCTGTTTCTATCAAGCGGGCCGCAGTCTCATAGATCCTTTGGTGCACAGGATTGTAAAAGTGTTTGTCATCAACGATGTTGCTGATGCGGTGGTAAACCTCATTGTCGTAAAGGAGGGCTCCCAGGACGGCCTGCTCCGCAGCCATACTGTGAGGTGTGGTGTCCGAGCCGGTCAGCTCGACAATATTTTCAGTTTCTGTAACGGAGACCATGTCAGCCCTTCCAAAGTCGTCTGTGCTTATCAGTAGTTTTGTGGTCAAGAAAGGAGCCCTCGAATATTATCCTGTAACTTCCAAGCATTTTCTGCAGTAATATGTCTGTATTGTGGATTATTGTGGGTATAATTTTGACATTCATTCTCTTCAGAAATTTTATGATTCATTAACCATCAATAACCATGATGCGGATGGGCTTTTGCCAGGAGGATTTTATGTTTATTCGTGGATTAGCGGGCGCTTTAGTAATTAGTGGGCTTTTTGCAGCAACAGCGACAGCTCAGACCTACGTTCGAGAGGTTCATCCCACGCCGGACCAGCTTAGTGACAATGTAAGAGGTCAATTTATTCGCGCTGGTGATGTCAGTGCTGAAGAGTATGCACGTCTTTTGGAGGAGGCTGATAAGGTCAGGGCTTATCAGGGTGGCTCGACCTATACTTACGATCAAAGCTACTCGGAACCAGTTGTCGAAACATCGACATATGCTACGACTGAAGCCTATGATGGTCGACCGTCTCATATCGGCACGACGTCTCAAGGTTATCAAATTGAGCTCTACGATACGCCTGTCACTGTTACGGCATCTTCGTCTTCTGTCTATGAAGCTAATTACCCTGCGATCTCCAGTAGCCACCGCGTGGTGAAGGGGGATACGCTTTACAGTATCTCTAAGCGCTACGGCGTGTCACTGTCAGACCTTCGTAGTACGAATAACATTTCTGGCAATACTATTAGTATCGGCCAGGTTCTTTCCATGCCAGGGCAAAGACGCGCAATTACTCAGCCTTACACTATCAACCAAAGCCCCACGCTCGTTCGAAATGTTGAGCCTATTCCATTTAGCGGTGTCTACGCTGTTTTACCGGGTGACACACTCTATAGTATAGCGCGCCGGGCTTGCGTGGGCGTTGACGAAATTACAAATGTGAACGGATTAGGGTCCACGACGATTGTTCCGGGTCAGCGTTTGTCTTTGCCGGCAGGTCATTGTTTGCAATAAATTCTTCGCTAATGCGTTGAAATAAAAATTGACGCCCTTATATAGTCGCCAATACCGAAACTGGCGACTATGAGTCGGGCGTCTTTTTATTGCGGGGAAATATGTCAAATCTTATTATGCAAGCAGGCGGGCAGCCTTCGATTTTCGGCGCAGTTATGCCGATGATCCTGATTTTCATTTTGTTTTGGTTTCTTCTCATTCGCCCCCAGACAAAGCGCATGAAAGAGCACCAGGCCATGCTGGGGGCTATTCAAAAGGGCGATAAAGTCATGACGAGTGGCGGCATAATGGGCAAAGTTGTTAAAGTTTCAGATGAAGAATTAATCATAGATGTCGCGCCCAACGGAACCCGTCTTCAAGTGCGTCGAGGAATGATTGCCGATGTGTTGAAGCCTAAAGCGGCCAACGACACGAGCACCAAAAAGTAGTACTTGTACAAAACGAAAGCCAGAACGGAACGTAAAATATGAGTCTCCTGCATTTCTCTAAGTGGAAAACTTTTTCAATTCTGGCTGCTGTCATTATCGGGCTATTATTTGCCCTTCCAAATGTGCTCTCTGAGTCTCAGCGCGAAACCATGCCGGGATTCATGCAGAACAGTATCAACCTCGGCCTTGATTTGCAGGGTGGGGCCCACATGTTGCTTGAAGTTGACTCGCAAAGTGTTCTAAAAAACGAGAAAAACAATCAAAAAGACAATATCAAAGCCGCCCTGCGCGATGCCGGTATAAGATATGAAAATGTCCGCGAAGAAGGCGATGATCTTGTCGCCTATATACGTGAAGCCGACAATATGACGGCTGCGCTTCGTGCGGTGAAAGGGCTGGAAGAAAATCTAACCAATCAATTAGGTTCGGGAAAAAATATTCGGGTTACTCAAACCGGAGACAAGACGATCAAGGTTGAAATCACCGAAGAAAATATTCAGGCCATCAAAGAGCGGACAATCGCCCAATCCATCGAAGTCCTGCGCCGCCGGATTGACCCACAAGGTACAACGGAGATGACGCTCGCAAAGGAAGGCGATGATCGGATCCTTTTGCAGGTTCCAGGTGCTAAAAACGTCGATGAAATCAAGGACCGGATCAACAAGTCGGCGAATCTTAGCTTCCATATGGTCGATGATGCGTCTGACAACACTCAAGCTATGCGTATCGCCAATGAGCGTGGAACAACGCCCCCAGGGACAATTTTACTACCTTATCCTGAATTCAATACTAATTTGATCGTTGTTGAACGAACAAGAATTACCGGCGAATGTCTCTCTTCTGCCAAAGAGGGCCTTCACCCGGAAAACAATAATCCTGTTATGAATTTCAAGTTCAACAGCCGTTGTGCCAAATCGTTTGGTAAGTTGACGTCTGAAAACATTGGAAAGCGCTTCGCAGTACGCTTGAATGAAGAAGTGATTACAGCGCCTAATATCCGGTCAGCTATTACTGGCGGGAGTGGCTTTATTGAAGGTGGTTTTGCCAGTCTCGAGGAAGCCCGTGAATTGGCGCTGCTGATCAATGCGGGTGCGCTCCCGGCCAAGCTTGACATTGTCGAAGAACGCACCGTTGGTGCGGAACTCGGTGCCGATGCTATTCGCGCCGGTAAAATTGCCTCGACTATAGGTCTGATTGGCGTCGGTATCTTTATGTGGCTGTCTTATGGCCTGCGGTTTGGGACGATAGCCAATCTGGCCCTGGCCACGAATATTATCTTGATAGCCGGTGCGCTATCCTTCCTCGGATCGACGCTAACCTTGCCGGGTATTGCCGGTATTATCCTGACCATTGGTATGGCGGTGGACGCGAACGTGCTGATCTTTGAGCGCATTCGGGAAGAGGCCCATAATGGCCGACCACCTGTCAACGCCATTGAGACCGGTTATCGTCGATCTTTCGCGCCCATTTTGGATGCCAACATCACAACTTTGATTGCCGCGGTTACCCTTTACTTCGTTGGTTCGGGGCCAGTACGGGGCTTCGCCGTCACATTGGCCATCGGTATCGTAATGTCAGTCTTTACGGCTGTTATCTTTGCCCGTCTGATCACCGCTACATGGCTGCGCGGTACTCGTCCGAAATCGCTCCCAATCTAGGAAAATAATAATGCGCGATATTTCATTTGTCAGATTGCTCCCGATTGAGCCTCGCGTCCCGTTTCTTTCGGGCCGCAAGATTGCGGCGATTTTATCTGTTCTTGCCATCCTCGCCTCGATCGTTCTGTTTGCCACCAAGAATCTGAACTACGGCATCGATTTTACGGGCGGAACGGTTTTGGAAATTGATACGGGTAAACAGCCGACTACACAGGATATCGCTGACATTCGGACGCTGTTAACCGACTTAAACCTCGGATCTGGGGTCGGGCTTCAGACTATTCGGTCAGGTGGGAATATTGATCGCGATTTTCTACGGGTAACCCTTCCAATCCAAGAAGAAACCGTAGAGCGTGAGAATGAGCTCATCAACGCAATGCTCGGCGCATTAGATGATCTTGAGGGCGACAATTTTGTTGTTGAAAGTAATACGACTAATGATCGCGGTTTTACTAGCATTATGGTTAGGCACGGTGATGAAAAGCTGGCTGAAGAAGTTGTGACAACTGATGATACGTCTGAGGAGGCGCAAGAAAGCGAAAATTTTGTCCCAGACCAAAACTCTGATGATCCAAGATTATTGGATATCAGTAAAGTCATCAATAGTATGGGCCTGAATGATGCGCGTGTAGCGCGCGCGAGCCCTAACCAAGTTGAAATTCGATATCAACAACCTGAAGAAGCCTCGGCGACTGTGCAGCAATTGGCTCTCGGTTATGCCAAATTATCCTTGGCAAAAAAAACAGGGGAATATTCCATTCGCAGTCAAGGTGTTTTGGGGTCGAAAGTCTCCGGCGAATTACGGCGCAAAGGTCTTCTGGCCGTTGTGCTGGCGCTTGGAATGGTGCTCTTATATATTTGGTTCCGGTTTGAATGGCAGTTTGCCGTCGGTGCGGTGATCGCGCTTTTCCACGATGTGATCCTGACTATTGGGGTGTTCTCGTTTACTCAGCTGGAATTTAACCTGTCGATTATTGCCGCTATCTTGACCATTGTAGGTTATTCATTGAACGACACCGTGATTGTGTACGACCGCATTCGAGAAAATATGCGAAAGTATAAGAAAAAACCGATGGGCGAGCTAATCAATCTTTCCATCAACGATACACTCTCTCGAACGATTATGACATCTTTGACCACGCTGTTGGCGCTTGTCGCCCTGTATATTTTGGGTGGTGAAGGCTTGAGAGGCTTCTCTTTCGCCATGATTTGGGGGGTGTTTATCGGGACTTACTCGTCGATCTTTGTGGCGTCGCCATTGCTCCTGCTGTTTAAGCTACGCAATATCAGCTCTCAAGAAGCAGAGGCTGAGGCCGCCTAATCCCTTTAGGGCCAACGATCCATATGATCTGACCCATAATTCGGTCAGTCGAGACCGGGGCGATGATAGCCTCGGGGACGGATAGGGCGTTGTCGCCGGTAAAATAGCAATCGTCTCCATCCATTCTGTCGAGCCGTTTTACAATTCTACCCAGATCAATATGGTTGATTACATAAATAGACCCCGGCCTGAAAGACCGGGGTTTTTTCGTAATGACGTAGTCGCCATTTTTAAGCGTGGGCGACATGCTGTCGCCCTTCACTTTGACGATTTTAAAGATCAGGGTAGACCACTTCTAGCGCAGGCGCGTAGGGCGCTGTCACGCGCTTTGTCTTAACGCCTTTCATATCCCAGAACATCTCAGCAAACTCATTGACCAGTTCAACAAGGGCAAGACCGTCTTCGCGGTGCAGATCCTGTTTACAGGCACTGGCTTTCATCATGATTTTGTGGGCCAGAGCGTGAGCGCCTGGATGCTTCTCCAGCTTGTCGCCCTTCATGAAGTCACCCCAAATAATGCGGATCTCGTGCTTGACCTTTTCGGCCTGCTTTTCCTTCTCGGCTGTATTTCGTGCGATTTGCATGGCGTTCATCACAGTCATTTCATTAGCGGCCAGACCAATTAAGATGTCCATTTGGCGAACAGTTGAGAGTGCGTGATAAAGCGCAGGCTGAGGATCATAAATACCGCAGGGAATATCGCAGTGTGCAGAGGCCTCGCCGATATTGTCATCAAATTTTGAAATCAGATCATAAATCATTGTCGGCTCTCCTATGACCGTGTTTTCTTGATGGCGCGAACCACAAAGGCCAGACTAACGACGGCAGCCGCCATAATAACAGCATTGTGCGGAGCACTGGTCAGAAAGTGAATAAGTGTCGCGACGGCATTCTCGCCATGTCCACCTGTGTGAGCAAAGGCCGCGCCCGCCGGCAAGACCGCTGATCCGGCGATCAGTAATTTGCGGAAATTCATAATGTCCTCTTCTTTGAGCGATAGATTCTCAAACCATAATTGCAATAGATTTTGACCGCAAGGCGCTCACAGACTATGGCCCATAATAATGTTGGATAAGTCACGCATAGAATACTTGGAAAAAGTGGACCCGGACCGCTTTCGGTCGAGTCTTCTTGCTGCCCAAAAAAACCGCGTGGCCTTGCAGACATTTTATGCATTTCACGCGGAGCTGGCCAAAGTCCCTGAAATGGTATCCGAGCCCATGATTGGCGCAATCCGCTATCAATGGTGGCGGGATGCCTTAGACGAAATTTTCACAGGTAAATCAATCCGCCAACATGATATCGCTAGGCCGCTCGCAGAGTTGATCCATGAGAAAAATATTTCCCGGTTTTCTCTCGACAGTTTAATCAATGGTCGAGAAAGAGATCTGGATCCTGAACCGTTTGCGGACATTGCAGCCGCTAAGGCCTACAGTCGAGAAACATCAGGTCGTATCATGCAAATCGCAGCGGGTATTCTAGAGAGTAATTTGGATGAAGAGAGAATATCCGATATAGGGACTTGTTGGGGCTTAACAGGGCTTTTGCGCAGCTGGCGTTATTATCATGGAGGAATGCTGTCCAAACTTGAGTTCCAGGGTCTGCATAGCGCGACTTTGGAGCTCTTCAATAGCACAAGGCGGGGCAAACTTTCTCCGTCAATCGTTCCTGCTACGGCCTATGTCAGTCTCGTTCCTGGTTATCTGGAATCCATGGCAGGTCCCGGTTATGACCCTGTGACTATGGCGCCTCAATACAACCCACTATCCAAGAAATGGCGTCTCATGAAGACAGCGCTGACAGGCAAAATTTAATCTTGCGGGTCTTGCTATGGGACCGAATTGCGCTAAAACTTAAGCCAAATAAAAGGGGAAACCATGGCAGGCGTGCAGACATCATCAACGAATAAGGGCTTTTTGGCCTGGGTAGAACGGACAGGTAATAGATTGCCCGATCCGGTCTTTATCTTTTTCTATTTAATCATTTTATTGATTATTATTTCGGTTGTCTGTCGACTTTTGGGATTAACTGCTGTCCATCCAACATCCGGCGCGACGATTAGTTCTGAAAGTATTTTGTCCTCAGAGAATATTAGGAAACTTTGGACGGATATGCCCAAAACATTCACCCACTTCCATCCACTGGGATACGTATTAGTAGTCATGTTAGGAGCAGGGGTAGCTGAACGATCGGGACTGTTTGCCAGCGCCATTAAAGGCGCTCTTAGGAATGCGCCCAAAGGACTTCTTACACCGGCCGTTGCTTTGATCGCCATGCTTTCCAATCATGCTGCAGACGCGGGTTACGTGGTAATGATACCGCTGGCAGCCATTATTTTTGCGGCTGCGGGTCGACATCCTCTGGCGGGCATCGCTTGTGGATTTGCGGGCGTGTCCGGTGGGTTCTCCGCAAACATAGCTCCAGGTCAGCTCGACGCTCTTTTGTACGGGATTACCGAAGCCTCCTATGAAGCCAGTTCAATCGAGGCAGGTTGGACAGCCAATATTGCGGGTAACACCTATTTTATTATGGCGCTGCTATTTCTTTATCTGCCGATTATATGGTGGGTTACCGACAAAATCATTGAACCCCGACTCGGTAAATGGGTGCCAGATGAGCGCCAAGCCACTGAATACGGTGCGGAAAATCAAGCCCTAACCGATGGGCAGCGCAAAGGTCTTCGTAATGCAGGTCTGGCAGTTCTAGGTGTTTGTGCCTTGTGGGCAGCCATGGCTATCGGCATCGGTGATTGGATTCCGCTCAGAGTTACGGGGGCTGAAGCTGAAGCGTTAGCGGCGGCAAAAGGTCTGACTTTGGAAGAATTAAAATGGTATGATGTTTTAGGGCCATTTTTCAAATCACTCGTCGCCGCGTTTATGATTCTGTTCCTCGCTGCTGGATGGTTTTATGGCAAGGCCGCTGGTTCCATAAAAGACCACAGAGACCTTGTTTCGATGATGAGCGAAGCCATGAAAGATCTGGCTTATTACTTGGTTTTGGCTTTTGCCGCTGCACATTTTGTGGCTATGTTTAACTGGTCTAATCTCGGTCTGATTTCAGCTGTTCATGGTGCAAACGGAATTGCCGCGACCGGTTTGCCATTGCCGCTTGTTCTTGGTCTGATTGTCTTACTATCAGCAGTTCTCAACCTGTTCGTCGGCTCTGCGTCTGCGAAGTGGGCTTTGTTGGCACCCGTATTCGTGCCCATGCTGATGCTATTGGGTATGAGCCCTGACACAGCGACCGCCGCTTATCGAGTTGGTGACGGCGCCACAAACATCATTACACCGCTTATGGTCTACTTCCCACTGATCCTTGTGTTCGCGCAGCGATGGCAGAAAGACTTCGGTCTCGGGTCACTCACTGCGATCATGATCCCATATTCCATCTGGATGTTGATCTCGGGTGTCATCCTTATCATGCTCTGGGTGTTCTTGGGCTTGGATTTGGGACCAGGCGCGCCTATGGCCATTGAAGTCCCAACAGCTATCGGCAATTGAGCACGTCCTTAAAGCGCTGGTTTGGCCGCATTCCTGATGTGAGTGCGGTCACGACGCGTTTCCCCGTCTCCGTCGCATTGATGGGGATTTTCACGGCCATCCTTATAGCGGCGATTAATCAACGTTGGGATGAAAGCCGCTTTGCATACCTCTTGGGCGGTATCGTTCTCGCCGCCTATCTGATGGTCTCGTTTTCCCTGTCTCGGGAAACCGACCAAAAGAGCCGAGCCTTTCCTATCCAGATCGGCATATCCGCTTTGATTTGCCTAGCGGCTTGGTTCGCCAAGGATATATATTTCTTCATACCGGCCGCAATTGCAGGTGCGATTTTGATGTTGGGGAATGCTGTCAGACATCGTCGAGCACGCGATGATCTGCACGTCTGGGATTTCACACACAAGCTCTGGACCGGGGCGATTTTTGCGACCGTCGGATCTTTTATTTTCGTGATGGGAATGCTGGCCATCACCTTTGCGCTAAAAACATTGTTTAGCATCGATATGAGTGATTTGATTGAGGAATTCATAATTCCAATAGGGCTGGGTTTTCTGGCACCGCTTTACTGGATGTCGACCTTGCCATCTGTGGACGAACCCTACGCGGAACTGCACGATAATCCTGGGTTTGTGTCAAAAGCCGTCGCATTCCTCGGGACATGGTTACTCACGCCATTGATATTGATTTATGCGCTGATCTTATTGGCTTACGGCGTGAAAATTTTAATGGCCGGAAGCTTACCAAAAGGAGAAATCGCGCAGCTCACAACGCCGTTTCTCCTGATCGGTACACTCAACTGGCTGGTTCTAGTGCCGCCTTTTGTCCAAAGTCGTGTCCTAGCGCGACTTTTCCGTAAATCATGGTTTTGGCTCTCAATCCCGGCGGCCATCATGTTAGGGATCGGCATTTTTGTGCGGATTGCCAATTACGGCCTCACAATAGAACGCATTATAATCCTTTTTATTTTTATCTGGGCTCTCGGCATTGCGCTTTGGTTTTCGTTCATGCCGGAACGTCGTAGAGATATCCGCTTTATTCCTGGTCTCGCGGCCATGCTAGCAATTGTCGCCTCAATCCTCGCGCCGATTTCGGCTGTTGTAAATCAAGACAAACGCTTAGGTCATTATCTAAAAAATTCGGGTATTTTTGTGGACGGCGCGCTCCCGCAGTCACCCAAAATTTCGAATATGAACGCCGCCAAAAACGCCAAAGGTGCGCTCAATTATCTTATACGTCATAATGAAGACAGTCGCATCCTTAAGCGCATGAAAAAATTAGGTATGGAAACATCGGGCTTGGAAACTTCAGATATCTCCGACAGGCTTGGACTAACCGGCGTCATTGAGAACACTGAACGTCCCCAAATCATCAACTACAACAAACGCATGGAGCCCTTTTCGGTCGAAGGCTACGAATTGATTGCTGGACCCTACGCCATGCGGGCAAGTAAAAGAGAAATTGAAATTGGCGGCTACGCCGTATTTATTGATCAAGATATAATCGAGCTCCGAGATCAAATGGGGCAAGCGATCGCTTCAATAAATATATTGGAGTGGGCGTCTAAAATCCAACATACCAGTACTGAGTTCCTGATAAATGATCCCGTGATCATTCTGCATGACGAGGGAGGTGTGAAAGTCGCGCTTCACATTGTTACGCTCAATAAATATGGCGATGACAAACCATATGGAGAATTTTACGTTTTAAGTAAGGGACTTACACCCAAGCCTTGATATCTTGCAAAGCGCGCAGAGCCATTTTGCGTTTGCGGAAACGGGTTTTGTTTTTGCCTCGAATGCGTTGACCGTTTTCATCCTTATAGACAATGCCTTCGATGGGCGGGAAAAGTCCAAAATTCACATTCATGGGCTGGAACTTAGCTTTGGGACCATCCATGAAGCCACCTGTCACATGTTCAACCAGAGCCCCAAGAGCTGTGCTTTTGGGTGGGGCAGGGTATTGGCGTCCCAATGCTTGCGCGGCCGCCATACGACCCGTCACGAGCCCTAACGCAGCGCTTTCCACATAGCCTTCCACACCCATGATTTGACCGGCAAAGCGAATGTCTGGGCGCTGTTTGAGCTGCAGCTGACCGTTCAACAATTTCGGACTATTGATAAATGTATTGCGGTGAATACCGCCCAGCCGCGCAAATACAGCCTTTTCCAGACCTGGAATAGTTTTGAAAATATCCGTTTGTGAGCCGTATTTCATTTTGGTTTGAAATCCGACCATATTGTAGAGCGTCCCTAAAGCATTATCCTGCCGTAGCTGGACGATGGCATAGGCCTTTTCTTCAGGCTTATGCGGATTGGTCAGGCCAACAGGTTTCATGGGGCCATAACGCAAGGTTTCAGGGCCGCGCGACGCCATGACCTCTATGGGCAGGCAGCTCTCAAAATAGGGCGTATCTTTTTCGAAATCTTTAAATTCGGTTTTTTCAGCTTCGTTGAGAGCATCGATAAATGCCAGATATTGCTCTTTGTCGAGCGGGCAGTTGATATAGTCCGCCCCATCGCCGCCTGGGCCTTTTTTATCATAGCGGCTCTGGAACCAGGCTTTGTCGAAATCAATACTGTCCTTGTAGACAATCGGAGCAATGGCATCAAAAAATGCCAAACTGTCTTCACCTGTCGTCTTCAAAATATCTTGGGCGAGTGATTTGGCCGTTAAAGGGCCGGTCGCAATGATCGTATTTTCCCAGGATTTTGGCGGCAGGCCTTTGACTTCGCCATATTCGACGCTGATGAGAGGATGTTGGGTGAGCATAGTTGTAATGGCATCTGAAAATCCGTCCCGGTCAACGGCCAACGCCCCACCCGCCGGAAGCTTGGTCATCTCACCCATGCCCATGATCAAGCTATTGGCCATGCGCATTTCTTCGTGCAAAAGCCCCACGGCATTGCCTAGCTTATCGTCGGAACGGAAAGAGTTGGAGCAAACCAATTCCGCAAATCCGCCGCCTTGATGAGCATCCGTCATTTTTTGAGGGCGCATCTCATGCAAAATGACCGGCACACCCATTTGGGCCACTTGCCACGCAGCCTCAGATCCGGCGAGGCCAGCACCAATAATGTGAACAGGTTTTGTCATTGGCGAGCCTTTAATGAACAATTGATTTTCGAGCAAGTGGGTTACTTGGCTCTGGCGCGGTCGCGTTCTAAAATCGGTTTCAAAAACTTACCCGTCCAACTCCCTTTGGTCTTGGCGACTGTTTCCGGGCGTCCAACAGCAACGATTTCGCCGCCGCCATCCCCGCCCTCAGGGCCAAGGTCGATGATCCAGTCTGCGGTTTTTATAACGTCTAGATTATGCTCGATGACCACCATGGTATTGCCGCCTTCCACGAGTTCCTGAAGAACTTCCAATAATTTTTCGACGTCGGCAAAGTGTAGGCCTGTTGTCGGTTCATCCAAAACATAGAGCGTACGTCCTGTTGATCTTTTCGACAATTCCTTAGCCAGTTTGACCCGCTGAGCCTCCCCGCCGGACAGAGTCGTCGCCTGCTGCCCAACTTTCAAATAACCCAAACCCACGCGTTGGAGTGTAACCATTTTATCCCGGATTTTAGGCACAGCCTTAAAGAAGTCTGCCGCCTCGTCGACGGTTAATTCCAAAACATCCGAAATCGATTTTCCTTTGAATTTGATATCAAGGGTTTCCCGATTATAGCGCGCGCCCTTACAGACATCACAGGTGACATAGACGTCGGGCAGGAAATGCATCTCAATTTTTATGACACCGGCGCCCTGACAGGCCTCACAGCGGCCGCCTTTGACATTGAACGAGAAACGTCCCGGCTTATAACCCCGGGCTTTGGCTTCAGGCAGACCAGAGAACCAGTCTCGGATCGGCGTGAAGGCCCCCGTATAAGTGGCCGGGTTAGAACGAGGTGTGCGACCAATAGGTGATTGGTCAATTTGAATGATTTTATCCAGATGCTCAAACCCGGTTGCGCTATCATAGGGCATAGGCTGGACCGAGGAATTATTGAGCTTTCGCGCCGCGGCCTTGTATAAAGTTTCCACAGTCAAGGTTGACTTACCGCCACCGGAAACCCCAGTGACACAGATAAACATGCCCAGCGGAAATTCTACCGTGACGTTTTTTAGATTATTACCAGTGAGTCCTTTTAGGACCAGTTTTTTACCGTCTTTGCCAGATCGGCGTTCCTCAGGGAGCATAATTTGCTTTTTTCCGACCAGATACTGTCCAGTCAGTGATTTTTTATTCTTTTTGATTTGCGCTGGTGTTCCCTCGGCTATGATCTCCCCGCCATGAATACCGGCCAAAGGGCCCATATCTATTACATGATCGGCTGTTAGAATCGCGTCTTCGTCGTGCTCCACGACCAAGACCGTATTCCCAAGGTCTCGAAGGTTTTGTAAAGTCTCAAGCAAGCGGGCATTATCACGTTGATGAAGGCCAATGGATGGCTCGTCCAAAACATATAAAACGCCGGTCAATCCAGATCCAATTTGAGACGCCAGGCGAATACGTTGGCTCTCACCACCGGATAAAGACCCTGATCCTCTCCCCAAAGTCAGATAGTCTAAACCAACGGCGTTGAGAAATTCGAGTCGATCGCAAATTTCTTTTAGGATAGGACGCGCAATCTCCATTTGCTTTGCCGTCAAATCTTTTGGAAGATCGAGGAAGCGGTCTCTAGAATCCTTGATTGACATTTCTGCAGTTTCGGAAATTGGCATGCCTGCTACTTTTACACTCAGGGCTTCAGGTTTTAGGCGGCGCCCTTCGCAAGCTGTGCAATCGGAATTCGACATATATTTGGAGAGTTCTTCGCGCATCCAACTGCTTTCGGTTTCTCTATATCGGCGCTCTAGATTTGGGATGACTCCTTCAAACGGCTTCGTAGTTTCGTAACGCCTCCCATCATCCTTGTAGACGAATTTAATGGATTGTCCTTGAGTACCATAGAGAACAACATCTTTCGCCCCTTCAGACAATTGATCCCAAGGTGTTTCGGTTGAGAACCCATAATGATCTGACAACGCTTTCAGAGTTTGCATATAAAGAGAACTGGGCGTTTTGGACCAAGGCGCTATGGCGCCTGCACCCAAGGATTTATTCTCCTGTGGGACAACCAGACCTGAATCAAATTTTAATTCTTGACCCAGACCATCACAAATAGGGCAGGCTCCGTGCGGACTATTGAACGAAAATAGCCTTGGCTCAATTTCGGGGATTGTGAAACCGGAAACCGGACAGGCAAATTTTTCGCTAAATAAGATACGTTCGCCGTTTTCTTCGGCAATCTCGGCAATCGCCAGCCCGTCCGCCAGTTTTAGAGCCGTTTCAATACTATCGGCCAAACGGGTTTCAATTTCATCCCGGACCACGACACGGTCAACAACAACATCGATATCGTGTTTGAATTTCTTATCCAGAGCAGGGGCTTCTTCTATACGGTAGAACTCTCCGTCTATTTTAGCGCGCTGGAACCCCTGTTTCATAAGGTCCGCAAATTCCTTGCGGTATTCGCCCTTACGTCCTCGAACGATAGGTGCAAGGATATAGAGCCTTGTGCCCTCAGGCAGCACCAAAACCCGATCTACCATTTGGGAGACTGTCTGGCTTTCAATGGGAAGGCCAGTGGCAGGAGAGTAGGGGATGCCGACCCTGGCCCACAAAAGCCTCATATAGTCGTATATTTCGGTGACTGTACCAACCGTTGAACGAGGATTTCGAGACGTTGTCTTCTGTTCAATAGAGATCGCAGGCGATAACCCTTCGATGGAGTCCACATCAGGCTTTCCCTGCAATTCGAGGAATTGCCGGGCATAGGCTGATAGGCTCTCTACATATCGCCTTTGGCCTTCGGCATAGATGGTATCAAAAGCAAGAGACGACTTGCCAGACCCAGACAACCCCGTGATCACCACAAGTTTGTCACGGGGGATATCCACACTCACATCCTTTAGATTATGCTCACGAGCGCCTCTGACCTGAATAGATTTGAGCATGGACATGAAAATTGACCTTATTCGTGTGGACAGAATTCGTCTAGAGAGTGCGAAAGACTTGAATATCGCTCGCAGACAAAACAATATCAGTGCAAAATGTGCAAGTCAGAATCAGGACTTGCCAACAAGAACATAATGTGAACATAATGGCGCAAGTCAAGCTAAAGGTGAAAGTATGGCCGGTTCAGTCAATAAAGTAATTTTGGTGGGTAATGTAGGTAAAGATCCTGAGACCCGATCATTCAGTAATGGCGGAAAAGTTTGTAATTTTTCACTCGCCACATCTGAGACCTGGAAAGATAAGCAATCCGGCGAACGTCGTGAGAGCACGCAATGGCATAACATCGCGGTCTTTAATGAGAATTTGATCAGGGTCATTGAAAACTATGTCCAGAAGGGAACGAAGGTTTACTTGGAGGGGCAACTTCAAACCCGAAAATGGCAGGATCGCGATGGCAATGACCGGTGGACAACCGAAGTTGTGCTGCAGCGCTTCAGAGGTGAGCTTGTTCTGTTGGATAGTCGAGGTAGCGGCGGAGATCGCGGCGGGTATGATCAATCGCGTAATGTTAGCGACTATAGCTCTGGTGGCGGATCAAGGTCAGCGTCGGCCCAAGAAGGGCCAACGGAAAGTTTTGAACTGGATGACGAAATCCCGTTCTAGAGCGCTCTAATTACTAAGTGCTTTGTTGAGCATCTCGTCGAGGCGCTCAACACTCGCACCGGCGACGAATTCGTCTTCGAATAGGAAGAAGGGCGTTCCGTTAAATGGACGAATCTTCCGGATCAGCGTCATCGTATTTTCCACATGTTCGGTGATAACCGGGTCTTCCATATCTTCCCGCATCTTGGCAACATCGACACCATTTTCTTCTGCAAGCTCGTCAATCCGGTCATCCGTCAAGCGGTTGGCATTCATGAGTGCAACATGCATTTCGAAATATTTACCTTGCCGTGCAGCTGCGAGCGCAGCTTTTGAAGCATTTATAGATGTGCGTGTTCGGCTGTCCAGAATAGGCGTTTCCTTAAATATGACTCTTACATCATTTGGGTGCTTCTCTAGAACATTGGTGACCCAATCAGTCGTTCGTTTGCAATAGCTGCAATTATAGTCAAAAAATTCAACAATTGTGACCTTGGCACTATCTGGTCCCATCACAACATCCCGCTTCTCGTCATAAATTGCGGTTTTGACCTCATTGATAGAGTCCCAGTTTTGGTTTTCTTCATGGGCAACGAGCGCGTCCATGACCAATTCTGGATTTTCCATGATATACTCATGGACAATTTTACCGATGGCCTCTTTGTCCGATACATTAACACTGGACTGCGAGCAGGCAGGAACAGCTACCAAGGCAGTTGCCATCAAAATGGGTTTGAGATATTTCACGCTTGTCTCCACAGATTTTTTCACGATTGTCTCCTCGTGCTATAGTAAAATAGTTACTGACATCTTTGTCGCGCACGCTTTTTATCTTTGGCAAGTTGAGTTTCCGAGATGACAATAATATCACTCGCCCGTCGCCATTGAGCCGTGCCACGCTGTAAGTCTTCTTTTGCCCGTCGAGCAAAAGACAAAGACCTGTGGAAACAACTCATAGCGTATGACTGTTCAGCGATGGCATATTTTGCCAGCGGTTCTTGTCCGGCTTTCCCATAAGCCTGCGAAAGGTAATACCAACCGGCAGAGTTTTTGGGTTCTGTAACCAATGCTGACTTCAAAAGCGCTATTGCCTCTTCTGTCTTATCATTAGAGGGTAGATCCATCAGAGCTTGCGCGGCTGAAATTTTGAACAATGGTGCATCTGGCTTGAGGCTCATAGCCTTTCTAATCGGACCAATAGACTCTTCCCCGCGACCGCTCTCATAAAGGATTTGCCACTTTAACTCATGATAGTAAGGATTCTCAGGATCGGTTTCGATGAGGGCATTAATTTCGTTAAGTGCATTCTTTAAACTCGCCCCCTTGTAATAGGTCACAGCACGGGCATATCTCGCTTGATCTGATGTGTCGGACAAGGGATATCGGCTGAATACAGATTGTTGCCCATCTAGAAAGCCCCGCAATTTAGCCTGTGCCATTTCCAGTTTATACACGTCCTCTTCACTATCCGGTTTATCCGTGTACGGGCTTTCGTCAACGACTTCGCGAAGTGCGTCAATCCGGTTGCTCGAAAGGGGGTGACTTCGGAAGTAGGGGCGACGCTTCGAATTAGAGAGGACTTCCTGGTAACGAAATTTTTCAAAGAACTGAATAAGGCCTTTCCCTGATTGGCCGGTCGTTTCCAAATATTGCGCAGCGTATTGGTCGGCTGCAGATTCATTTACTCTAGTATAAGCCAAGACTTCTAATGTACCGAATTGTGGTGCGCCTGCTATAATCGCACTGCCTGCGGCACCTTCACCAGCAAGAATTGCTGCCAAGCCAAGGCCGGCTGCAATCAACATTGATCCATATGCGCTTCGTGTTCCATAATCGCTACGAACCAGGTGACCCCCCGCGATATGACCGGCCTCATGGGCTATGACGCCTTTCAGTTGATTCGGCGTATGAGACTCAAGAATAAGACCCGTATGAAGGAAAATGTTTTGCCCCCGTGTGACAAACGCGTTTAAGGATTTGTCATTTACGATGTAGATATCGACGGCCTTGGGGTCCATTCCCCCCGCGCGTATCAAAGGCTCAGAGAACTCCCTGAGTGTTTCCTCTATTTCTGTGTCTCTAATAAGTGATTGCGCATACGCGGAACTTACTGAAAACCAACAGAGGGCGATGACCGTAAATATTTGCGCGAAAAGGGCGGAAAAACGATTGTTGCGGTCCATAGACAGAGTCCGAATTAAAATTTAATTTACAAGCCCTATATAGCCATTTTCGTCTGAATGAGTGGTAACAAAATAGTGTCGAGTGCAGTAAATGACTGTTATTTAATGAATCTAACTCTTTCGGCTCCACCATCCCACGCGTTTCTTACCGGCCTTTTTCTTCTCTTGCGGTTTTGTCTCTTTCTCGGGCTCCACAGCATCGGCCTTTTTCTTGCGCGAGCGAGTCGGTTTCTTTGGCTTATCTTCCGTCTTCTTTTCGGTCTCTTCAGCTTTTGCAGTACGAGATGGTGCTTTGCGTCGGGTAGTCGATTTTGTTGCCTTCGGCTTGGGGGCATCTGACGTTACGACATCGTTATCATCTGATGGTTTTTCAGATGATGCGGCCTTTGTTTTTGACTTAGGCTTTTCCTCGTCCTTTTTTGTGTCTGTCTTTGTCTTCGCCTTAGCGGGCGCCCGACGGCGTGTCTTTTTCGGAGTAGCGTCATCACCGTCAATTTTTGCGTCTTCTACCTCAGCGGATTTTTCTGCCTTTTTGGATGAGCGCCGACGTCTAGATTTGGGCTTGTCAGTCTTATCGCCGTCTTCATCTGTTGTGGCGCCTTTCTCATCTTTTTGTGTTTCCGATTTATCAGAGTCTGTATCTTTTGATTTTTTCGGAGTCCGACGTCGGCGAGACTTTGGCTTTTCGTCTGAGCCTGTCTCATCTTTGTCAGAGTTATTGTTTTCTTCGTTGGAGTTTTCCTCGACATTTTCATCTGAGGTTTTACGACGACGACCGCCGCGGCGCCCCCGACGCCGACGCTTTCTCGGTGTATCTTCGTCGTCCTCATCCTCTGGCTCGTCACTGCTTTCGGATTTATCCTTGGAATTACCCTTTTTAGAAGATTTGTCTCTCTTGGACTTTTCTTTCTTAAGTTCTTTCTCAATCTCCGCCAGAGGGTCTTCGTTTTTCCCGGTTCTCTTTTCTTCGATCACGAGTTCAAATTGTGGCGACATCATTTCCGGATCGGCCTCGACCACCGCATACATGCTGAACTTGTCATGAATTTCCTGCAGCTCATCCCGTTTATGGTTGAGGATGAATGCGGCAACATCAGGTGCTACTCTCAGTTTGGCTTTCTCCGTTTGAGCTCGCGCTGCCAGCTCTTCAAGCGCACGTAAGGCCTTAAGCGCACTGGATTCAATCGTTCGTTTCCTTCCCACACCTTCACAATGTGGACAGGAGATTGTAGAGCCCTCCAACAAGCTTCGACGACGTCTTTGACGAGAGATTTCCATCAGGCCAAATTGAGAAATACGCCCGGCCTGTACGCGTGCCCGATCATTGGACAAAGCCTCTTTCATACGCTTTTCGACGGCCCGATTGTTTCGATACTCATCCATATCAATGAAGTCGATGACGACCAGACCCGCCAGATCCCGCAACCGCATTTGACGGGCGACTTCTTCGGCAGCTTCTAGATTGGTTTTCAAAGCCGTTCGCTCGACATTGCGTTCTTTAGTCGATCGGCCCGAATTCACGTCCACAGATACAAGGGCTTCGGTCGGATGAATGACCAGATACCCGCCAGATTTCAATTGAACCACGGATTCCAGGCTATCTTCAATCTGACTTTCCACCTGATAACGCAAGAAAAGAGGTATCTCTTCTTTATACGCTTTCACGTTTTTCGCATGGCTCGGCATTAGCATTTTGATGAAGTCCTTGGCTGTTTTATAGGCTTCATCGCCTTGAACGAGGACTTCTTTGATGTCTTTGTTGTATAGATCGCGGATAGATCGCTTCACGAGATTTCCTTCTTCGTGGATCAAAGCCGGCGCGATGGACTCCAAAGTCGTCGATCGTATTGTTTCCCACAACCGACAAAGATAATCATAATCCCGTTTGATTTCGGTTTTCGTGCGTTTGGCTCCGGCTGTTCGGACGATGACGCCCATACCTTGCGGCACTTTAAATTCGGAAACGATAGATTTCAGGCGTTTACGATCCGAGCCGTTTGAAATTTTACGTGAAATTCCGCCGCCTTTTGGGGTGTTGGGCATAAGCACACAATAACGACCGGCCAAGGATAAATAGGTCGTCATGGCTGCGCCCTTATTGCCGCGTTCTTCCTTGACGACCTGGATTAGAAGTATCTGACCGCGTTTTATGACTTCCTGAATTTTGTATTTGTGACGGAAGGAGCGCGAGCGTCTTTGATGAGCTGTCTTTTCCTGCTCATCCGCTACATCTTCATCGGCATCCGTAACCAGGCTCTCAACATTGGCAGATTTTTTAGACCGTCTTTTACTTTTTTTCTTTTTGCCTTTGTTGTTGTCTTTAGCCGCAAGTTCGTCATCCGCATCGCTATCTATGTCGTCGCCTTTTTCGGCATCTGAATCGGCAATGGACTCACCGTCCTCGGAGGTTTCGTCGGCCACCTCGACCCCATCTTCTTCGAATTCTGTTTCCTCCTCACCTGTTTCCGGATCTTGATGTTCTGCGGCTTCCGCCTCCGCATCATCTTCAGCTTCTTCCTCAGCAGCACGTTCTTTTGCTTCAGCCTCTTCAGCTTCCAGCAAGGCCATGCGGTCTTCGTAGGGGATTTGGTAATAGTCGGGATGAATTTCGCTAAAAGCCAGAAAGCCGTGGCGATTACCACCATATTCAACAAATGCAGCCTGCAGAGAGGGCTCAACCCTTGTCACTCTTGCGAGGTAAAGATTTCCTCTTAATTGTTTTTTGGCTGCACTTTCAAAGTCAAGTTCGTCAACTTTCGTTCCGTCGACGATCACAACCCGGGTCTCTTCCGGGTGGCCGGCGTCGATTAACATTCTTTTTGTCATTAATTTCTCCGAAAAGCCCCGAAACCGACGTTTTTCGCGCCAATGTGGCTGCGCTCCAAGTCGTGAGAGGGCTTAGGTTCTTGTTTCGATTTTCGGATATAGCAGAGCCGGAGTGCCGCATTGCGCACATCCTGTCGTTCAACATTTCGAGCTCTGAATACATCATAATCCTGTGAATGCCGCGATATCATTGCGGCTTTTAATAACCGGAAATAGAATCCGATAATGGCTCATAGCACTAACGCGTTCATACAAGCAAAGCATTTATAAGATGTTGCCGACAAATTTCAGTTCCAAGTGCGTTTGGTAACAGAATTCTAACACTCTGCTCACTATTAAGAGTTTGTTTATTATGAGGTCTAGTCTTGCGCTTAGGCGTTTATATCATTCTCTTGAGTTTTGTTTGGACAATGACTGCCTTTGCTGGCGAAGTCATGGATATTAAGGCCGAACAAACAGCGTCAGAGGAAGCAAAAGTCAATTTTTCGGTGCGGGATATAAGCAAGGCAGATGTCAAAATTTTTGAAATTTCAGGAGACAAGCCCAGAATCGTTGTCGATATCGCCGACGCTAACTCGAACCTTCTGAGGTCAGGAAGTTACAAACAATCTTACGAGGAATCGGTCGTTAGCATACGCGGCGCAATTCGTCCGAACAAAACAATCCGGTTTGTGGTTGATCTTCTTCCGGGTTCTAAACTGCAGTCAAAGCAAATCAGGCATGATCAGATTCAGCTAGTGATCGAAACGATTGAAACAAAACCAAAGTCCCGACTTGAATTTGCGTCCACTGAGAAAATTGTAAAAACTTCGTCAAAAGTTCCTATACCGAGAATTAAGCCCAAAGTTGAACACAAGCCCGTTATTGTCATTGATGCCGGTCACGGTGGCCATGATCCGGGAGCTTTGGGGACTAAGGGACTCCGGGAGAAGAGAGTGACCTTGAAAGCTGCCCTTGAGTTGAAGCGGCAACTGCTGTTGACAGGGCGTTACAAAGTCGTCCTAACACGATCAAGCGATCGTTACGTTGAACATGATGATCGACTGCGGGTAGCTCGGGCAAATAATGCCGACCTATTTATCTCAATTCATGCCGATGCAACCGAAGGAAAAACAGCGCGTGGGGCCTCGGTTTACACATTGGCAGACAGGGCCAAAAATCGCTCTAAACGCATTGTGAATTCCCAAAATTGGATCATGGATGTCAATTTGTCGGAACAGACAGACAAAGTCGGAGATATTCTTGTAGATCTGGCTCAAAGGAATACGGCCACGCAATCGACTAAGTTTGCAGATATATTAATCTCAAAACTGGGAACATCTACGCATTTGCTGAGGAATACACACAGACGGGCAGGATATTATGTCCTGCTTGCTCCAGACGTCCCGGCAGTTCTACTGGAACTTGGTTTTATCTCAAATCCTACCGATGAACGCCTTTTGAATTCGGATACTCATCGTCGCAATCTCATGACATCGGTGACCTCTGCTATTAACACCTATTTTAGTCGTTAAACGGGTGACATCTGAGCCAAATTCGGCCATTTTCATATGGATGAATCATTCAAGCCTTAAAAGCGCCGTAATCAATGCGCAAATTGGGGTGAAAAGGAATTACGATGTCCGCTGTAAAAAAGATATTTTCTTGGCGCGTCTTTAAGTGGCTGCTGTTAATAGGCCTCTTTATAGGTGTTTGTCTTTTTATCTTTGTCCTTGTTTTTGTCTTGCGCGCCTCGAAGGATTTACCGTCGCCGGAGGCGCTGGCTGAATATGCCCCACCGGTCATGACTCGGGTTCACGCGGGTGATGGAAAACTTATTCAGGAATATGCAGAGCAGCACCGCGTTTTTGTGCCTATTGAGTCGATCCCCAAGAAAGTCCAGCATGCCTTTGTCGCAGCTGAGGATCAGCGATTTTACTCGCATGACGGTTTTGACAGTCGGGGATTTACCCGGGCTATGATCTCCAATGTCGGGAACAAACTTCGAGGGCGCAGACTTGAGGGTGCGTCCACAATCACGCAACAGGTCGCCAAGAACATTCTGGTTGGCAATGAGTATAGTGTGGCCCGTAAGGTGAGAGAAATCATCACCGCTCGCCGCATGGAAAAAGTCATGGATAAAGATCACATCCTTGAGCTTTATCTCAACGAAATTTATTTGGGAGATCGCTCCTATGGTGTTGCAGCAGCGGCCTTAAATTACTTTGGTAAGTCATTGGAAGAATTGAATTTATCAGAAATCGGGTATTTGGCCGCCCTGCCTAAAGCCCCCAATAATTACGATCTTAGTAAACAAAAAGACAGGGCTATGGCCCGCCGGGATTATGTTCTCAACCGCATGGTTGAAGACGAATACATTTCCAGAGACGAGGCAGATAAAGCACGAACACTGGATCTTGAAAACATAAAGCGCCTGACCGGAGAGGAATTCCTGGCATCAGGATACTTTGTAGAAGAGGCCCGAAAAAAGATTTTTTCGATGTATGGAGAAGAAGAGCTCTATCAGGGCGGTCTTTCGATCCGGACAACTCTCGATACAAATTTACAGCTAATTGGTCGAAGAGCCATCCGAAATGGCCTCGAGGCATATGACAAAAGATATGGATATCGTGGCCCGCTTGGGAACTTTGAAAATTTCGACGATTGGAAAACCCGTTTGGATGAATTTGAAGCCCCGAAGGATATTGAAGATTGGCGTGTGGCACTCGTTTTGGAGACCAGTGCTAAAGCGGCCAAGTTGGGACTAGCGAAAAAGTCTGATGAAGAAGCAAGACTAGAGCAGGGAACTCTGTCATTCGATGATATGAAATGGGCGCGCCCAGTGAAAGATAATAAGCCTGGTGCGGCACCGAAGCAGTTGGATAATGTGCTGGAGCTGGGTGACGTAATCCTCGTTTCCAAGAAAGCTAAATCTGAAAACAAATGGATTTTGCAACAAATCCCTGAAGTAAATGGGGGCTTGATGGCAATGGATCCTCATACTGGCAGAGTGCTTGCGCTTGTAGGCGGCTATAGCTTCCAACAAAACCAATTTAATCGCGCTACTCAGGCTCTGCGGCAGCCCGGATCATCTTTCAAACCATTCGTTTATGCGGCAGCTCTAGACCAAGGCTGGACACCCGCTGATCAAGTTCTGGACGCGCCATTTGTCATCAAACGAGACGATGAAAAATGCTTCGAAAATGAACTCGGTCGCTTGGAACTTAGACCTGTAGATGAGGATGGCCAAGAAGTGCCGCTGGCGGATGATTACGAGCCAGCTGAGGAAGACGCTAAGGAGTGTGAACGTTTCTACAAGCCAGGGAACTATGCGGAGGGCCGATTTTACGGATTGAGCACGCTACGCTTAGGTGTGGAGAAATCTCGTAACGCAATGACGGTTCGCCTAGCCAATGACATTGGTATGGCCGAGATTATGGAGTACGGTAAAAAGTTCGACATCTATGATGATCCAAAACCAGAATTGGGTTGGGTGTTGGGTGCTGGCGAGACGACAATGATGCGTTTATCTGCCGCTTATTCGACCCTGATTAATGGTGGAAAGCAGGTTAAGCCTTATATTCTTGATCGCGTGCAGGATGGAAAAGGTAAAACCGTGTATGTGGAGGGCAACGTGTTGTGTCAAAATTGCGCGGCCGATGAATGGGACGGAGGTCCTGCGCCCGATTTGCCCGATAACAGGCCGCAGGTAATTGACCCGGTCACAGCCTATCAAGTTACCTACATGCTTCAAGGTGTAGTCGAGAATGGAACAGGGATCATTATTAAATCTTTAGGGCGCCCACTTGGTGGAAAAACCGGAACCACAAATGACTATAAAGATGCTTGGTTTATGGGTTTTTCACCCGATCTGGTGGTTGGCGTGTATGTCGGTTATGACAACCCACGCGGCTTAAATAATGAGGCGGGCTCGAAAGCTGCAGCGCCTATTTTCAAAGAGTTTATGCAATATGCCCTGAAAGATAAGTCAGCTGTTCCATTTCGGATTCCGGAGGGCGTGTCATTTTCTCCGATAAATCGTAACACAGGCGAGCCGTCATTCATTGGCGCACCCGAATATATACTGGAGGCTTTTAAACCAGGGACTGAGCCAACGGTTGGGGAAAGATCAAGCACAATTAGAATTGGGACTGGATCCGATACTTTTGTACCGAATATAGGACTTACAAACATTCCCACGCCAACGGTTGCTAAGGAAGAGCTGATGGAGCGTAAGCCCGACCTTAACAAGCCTGTTGACGGAACGTCGACAAACCCTGATAAGCCCGCAACTGGAGAACCTACAGTTCCTCTTCCGAAACCTACTTTGCCAGAGGTGCCCGTTACCGAAGAGGCAAACGAAGATGAGTTGGAGGAAGAACTGGACGACGGATTATACTAGAGTTTGAAATGCGCGCAGAAACAGAACAATTAAAACAGGCCATCGACACCTCGTTATCCTTGTTACGGAGGCGTCTTTGACTGGGAAACGTCAGAACGCCGTTTAGCAGAATTAAATGCTCTTTCTGAGCAACCTAGTTTTTGGGATAATCCTCAGAAAGCGCAAAAGCTCATGCGTGAACGTAGCCAGCTTGAGACTGCATTTGAGAATATCAAACATATAGAAACTGACCTCGCTGATACGCTCGAGCTATTAGAGCTGGCTGAGTTAGAAGGGGACCAAGATCTTATTGATGAGGCTGACGCCGCCCTCAAAGCCCTCAAAGAAAAGAGTTATGAAGCGGAACTGCAAGCCCTTCTTTCCGGCGAGGCAGACGGAAATGATTGCTTTGTCGAGATCAATCCTGGTGCGGGAGGTACCGAAGCACAAGATTGGGCGCAAATGCTCCTGCGTATGTATCTTCGTTGGGCCAATATGCGGGGCATGAAAGTAGATGTCCTCGAAGAACAAGCTGGCGACGAGGCTGGTATTAAGTCCGCGACTATCAAGATCAAAGGCGAGAGTGCCTATGGTTGGTTAAAAAGCGAGTCCGGAGTCCATCGTCTTGTAAGGATTTCACCCTTTGACTCCAATGCCAAGCGTCATACGAGTTTCGCAAGCGTCTGGGTGTATCCAGAAATCGATGATACTATTGAAATAGAAGTGGCGGAAAGCGACTGCCGAATCGACACATATCGCGCCTCCGGTGCCGGTGGCCAGCACGTTAATAAAACTGACAGTGCCGTCCGTATTACTCACTTACCGACAGGGATTGTTGTTCAATGTCAAAATGACAGATCTCAGCATAAAAACCGAGCACAGGCATGGGATATGTTGCGGGCCCGATTATATGAGCAGGAATTGCAAAGACGCGAAGAGGCCGCACAAAGTGAGGCAGACGCCAAATCCGAAATAGGGTGGGGGCACCAAATCAGATCATATGTTTTACAGCCTTATCAACTTGTCAAAGATCTTCGCACAAGCGTTGAGACCTCCGACACATCAGGAGTCTTGGACGGCAAAATAGACCTTTTCCTTTCCGCTGCGCTGAGCGAAAAGGCAGGTGTTCATGAGAAAGAATAGTAGAGGTTAAGCTGTTTTTGGCTGAACAGACTTAGGCTTGGCAATTGGAGCGGCCGCTTGTTTGCGACGTGAACATTTTCCGTCGAAGAAAGCGCCGTTTGAAATCGTCAATTTGTCTTGGATGATATCAGCCTGAACATTGGCGGTTTCTGCGAGTTCTACAAGGCTGGCATTTATTTTACCTGTCACCTTTCCGCGAACTACGACTGACTTCGCTTTGATGTCACCGCTTATGGCGCCTTGCTCACCAATTGTTATGCCCGAAGCGGTAATATTACCCTCAAGGCGACCATCAATCTGCAAATCTCCGTCTGTGCGAATCTCGCCGATAATTGTGATGTCTCGGCCGAGTATAGACGGAGCGGAAGCAACCGGTCTGGGTGCCGACTTTTTGGGGGCTTCGCTAGCCGTCGGTGTTGGTTTTGCAGAATTAGAATTGGTCTTACTGAACATAAAGGCCGGCCTTTAAAAACTTGTCCGGATCATATGCCCGGTCCTGGAATGTAACTTCATAGTGAAGGTGAGGGCCAGTACTTCTTCCTGAACTTCCCATTTCACCGACTCTGTCACCCTTCTTAACAATCTGGCCCTTTTTTACCAGAGTTTTCGACAGGTGTGCGTATTTTGTTATGAACCCGTGGCCATGATCAACAAATACCACGCGCCCATAATTTGACTTACGACCGGAATGAATAACCACGCCGTCAGCCGTTGCAATGATCTTAGCACCGTAACGTGCGCCGATATCTACGGCCTGGTGCATGGCGGGGCGTTTCGTAAATGGGTCTTTGCGAACACCGAAAGCGCTAGTTAAGCGAGCATCACCCTCGACCGGAAAACCCAACGGAAGGCTTTCGATAGCATCTTCCAATAATTTCGACTCAGCAACGCGGGCTTGAATGGAAATAACTCGAGGATCGCCATCTTCCCCTCCAGTGACATCGAAAAGAGGCCCTCCGGTTCCGGGGCTACCAGCACTCAAAATATCAACGACATTGAGATCAGTCGCCTCAATAATGGCTCTGGATTTTTCGATGTCGCTCAGAGTGTCAAACTCAACCTTCATCAACTTATCATTTTGAGTCGAGTCCAGGTTCATTAGAGAGCGGTCGGCGTCTGTACCCAAATCAACTTCAGCGGTTTTCATTACTCCAACCCGAGATTCACGTTCGCTGGCATCTCGTAAACCGGGCGATCTCAGAAAGGTTGGCTTAAATTGAGTGGTCAGCCCGAATTCAGGAAGAGATGGGTCTAGTACGGGTTGGTCTAAATGCTTGGCCAGGGTAGCGTGTTTCTCTTGCAGGTTTTTGGCAATTTTTTCAAAATCTTGTTGTTGCTGATTTAATTGAAATTCTGCACTTTCCAGACGGGCCTTATAATTCTCAACCGTCCGCTCATACTCGGCTTTAATCATACGGTTCTTTTTCGAAGCACCGGCGATTGGATTAAATCCCCAAATGACGTTTAACAGTGTGACCAGGCACCAGAGAGCCGTCGCTCCAAGCAATGAAGTAATCATGACTTGCGTACGTGTCTTCAGCACATAATAGCTGACCTCGCCGCCTGAACGCAGATAAATCTGACGTTCTGGAAAATAGCGAAGCACGGCTGCCTTCGCTTCCTCTCTCAAATTACCAAACATTTGTTCCCCAGGGCAATTTTTATTTTGGCCAAACAACAAAATTCGCGAGCTTTTTTCAAGCGATAAATTGTTACAAGTTTGGTTTTTTCTAAAATGTAATAATTCATGACAATGGAAGGTAGAAATCTTCGTATAATTCGGCGTCAAATCGCGCTTTTTTATTGAAAGGTCGCTTAAGTAATCCCTTGTAATGCGAACGAACGAGCTCGTGAAAGTAAGTCACAGGGTCTTTTGAGCGTCTCTTTGCAACAAAATTAAACCATTTTGTTCCGAAATAAACGTGTTGCACCTCCTCTGTTAGAATCACTTCTAGTATATTTACGGCTTCGGAGTCGCCGTTTTTCCTTAATTTTTCAATAATTTGTGGCGTGACGTCCAATCCGCGCGCTTCTAAAACCATTGGGGCGACTGCCAATCTAGCCGCGACGTCCTGCGAGGTGTCGATGGCAGCATCCCAGAGACCATTATGTGCAGGAAATGTGCCATATTCGAATCCATTCGCTTCGAGATAGGCACTTACCATCATAAAGTGACGCGCTTCATCTGAGGCCACGCTGAGCCAGTCCGTTATAAATTCAATTCGATTCAGGTCGCTCTCAAACACGGCATCAGAAGAAAACCTTATGACTAGGTCGAGCGCCAGATTGATGGCATTAAACTCGATATGGGCGACAGCATGCATTAATGCGGCCTTACCCTTTATCGATCCAATCCCACGACGTGGAACCTCTGAGGGCGGAACCATAATCGGTTGGGTCGGTCGGCCCGGATTTATGTTCGGTGATGGGAAAGAAGAGGGGATGGCTGGATTATTTTGCCATGCACTAAATGCGCGCATGGCTTTCGCAGCTTTTTCTTTGGCGTTCTGACAATCCAGAGCGTCTTTAACCGCCGCCACCGTGTCCATAAAACTACGCGGACTTTACACGAGCTAAAACGTCTTCTGCGTGGTTCTTGACTTTGACCTTGGGCCAGATTTCGACGATTTTACCATCCGGACCTATCAAGAAGGTGGCCCGCTGAATCCCCATATATGTTTTGCCGTACATTTTTTTCTCGACCCAGACGCCGTATTGCTCGGTAACTTTTCCTTCCAGATCCGCCCCCAAGCTAATGCTCAAGTCTTGCTTAGCGATAAAGTTTTCATGCTTTTTGACACTGTCGCGGGAGACACCCAAAATCTCGCAATTGGCTTTGGCGAAATCACTTTTGAGCGCCGAAAAATCTTTGGCTTCGACCGTACATCCGGGGGTGTTGTCTTTGGGGTAAAAATAGAGGACCAGCGACTTGCCTGCATAATCCGCCAATGAGACTGTTTTACCGCTTTCGGCAGGCATGGTAAAGTCAGGTGCCTTGTCGCCAACGTTAAGAGCCATGATCAATCCTTTCAGTTAAGTCGGGCGAATGAGGGCGTGTCGCTTCTTGCCGACAGAAATTTTTATAACGCCGTCTTGTACGTCACTGATGTTAATGGCTTGATACGGATCAGAGACTTTTTCGTCATTGATTTTCAAGGCGCCGCCTTTGACGTGACGTCGCGCCTCGCCTTTGGACGCTGCTAGCCCGGTGAGGATAGCTGCGTCGACAGCGGTTAATGCATCCAAAGTCGCAACATCAAAAGTAGGCAGGCCTGTTGCGGTCGCGCCTTCTTCAAATGTTTTCCGCGCAGTTTCCTCGGCTTCACGCGCCGCATCAGAACCGTGAAGAAGCATCGTCGCTTCGTTGGCCAAGCGGATTTTCGCCCTGTTGATATCAGCACCCTCCAGAGCTTCCAATACCTCGATCTCTTCCAGCGAAACATCTGTAAAGAGACGCAGGAATTTTCCGACATCAGCATCCTCGGTATTGCGCCAGAATTGCCAGTAATCATACGGACTTTTATAGAAATCTTCACCGAGCGCTGGATCCGCATTTAACCACATGGCACCTTCGGCTGTTTTCCCCATTTTTCCGCCGGAAGCTGTTGTAATCAATGGTGTCGTAAAGCCGTAAACTTCATTGCCTTCAACGCGGCGCGTCAGATCAATACCGCCGACGATATTGCCCCATTGATCGGAACCGCCCAGCTGCAGACGGCAACCATATCGACGGTTAAGCTCGACAAAATCGTAAGATTGCAAAAGCGTGTAATTAAACTCAAGAAATGTCATGGGCTGTTCACGTTCAAGACGACGTTTCACGCTTTCGAGGGCGACCATGCGGTTAATGGTAAAATGCACCCCCATATCCCGCAGGAAATCAATATAACCTAATTGGTCCAGCCAGTCGGCATTATCGACCATAATGGCGCCGTCTTTGTCGTTGAAATCCAGGAATTTTGAAAACACTTTTGAGATGCCTTCTTTATTCTTTTGAATAAATTCGTGGGTCAGAATCGGACGCGACTTGTCTTTGTCTGTCGGATCACCGATTTTCGTTGTTCCTCCGCCCATCAAGACTATGGGCCTGCCACCGGCCTGTTGTAAGTGACGCAGCATCATAATCTGCACTAGCGAGCCCACATGCAGGCTAGGAGCTGTGCAATCAAATCCAATATATCCCACCAAGCCACCGGCCGCTGCCGCTTCATCAAGGCCTGATTCATCGGTGCATTGATAGAGAAAGCCGCGCTCGGTGAGGCGTCTCATCAATTCCGATTGATATGTGGTCATTTATCTGCCTTATAGCTACCAAAACTGGGCTTCTAACAACATGATTCCGTAAGTCAAAGGTTAAGCGTTGAGTTCGAAAGTTTATACGGCATTGGGGCTGATGAGCGGGACGTCTCTGGACGGGATAGATGCGGCTGTGCTCAAAACAGACGGCGAGAAGATATTCGAATTTGGGCCCGTTTATCACCGGCCTTACAATTTGTTGGAAAAACGCAAATTAGGTAAGGCCACACGCGCAGCTTTGAAATGGCGGTTCGACGGTGCCAAACCCGGACGTTTAGAAACAGCCGAACGCTTATTGGATGAATTACATATCGAAGTCTGCCGCGAGATCCTCAAAAAATCAGAATGTGACGTCATTGGTTATCACGGACAAACGGTCGTGCACATGCCACCGCAACAAGGCCAAAATGGACAAACCTTGCAAATCGGCAAGGGACAGAGATTGGCCGACGAACTCAACATGCCGTGCGTCTATGACTTCAGGACTGCTGACATGGAAAAAGGCGGGCAAGGCGCACCTTTGGCCCCTATCTATCATCAGGCTTTGTGCCGGTATTCCAAGCTCAAAGGGAAAACCGTTGTCCTCAATCTAGGCGGAGTCGGTAATTTCACCTGGATTAATGGCGATGATTTGATTGCATCGGATACAGGTCCAGCCAATGGCCCTATTGATAGCTGGCTCTATAGAACCGGGATTGATTATGACAAAGACGGAGAGATCTCTGCCAAGGGCACATTTGATCTGAAACTGATTGAAAAATGGCTGCGAGAAATACCGTTTTTCAAAATTGATGGCGCGAAATCAGCGGATCGATATGATTTCGATGTGATCGGTGACATTATGGACAAATCAGTTGAGGACGGAGCTGCGACCCTCGTGGCCTTTTGTGCGGCCTCTGTTAAACATACTCTGGCGAAACTGGAACTCGTTCCAGACCGAGTCATTGTCAGTGGCGGCGGACGCAAAAACAAAAATATCTTGAAAATGCTCAAAGATCTGGTGAAATGTCCTATCCAAACGGCTGAAGATGTAGGCTGGATGGGCGATGACATCGAGGCCCAAGCCTGTGCCTATTTCGCCGTCAGATCGAACCTTGGCTTACCGTTATCATTTCCCAACACAACGGGCGTATCCGAACCAACGACAGGGGGCGTTTTTGTGTCGCCCTCCGTCAAACACTAACTAAGCCGGAATGCGAGGCTCTCTTGGAGGGCAATACATTGGGTCGAGATGTTCATCGAGATAATCATCGATGACATCCATGGTCTCTTCCAAATGATTGGAGTAGAAATGGTCTGCGCCTTCGATACGGTGCGTCGAGATGATTTTGCCTTTTTGAACGCGGATTTTCTCTATAACGCGATCAACGTCATCAGCCGGTACGATCGGATCATCGCTGCCATAGGTCACCAGGCCAGAAGCTGGGCAAGGCGCCAGAAACGCGAAATCATAAGTATTGGTCGGCAAAGACATAGAAATGAAGCCGGCGATTTCCGGGCGGCGCATTAAAAGCTGCATACCGATCCAGGCACCAAAAGAATAACCCGACACCCATGAAAACGGCGCGTTTTGATTGAAGCTCTGCATCCAGTCCAGCGCATAGGCCGCGTCCTGCAGCTCGCCCTGCCCATTATCATAAGTGCCCACAGACCGGCCAATGCCGCGGAAATTGAACCGCAAAACTGAAAATCCGCGCTCTTTATACTGCTCATACATGGCAACCGGAATGCGGTGGTCCATATGACCTCCCGCTTTCGGGTGCGGGGACAGGATCAGGGCGCAAGGCGCTGCCGGATCGTCAGACGGGTGATACCGACCCTCAAGGCGACCTTCAGGGCCCGCAAAAATCACTTCTGGCATTTAATTCTCGTTGTTCTTATCTTTAATCTTGACTAAAAGAGTCGGGATTAATACATACCCCGCTCGTGTAACGTGGGCCGCCTTTAACAAAGCGTTCCGCAAAATGCAAAATAAAGTTCACATTAAAGAGAAAATACAACGGTTTAGACGTGAAACTGACAGCAAAAGGACGATATGCCATCATGGCAATGACCGATCTGGCTGCACAAGCGGCCAAACAGGGTCCTGATTCCGTTGTTGCGCTATCTGAAATATCAAACCGTCAGAGCATTTCGCTTTCATATCTTGAGCAATTATTCGGAAAACTCCGCAAAGCTGGCCTTGTTGACAGCCATAGAGGTCATGCAGGCGGATATAGTCTTTCCAGGCCGTCTCAATCCATCAAACTGGACGCCATTATCGCCGCTGTCGACGAGGACATCAAACTCCACGGCTGTACGCCCGAGATTAAACAGCATTGTACGGGTCATACCACCCAATGCATGACCCATTCATTATGGGATGCACTCGAAGCCCATATAGAAGACTTTCTGGCCAAAGTATCTGTTGCTGACGTGGTTGAGCAAAACATTCCCATTCCCGAAGCTTCACTGGAGCCAGCGGAATGACGGATCGTATCTACTTTGACCACAACGCCACATCGCCGGCGCGGCCCGAAGTGATTGAGGCTGTGGCTCATGCTATGAAGGTAGTGGGAAACGCATCCGCGCAACACGGACATGGACGGGCGGCGCGCAATTTAGTATCTGAAGCGCGAGAAGCACTTGGCATGAAACTCGGGCTATGCGCCCAAGACATCATATTCACCGGCGGCGGCACGGAAAGCGACAATACGGCGGTTGTTTCGGCCATATCCGGCGGATGTCAGCGACTATTGATTTCGTCACTGGATCATCCAGCTACATCAACGGCGGCGGAGCGGTTTGGGCGATTTGTCGAATATATCCCGGCCTTGCCTAACGGCGTCACTGATATGGACTGGCTGAGATCCCGTCTTGAACTTTGGAATGAAGCTGACGGGCGGCCTTTTGTGTCCGTACCAGCCGTAAACAGCGAAACCGGGGTCATTCAGCCCATTGAAGATGTGATTGAGTTAGTCCACGACGCAGGCGGGCTTCTCCATGTGGATGCCGTTCAAGCCCTGGGTAAAATCGATTTTATGTGCCTGCCGGACTATCTGGCGGTTTCCGCTCATAAAATCGGCGGACCTATGGGCATTGGGGCACTCTATGTGGCCGCAGACGCGCCTTACGCGTCTCACCTTACGGGTGGCGGACAGGAGCGCCGTCGCAGAGCCGGGACGATCAATGTAGCCGGTACTGCCGGGTTTGGAGCGGCGGTACGCAGTGCTAATAATCTGCATAAAATCAAAGAGATACGAGATTATATTGAACAGGGTCTCAAGGCCGTTGAGCCTAACCTTGTCATTTTTGGAGAAGAAAGCGAACGTCTGCCGAATACCAGTTTCTTCGCTGTTCCGGATGCCAGCTCTATGACTTTGATGATGGCGCTCGACATCGAAGGTATATCCGTCTCCCGCGGCATGGCGTGCTCCAGTGGGAAAACCGATGCGTCGAAAGCTCTCACCGCCATGGACCGTTTGGACGATGCGCCGCAGGGCGCCATTCGCCTGTCTCTGGGATATAACAATACGATGGAAGAAGCCGACCGCTTCCTGGCCGCCTGGG
>JAHDBU010000095.1 GCA_020630275.1 Hellea sp.
CGCCCCTCAAAATCTTCAAGCTTGAACCCCGGGTCCGGATATTCCGGCGCCATTTCCTCCAGGGTTTTACGCACAATCGAAGTTATAATCGCCCCGCGTCGAGAGCGACTATCGCTCGGAATAACATGCCAGGGCGCCCATTCGGTAGAGGTCCGCTGCACCATGGTTTCATAGGCGTCCATAAACTCAGGCCAGAGCTCCCGGTCATCCAGATCGCCTGGATTAAATTTCCAGAGCTTATGACCTTCGACCAAGCGCTCTTTGAGGCGCTGTCCCTGGCGCTCATGGGAAATATGAAGCATGAATTTTAGGATCGTCGTGCCGTTTTCAGTCAAATGTTTTTCGAAATTATTGATCTGCTCATAGCGCTGTTCAACCTTTTCGAGCGGCGCAAATTCGCGAACTTTGACGACCAAGACATCCTCGTAATGAGAGCGGTTGAACACCACGATCTCACCTTTGCCGGGGCAGACTTGATGCACACGCCATAGATAATCGTGGGCCAGTTCTTTCTTGGTTGGTGCCTTGAACGCTGCGACTTTCACATTGAGCGGCGGGGTATGTTGGAAAATGGCGGATGTGGTCCCATCTTTACCCGATGTGTCCATGCCTTGTAAGACAATCAGGAGTGACCGCTTGGCCTCGCCATAGAGCTTGTGGGATAGCTTGGAAATTTCGTAGGCATTTTCCCCGGTCAGCTTTCGCGCATCCCCGCTATCCGAAAAAATATTGGGCCGTGTCGGCATGTCGGCCAGTTTGAATCCCCGGCGGTCGTCAATCCGGTAGGCATTTATGTAGTCCTGCGCACTCATAGTCGTCCTTTTTTCTACCCTTCTTTCATAGCCTCTAGTTCCAGCCACTCTGTTTCCATCGCATCCAGTTGGGATTTGGTTTGTTCTAGGTCATTGGCGATTTTTGTAAACCCGTCCGGGTCTTTGGAAAACAAATCCGGATCAGCCAGTCTCGCTTCCAATTCTGAAATTCGGGTTTCAGCCTGCTCCATCTCTCCCGGCAATTGTTCCAGACGAAATTTGTGTTTGTAGGACAACTTATTGGAGCCGGATTTCGGCGCCGCTACATTTTTGATGTCAGCTTTTTCCTTTTTCTCTTTTTCTTTGCGGGCTTTCACGCCTTCGCCGCGCTGGGCCACCATATCAGAATAGCCGCCAGCATATATCTGCCATTGTCCTGGCCCCTCATAGGCGATGGTCCGTGAGACGGTCCGGTCGAGAAAATCCCGATCGTGAGAGACTAGCAGGACGGTACCCTCATAATCCGCGATAAGCTCCTGCAAGAGATCCAGTGTCTCAAGATCCAGATCATTGGTCGGCTCGTCCAGAACCAATAAATTAGAAGGTAGCCGAAGGCCCCGCGCCAGTTGCAAACGCCCGCGTTCCCCACCCGACAAAGCATGAATAGGGGTTCGCGCCTGCTCGGGAAGAAACAGGAAATCCTTCATATAGCTCTGAACATGTTTTTGCTTATCGCCGATAATGACATTATCCCCTCGTCCATCGGTTAGGGCCTCGGACAAGGTCCAATCCGGATTCAAACTTTCGCGTTTTTGGTCAACGATCAAGGGCTCCAAATTGACGCCAAGCCTTACTGTTCCTGAATCCGGTTCCATCTCGCCCATGATAATTTTCAGTAGAGTCGTTTTGCCGGCGCCATTAGGACCCACCAGGCCAATACGGTCACCGCGCATGATGCGGGTTGAGAAGTCCTGGATGATCGACCGATCACCAAATGACTTTGAAATGCTCTTTACCTCAGCAACCAGTTTCCCGGATTTCTGGGTTTCAACAGTTGCGAAGTGCACGTCGCCTTTGACGTGGCGCTGTTCTTTGACACTTTTCCGTAATGCCGCCAGCTCCTTAACCCGGCGCATATTGCGTTTACGTCGCCCAGAGACACCATGCACAATCCAGTGTTGTTCGCGCACGATTTTGCGGTCCAGTTTGTGGCGGTCCAGCTCCTCTTGTTCGAGAAACTCATCGCGCCAGTCTTCGAAATGGGCAAAGCCTTTGTCAATCGTGCGGGTTTCGCCCCGGTCCATCCATACTGTCTTGCGGGACAGTTTTTCCAAGAACCGCCGATCGTGCGAAATAAGGATGATCGCACATCGCATGGCCGAGATTTCACTCTCCAGCCACTCGATAGCTGGCAGGTCCAAATGGTTGGTCGGTTCGTCGAGCATAAGAATATCTGGCTCAGCGGCCAGCGTGCGCACAAGTGCAGCCCTACGTGCCTCCCCTCCAGACAAGTTTTCTGTTCCTGACGTTTCATCCAAACCAAGGGCGTCGAGATAATAGGGAATTTTATAACCCTGCTCAGCCCCTTCTAGGCCACTGCGAGCATAATCGCCAATACTCGCATAGTCGGTCAGGTCCGGTTCCTGCGGCAGGTACCGCGCTGTCACGCCGGGCTTCAAGAAGCGTTCACCAGAATCCTGCTCAACCAGTCCCGCTGCAATTTTCAAAAAGGTCGACTTTCCAGATCCGTTACGGCCAACCAAGCAAATCCGGTCCCCTTCATAGACGCGCATATTGGCATCTGTCAGGAGAGGCGTGCTACCAAAGGTCAATGCCATATTATCGAGTGTTAAAAGTGGTGGAGCCATGAGACAATTACAAAGATTTTGGGCGACATAATCCGTAAACTGTCTTAAGGGAACCCCTATGCGGATTCTGGCTGATTTTTTAGACCATTTCAGGCATCTTTGGGCTGTATTCGCCTGTTGGTCGCTTTTGATATTTTCATCAAACAGTTTCGCTCAAGTCAGCGAAACGGAAACGGTTGTCCCACCTGACTTCACGATTTCAAGCCTAGAAAATCAGGTTAAGCGCGTAGAATCAGACCGTAATATTGATGGTGACGACGCTTTAGTTATCAAAGCTCGCTACGAAGCAGCCATAGAAGCCATGTCGGGGGCCGCCGAACAAAAGGAAAAAAGTGAAACCCTCAGTCAGGAATTTGAAAGTGCTCAGGAAATTATTGATGGGCTACGAAACCGAATGGAGGCTTTGCAGAATAATCCGCCTGAGCCGACATCGACCACCGATATGCGTTCCGGTGCTGATCTACAGCGACTGGAACGTGAACGCATTTTGGTCGAGGGTGAGTTGCGAAATTACGAAAACGAACTTGAATCCTATCGTGCAGCCATACAATCCCAAACGGAATTAGCCATTCAAGACGAACTGGCCGGAGCGCAAAGCGCGCTAGCAACCCAAGTCAACAGGTTGGAAGCTCTTGATAGCGAAAATCGAGGCGCAATTCAAACCAGCCTTCGCACACTGCTTGAGGCCCGTGAATATGAGATGCGAAATACGGTCCTGGCGCTCGAACAAGAAATCGCCTTTCAGCCGACCCGTTTGCAAATACTAGAGCTAAGGCGAGATTTGGCCCAACTTAATGTGGATAATACAGCCCGCCGAGTTGTGGGTTTGCAGCTCAAAACCGGTATGCGGCGACTTTCCCTCGCCGATAACTTATATCAAGACGTACTAAATGGCTTTAAAGTCCTTGGAAATTCGCACCCATTTGTTTTGGAATATGCGGACCAAAATCTGACAATTGCGGGCCTGCTCCGGGATAGCGCCCAACAGGCGAGCCAATATCCCCGTATTCAAGCGGCTACGCGAGAGAAGCTTACTGAAGTTGACAATGATTTGGAGGTCGCCGACCGACTCACTAATATTGGGGAATTTAACCGTCAATCGAGCGCAACAATGCGACAACTCCGTGATCAGCGCCCGTCGATCAAATCCATCCGCGGCCAAATCGACAGCAATAAGAAACGGGAACTTCAAGCCACCCAGCAACAACTTTGGGCGCGTCAAGAATTACGCCGTATGCCTGTTGGGTCCTTGGAGCTGTCGGACGAATTTTCAGAATGGCAGTCAGAGAATTCGGGCTATCCGCCCCTGAGCAATACGGATTATCAAATTATCGAATCCTTGCACGGCCAAAGACGTCGTCTGCTCAACCAATATGCGGAATATACGTCCAATGAGTACCGAGAATCAAAGCAACTCAAATTAATCCAAGACCGTCTGGTTGATAACACCCAAAAACTCAATGGTATACTTGATCAAAACTTGCTCTGGCTCCCCAGTGTCCGGGCTATTGACACAGAGTGGCCTCAACGTGCCATCAGAGGAGGATTTTCAGTCTTTAGCGCTAAGAATTTGGCCAACACATTCAGCGCGTTCACAATGGAACTAAGACGGTATTGGTATGGTATCGGACTGGGCTTGAGTTTAGCGCTTATTCTTTATGGATTACGTCCTCGCATGCGTCGATATATTACGGCGACCGCTGGGGACGTCGGCCGGGTCCAAAAAGATTCGTATTGGCACTCGCCAGGCGTATTACTCACGACAGCGCTCTATGCTGCCCCAATACCGCTTTTATTACTTATTGCAGGCCTTATCTTCAAAAACAGCGCGGCCACTGATGCCTTTATAGACTCCTTGGGGCAAACTGGAATCGAACTATCGGGCTTTGCATGGTTCTTTTTAATGTGGCGGGAATGGAATAGAGACAAATCCTTGTTTGATAGCCATTATCGCGCGCCGCGCTTTTTCCGACGCAACACCATAAGAAATCTAAACTGGTTCATTCCAACGGCAGGTATTGCAATCGCACTCGTCACATTGACCCAAAACAGCCGACTACCTGATGTGTATGAAGGTTTTAGCCTGCTGGCCTTTATCGTGACCGCATTCATTTTAGCGGCATTTGGTGTTCGGTTGCTAAAAATGGAGAAATCCCAACTCACAAGCGGCTTCTCTGAAACAAATCTGATCCGGCGTTATTACCGACCTTTGATATTGATGGTGACGCTCTTACCCGTTTCAGCCGCCGTTCTTGCCGCGATAGGATATTATGATACGGCGCGAGTTTTACTGTCTCGCCTGTTCTTTACGGCCGGAATCACGCTCGCGACTTATGCGCTTTATGGCCTGCTTCGCCGGACTTTGCTGGTCGCGCAACGCCGTATTTCTTTGCGTCAGGCTCAGGAGCGATTGGAGAAGCTCCGCCAAGCCCGAAAAGAACAAGCCGAAGCCGAAGAGCGCGGTGAAACACCAATGCCCCAGCTTGATTATGATGAAATTGACGTGGAGACTCTTAGTCGTCAATCCGGTCAATTGATCAATACATTTGTTGCCATTGGATTTGCGATAACAATGTGGTTTGTTTGGCGCGATCTCTTTCCGGCGCTGTCTGTTTTCGATAATGTTGAATTATGGCCGACCGAACTTCAGACTGTAGATGGACAAACGACGGCCGTCTCTTACGTCACTCTATGGAACCTTATTCAGTCGCTGGCTATCGCAGTGCTAACCTTTATCACCGCAAAGAATATCCCAGGCCTTCTGGATGTATTCGTCCTTAATCGCTCAAATGTTGACCGTGGTACGCGATATGCCATCACCAATATTCTTGGCTATGTTATATTTGCCATTGGGTTTGTCTGGGCGTTTAGCAAGCTCGGCATGGACTGGTCGCAACTACAATGGATCGCGGCAGCTCTGTCGGTTGGTATCGGTTTTGGTTTGCAGGAAATTATCGCCAACTTTATCTCTGGTCTGATCATACTGTTTGAACGACCCATCCGTGTCGGCGATTATATTACCATTGGAGAAAAGAGCGGGACGATCCGCCGGATACAAATTCGGGCGACAACATTGTCTGACTTGGACAACCGCGAGATCTTTATCCCGAATAAAGAGCTGATCACCCAGAAGGTCACCAACTGGACGCTGACAGACTCCATCACGCGGATCATCATCCCAGTCGGGATTGCCTATGGCTCCGACACAGATAAGGCCCGGGATATTATGCTGAAGGTTCTGGCCGACAATAAGCGTGTCCTGACAGAGCCGCGGTCCAATGTCTTCTTCCTGGGCTTTGGCGAAAGCTCTCTCGATTTTGAACTACGTGTCTTTGTCCGGAGTGTGGATGATCGTTTTGCCGTTAGCCATGATATTCACACCGAGATCAACAAAGCTTTGGGCAAAGCCGGTTTCGAAATTCCCTTCCCTCAGCGCGACGTCAATCTCAAAAAGAGCTAGGGGTAGCCTTCAGCGGCGCAGAGCTCTTTTGTCAGGACTTTGCTCATATCACCGTCCACATTGGCCAGGACCACCGGGTCCATAACCCTGCGAAAGAGCGGCGGAAAATAGGCCAGCAGGAACATGGTGCCATAGCCGTAAGGCAGCTCCGGCACTTCCGGCAGGTTTCGCAAATGCTGATAATGACGTGACGGATGCGCATGATGGTCGGAATGGCGTGCCAGATTATAGCTGATCATATTGGTAATCAGGTTTCTGGTATTCCAGCTGTGATGGGGCATGCAAGGCAGATATTTACCATCGGGGCGTTTCTCGCGCAACAATCCGTAATGACCCACATAGTTTTGCATGGATAACATGGACGACCCGAACGCCGCCGCGCCAATGAGATAAGGCAGCACAGCCCACCCAAGTACGGCCACAATGGCACTCCACAATATCACCTGAAACAACACCGTCGCGACCACCTCATTCTTAAGAGACAATCTGGAATATCCACGGCGAGACGCTCGCTTACTCTCTAGACGCCAGGCCCGTTTCCA
>JAHDBU010000096.1 GCA_020630275.1 Hellea sp.
AAACCCTCGTTCTGGGCCCGATTGTTTGGACGTTAAATAAGCCTTAAAACCCGCTTGACTCTGCGGGGTGAGAGGACTAGTGAAGCCGCTTTCATGCGGATGTTGAAGACAGACCGCCACTTTTGCGTGGCAAGATGGGACTCGCTTCAAGGTCAGTAGAAGAGCGAATTTTGAGGAGGCCGATTGTGGCACGTATTGCGGGTGTAAACATTCCCACAAATAAACGCGTAGTGATCGCGTTGACATACATATACGGTATTGGTCCGGCCATCTCACAGGCTATCTGTGAAAAGGTTGGCATTACCGCAGAACGCCGCGTCAATGAATTGACCGATGCTGAGGTTTTGAAGATCCGTGAAACGATCGATGCAGATTATGCCGTTGAAGGTGACCTTCGACGTGAGCGTAACCAGAACATAAAGCGTCTGATGGACATGGGTAACTATCGCGGCCTGCGTCATCGTCGTGGCCTGCCGGTTCGCGGACAGCGTACACATACAAATGCTCGGACACGTAAAGGTCCAGCCAAGCCGATCGCCGGCAAGAAGAAGTAGAGGCTAGACAATGGCTAAAGAACCAGGTCGCGTCCGTCGTGCGGATCGCAAGAATATCACATCCGGCGTTGCCCATGTGAATTCAACTTTCAACAACACAATGATCACCATCACGGACGCTCAAGGCAACACTGTGTCTTGGTGTTCAGCGGGTATGATGGGCTTTAAGGGATCGCGTAAGTCGACACCTTACGCTGCGCAGGTTGCTGCTGAGGAAGCTGCACGGAAGGCCGCCGAACATGGCATGAATACTCTGGAAGTTAACGTGAACGGGCCGGGCTCCGGACGTGAAAGCGCCGTGCGTGCCCTTCAGGCTGCCGGATTTACGATCACGACTATTCGCGACGTGACACCGATCCCGCATAACGGCTGTCGCCCGCCCAAGCGCCGCCGCGTTTAAGTTTTTCGAGACGTCGGAAAACACACTATTTTTTGGTGCGGTCTGCAAAGGCCGCCATTTGCTTAAAGAGGCAAGACTGTGATTGAAAAAAACTGGCAAGAACTTATTCGTCCTATCAATCCGGAAATCATCCCGGGTCGTGAACCGGAACGATTTGCAACCATTACCGCCGAACCATTAGAGCGGGGCTTTGGTATGACGCTGGGGAACTCCCTGCGCCGCGTGCTTCTGTCATCTCTGCAAGGTTCCGCTGTATCAGCTGTTCAAATCGACGGTGTCGTGCATGAGTTCACTTCCATTCAAGGTGTGCGCGAAGACGTCACAAATATCGTTCTGAACCTGAAAGATCTGGCCGTGCGCATGCACGCCGAAGGCCCCAAGCGTCTTTTGCTGAAAAAGACAGGTGCTGGCCCTGTAACAGGCGCCGATATCGAAGAGACGGCTGATGTCGAAATTCTCAATCCCGAGCATGTCATCTGTACGATGGATGAGGGTTCTGAACTTCGCATGGAGCTGACGGTCACAACTGGTAAAGGCTATGTCCCGGCGGCAGCTTCCCGTCCGGAAGATGCGCCGATTGGTCTGATTTCTATTGATGCGCTCTATTCACCGGTCAAACGGGTTGCCTACCGCGTTGAGGACACACGCGAAGGTCAGGTTCTGGATTATGACAAGCTGTTTATCGACGTTGAAACCAACGGAGCCGTCACGCCCGAAGATGCTGTGGCCGTTGCCGCCCGTATCCTGCAGGACCAGTTTCAGGTCTTTGTCAACTTTGATGATCCAGAAGACAGCGTCCGCGAAGCCGACAAGCCAGAGCTCGACTTCAACCCGGCGCTGCTGCGCAAGGTGGAGGAGTTGGAACTGTCTGTCCGCTCAGCCAACTGCCTCAAAAACGATAATATCGTTTATATCGGTGACCTTATTCAAAAGTCCGAGTCAGAGATGCTCCGGACACCGAACTTTGGTCGTAAGTCCTTGAACGAAATCAAGGAAGTCCTGGCCGCTATGGGGCTGCATCTGGGAATGGATGCACCTAATTGGCCGCCGGAAAACATCGAAGAACTTGCTAAAAAATACGACGACCGGATTTAACCCGGCCTATTCAAAAAGGATTTCGCCATGCGCCATCGCATTGCCCATCGTAAACTAAATCGCACGACATCGCACCGTAAAGCTATGTTCGCCAATATGGCGTCTAGCTTAATCGAGCACGAGCAGATCGTAACGACTTTGCCCAAGGCTAAAGAGCTCCGCCCATTCGTTGAGAAGCTGGTGACTTTGGCCAAAAAAGGTGACTTGAATTCACGTCGTCTGGCTGTCAGTCGCACACGTAATAAAGAGATGACCAAGAAGCTCTTTGATGTACTGGGTCCGCGCTACAAAGAGCGCCAGGGCGGCTATATCCGTATCATGAAGGCTGGTTTCCGTTATGGCGATAACGCGCCAATGGCTGTCATCGAGTTCGTTGATCGCGATGAGAGTGCCAAAGGTGCTGCTGACCGCGCACGCATGGAGGCCGAAGAGGCCGAAGACGCATAAAGCGTCAGATAAAGAATATTGAAACCCGGCCTTAGAGCCGGGTTTTTTTTGACAAAAAGTTAATAAATCTTGATCCGAGCGCAGGTTTCCGGCGTAACAGGAAGCGAGGTTAGTAAAATTTACTTACATTTTTCTGCAGCGCGGTACCAATCTAACCTCTGGTATTGCTGCTGCACCAAATTGTGAGAGCATAAATGAGAAACAAATTTATTATTTCAACCGCCGCAATCGCGGCATTGGCATTGGCCGGGTGTAAAGGCAAAACAGAGGCCGAAACATCCAAGCCCGTCGATACTCCTAAGTCCGAGGCGTCAGCTTCCGCTGATCTGTGTACGGATATGGGGCCGCAAACCCCGCGTGATATCACCTTTAAGGGCGGGAAAAATATGACGAAATTTCCGATGGCCCCGAACTATCGGAAGCTCAATCTCTGTAACATCCACACGCATACCAATGCCGAGCACAAAGGTCCGGGCTTTTCGACCTTTGTCAATAACACGGATAGTGGCGGTTACGCCTGTAACGACACAGACACGTTGACGGACGCTCAATTAACCGACCCGTCCGGCGGCAAGGGCGCTTATAAGGGCGTGAAGCCTGGCGACACAATCGAGGTCCACTGGGTGCACACATCTTGTGACATCACGCCAGGTCCGACACTGGGTGCCTGTCTGGCTGACGGATGTGATGATCCTCTTCTGCGCGTCGAAACACAGGTCTTCTTGGTCGTTAATGATCCGGACAACGCCTATGATTTTACCGAACTCGCTTATGGCGGAACGCAACGCAATGGTTTCCATCAGGCTAAAAAGATCCCGAACGATACCGGTAAACCGGTTGTATTTCGTGGTTCGACAACGGGTCCGAGTTATACACAATCCGTCTGCTCACCCATGAAAGTGACCTGGTCCGTGCGGCCGCAATGTGCGCGCGTAGATATCAGTTCCCTGCATAAATGGGCGGCTGAAGGCAATGTATTTAATGAAACCAAGTCCCATGGTGTCCGCCAGCTGGTGACCGCACCTGAGCTGATCTCACCGATCCGATAACCCCTCCAACTTGGCGGGGTTCGCCCCGCCAGTTTTCTACTTTTTGATTATGCGTATATTCCTGATTTTGGTTTTGGGTTTCTTCGCCCATATTTCCGTAGCGCTCGCACAGAATACGGGTGGTGTTTTCCCGCCTATGGTCAATGAAGGGCACCGTTCGGCTCAGTTCCGGATTGCGGTTGACCCGGATGGCAATAATAACGACTTCCGCTACGCCTCAAGGCTGCATTATCAACAAGCTATCAATGACGATTTCATGTGGCGGGTCATAGGTCAGGCTAATAATCGCGGCGATAATGATGTAAAATTTGATTTCGTTCAGGCCGAACTGTTCTGGGAACTCTCGAATAGGGCCGATAAAACCAAAACAGGATTGCGGTTTGATGCCCGTTACCGGGATGACAATCGCCCATCGCAATTAGGGGTCAATTTCATGAACCAGTTTGATCTGGGTGACGGAATTAGAGCCCGAGCTCTGGCGCTCACTTCATGGCAATTCGGGGACAATGCTAAGGATGGCATTAATCTGCTAACCCGTTGGCAATTAGCCAAAAGCCTCCCAAAGGGCGCGACCTTTGGCGTGGAGCTCTATAATAATTACGGCAATACAAATAATATTCGCGGGTTTGAAAACCAAAGCCACACTATCGGCCCGTTTATGGCTCTACCGCTCGATGGCGTATCCATCTTCGCCGGGCCATTATTTGGCCTGACAGATGCCTCGCCTGACATGGAAGCCCGTTTATGGCTGACGCGAAAGTTTGATTAGGGACAGAGTAATCGGCAACCTTAGGGCGTTCCAATCCGGATAACTTCTCGGTCCAATTTGTAAGTGAGGGTTTTCTCCTGTCCGTTAAAGACATAAGTGACTTTGACGACGACCGGCCCACTCCAAGGCCGAAAGTAACGGCGGGTTAATCCTTGAATGATTGGGAAATCGATAAAATAAACTCCTTGACCTTCTACGATCCTGTCTATCACCACTTCGGTTTCAATTTGTTCCTGGAATCGCGTTTTTCCGCCACTTAAAAATTCAACGTTTTGAATTATTATTTTTTGGCCTGGTTCTTTACTATAGCCGTATAACCATACTTTATTGTCTCTTGGTTTTATATAAACGTCGACGACAACATTCAAAATAATACTGTCATCCCTAAAGGCTTGTATTTCAGGCAGGTCAAAATTCTCCGAGTCAAATTTTTCAAATGCCGGATGAAAATATCGTACCGCGCCGCCTTGGATGTATATCCATCCTAAAACGCCTAAAACCAGCACTGCTATCAGCCATCTCATCATATGCCCATTTTTAGGTGAGAACGAACGATCAATAAAGATGCCGTTAAATGCAGTTCGCTAACCGCCACCTAAAATCTGCTCGATCATATCAGGGCGGTCCTCGTGCTGTTTTTTCATGATCTCCAGCTCTTCGGATAAAAGCGCATCTTCGCCTCGAACCTGACGCGCTTTGATCAGGCGCTGCCATTCCTGCGCTGTGCCGCCATTTTCCCGAAGTCGTGCCGACAGGCCTGAGACCATATTGTCAATCATGGCTTGTTGATCCTCCGGACTCATGTCCTGTGCCTGGCTTTGTGCTTCAATGAAATTGACGGCCCGGGCAAACTCGTCCGCATAGGTCTCGTTGTCAGGGGCCAAGGTGATCATTCTCTGATAAGATACCAGCGCATCGTCATAGGCTCCGAGCTGCATTTGCGAATTGGCCAGCAGACGCCACTCTTTGGCGTTGCTGGAATTTTCCCTGTAGAGGCGCTGTTTCAGCTCGGCAACGGTTTGAATAATTTGCAATTCTTCCTTGGAGATTTTCGATAGATCCAAAAGCACTTTATCGAACTCGGCTTTGAGCGCGGTATTCTCGGGGTAAAGTGTAATCAGATCTTGATAGGCGGAGACTGATTGCGACAGCAGGCCTTCTGAATAATAATATTGCGCCTTGAGGCTGTCTTGTTTGTCCGCCAACTCCGGATGGCCTTTCGAGATATAAAGCCCGGCAATAACGGCCATGCCCAGCCCGGCAATGGGCAGGGTTGTTTTGTTCGTCCGCATCAGAGGCGCAAACAGAAACGCCATAACCACGCACAGGGTCGATAAGAGTAAAAACCAGATCACGGCACCTTCATATAAGAATTTTTCCATATGTCACGGTGGTAGCAGGTGATAAAGACGCCTATGTCCGTAGATATGCGTAAAGAAATTATCCGCCAAATTCAGGCTAAGGAACATGAGCTGAAAGATTTGCTTCCGATCATGGATCAACAAAGACGTCTTCCCGCCGAGAGCGCCAAAGCCTTGGCGCCAACCGGCATGTTTCGGTTGCTGACACCCGAGAGTGTGGGCGGACCGGAATTGCATCCATTGGCGTTTTTCGAAACACTTGAATTGATCGCTACATTGAATGCTTCTGTGGCCTGGTGCGCCATGATCAGTTCGACCAATGGGATCAACGCAGCCTATCTTCCGACAGACGACACGCAGGAAATTTTCGGTGACCCGAATGTCATTACCGGCGGCGTCTTTGCGCCAAGGGGCAAGGCGGTCGATAATGGTGATCACTATATTGTCTCCGGGCGCTGGGCCTGGGGCTCGGGCTCGGCCAATTGTACCTGGCTGGGCGGAGGGTGCACAGTCTGGAAAGACGGCGAAATGCTTAAACATGCCAATGGCGGCCCTGACATCCGGATGATGATTTTCCCAGCCAATGAAGCAGAGCTTATCGATAGCTGGCATGTCATGGGGATGCGCGGGACTGGCTCCGGGGATTTCGAGGTCAAAGATATCCAGGTCCCCAAGTCGCGCTCCGTGTCATTGGCTTCCGACAGGCCCAGAGAGGCAGGAGCGCTCTACAAGTTTCCGGTATTTGGATTATTGGCCGTAGGCATATCCGGCGTGGCTGTCGGCAATGGACGGGCGGCGATCGACAGGCTTAAGGCTCACGCCACTGGCAAAACCTTTCCCAATGGAAAGTCTCTGGCGGATAAAGCCTTTTTGCAAACGGCGCTGGCCGAGATTGAGGCCGATTGGCAGGCCAGTCGCGCCTATTTGGT
>JAHDBU010000097.1 GCA_020630275.1 Hellea sp.
CCTCTGACTCAAGGCTTTTTTGACGATTTTCCTATTCTTGCAGAATTTTAACTTTCTAAAACGACAGATGTCGTATACACACTGAGTCATGACAAAGAACAGAAAACCGTCAGAAGCCGAAACGGCTATTCTGCAGATATTGTGGGAGCGTCAGCCCTGCACTGTCAAAACCATTCATGAATATATCAGTGCCACCAAGGACGTTGGCTATACAACGACCCTGAAACAAGTTCAGCGCCTTTTGGATAAAGGTTTGCTGGCGAGAGAACCGGGACCGGGAAAGTCTTATATGTATCGGGCCGTCAATAGTGCCGAAGATACTAAAACCAAGCTTTTTGACCGTTTTGTTGAAACGGCTTTTGGAAATTCGGTCTCCGACCTGGTCATGCACGCCCTAGGGAATGGGGATCCTTCGGAAGAAGAACTCAAGGAAATACGAGCCTTTTTGGAGCGGCTCGACAAAAAATAATCCAGGCGCTCCGACAGGGTTAGACAGAGGGAGACGAGAGAGATGAACATTTCAACCGCGCATTTAATGGACAGCCTCGGCTGGGCCGTAATCCATAGTTTGTGGCAAGGGGTAATCGCCGCTTTCGCCATATTCCTTTTTCGGTCCATGACGAAAGACAGTCAGGCAAGTCTTAGATGTGGATTTCAATTATTTGCCTTAATCGCGTGTTTGTTAGCATTTTTAGTCACATTCGGCTCCAGTTTGTTGTCACCCGAAACCTCGGACTCATTGACGGGCTCTTCGATTGTAGATCTCATGATCGCGCCAGCTTCAATAGAGCCAGTATTAACCGGATCGACCACAGCGACAGGCTTAAAGAGTTCCAGTGTTAATCTATACACGCCGCTTCTGGGTATATTCTGGTGCATCGGGTTTTTGCTGATGGCATCGCGCTACAGCATCGGCTTTATACTAACCCACCAATTGAAAACGCGCGGCTTGTCCTCAGCACCCACCCAGTGGCAACAGCGGTTTGAAACGCTCGTTTTGAACGCCGGAGTATTCCGTAAAGTTGCCTTACATGTTTCCAATCGAGTTACCGGGCCTGTGACGCTTGGATTTTTCAAGCCTGTTGTCCTGGTCCCGGCGAGTTTTTTTACTGGCCTGCCGGCAGAACAGATCGAAGCTATCCTTTTGCATGAGATTGCACATATCCGTCGTCACGATTACATGATCAACCTGTTGCAGACCGCGATAAAAACCGTGTTCTTCTATCACCCGGCTATCCACTATATTTGCAAAACAATTGACGAGGACCGGGAAAAAGCCTGCGATGACTTTGCGGTCAACTACACCAGAGATCCGCAATCTCTGGCTAAGGGCCTGGCAACAATTAGATTAAATCTGACGCCGCCTAACTTCGCCATGGCGGCAACTCGAAAGACTTCTCCTCTTGTTCAAAGACTAATCCGTCTAACTGCGGCCGAAGAACCCCGCCGCCGTCGGGGGCAGATGGCGACATCTGTTACGGCAGTGATTTTAGCAGCCGGACTCTACACGACGACCCAGGTAAAATTTGCCAACGCACACCCGCCTGTGATTACAGAGCCGAAAAGCGCCTTGCATGTGTCCGCAGATGAAAGAAATTATCACTTCAATACGATTTGGTATGATGGGCGAAAAATTGTTGTAAAAATCGCGTCAGACAACTCCCGCTGGGTCTATTTCAACAATAGCTGGTTCGACATCGACAAAAACCCAAAGATTTTAGACGCTGTTCCGGCTCTTCCAGAGGCACCGAGAATGCCCAAGCCTGACAACTTCAATTCTTATGTGAAGTTTGTGAAAGCGGTTGATCAATATCGCGTCAACCTTGACTATTACATCGCGACTTTGGAAAAAAGTGATTGCTCCAAATGCACTCAGGAAAAACTGCATTGGGCCAAGAAGCAAAAAGCTCGGATCAGCGACCCGCATCCGGATTTTGACAATGATTTACTCTGGAAAGAAGTCTCCATCCCAACGCCAGCCCCTACTCCCTATCCCTCGCCAGCTCCGAAGCCAGCGCCAATACCCAGGCCGGCCCCCATAGGCGAACCCAAATTGGTTGAACTGGCAGGCGGGTCTGACAACACATTTTATCTGGAAGGCAAGAAATATTCCCCCTCTGATTGGGAGGAACAGATTGAACGGCGCTTTGAAAAACTGGAAGACAAGTTCGATGCTGACATGGACGTTATCGATGACCAGTTCGAGGCGGCCTTGGAAAAATTCGAGGAGGCGTCCGAAAAGTTCTCACAAGATCCGGAATTGATGCAAGGTTATTTTGAGCGCGCCCAAGCCAATTTTGCCAAAGAAGTTTTGAAAACAAATGAAAATCGGGCGGAACTGAAATACAGATTCAACCAAGACATCCAAAGCATCGTGGAGAAAAATGTCAATCGCATAGTCGAACGAGATATTGAAGCTGCAAATCGGGCGGCTCAACGGGCGATCGCAGAAGCCGAGCGGGAAGCTACAACAGCGAGGAAATTTGCCTTAAAAGAGGCCCAAAGAGCCCGGATCGAAGGGCTCCGCGAAGCCGAACGGATCAGACAAGATGTGGCAAATCACGCCTACCACTCCGCCAATCACCGTATACCCAAATATGAGGATTATGGGCAAAGCATGCTCATTAAACTCAAGAGTGATGGTGTTATAGACGGAAACGCCAAGACTGTTGATGTGAGCTATACCAATGGCGACATGTATGTCGATGGTGTACGGGTCGGCAGCGATATTGAAAATAATTATTGCGCGATCAACAAGGCTTTCAACATTCCGAAAACGGATGACATGCGCATTGAAATCCGCCCCCAAAGAATAACAATTACAAACTATAACAACTAAACCAAAGAGTTCACATGACTGCTCACTTTAAGAAACCGCTTTGCGCGGTAATGGCCTCGCTCACCCTATTCTCAGCACCATGGGCTTATGCTCAGGAAACAGAAACAGAGAGTGATACTGAAACGTCCTCCCGTTCTTTCCTACCGGCCTATTTCGAACAATTCGCCCCGCAAAACGCGTTCGACATGGTTCGGAGGGTTCCTGGCTTTCAGTTGCGAGGCGGCAATAATGCCAGAGGTCTGGGTCAAGGCGGAGCAAATGTACTTCTAAACGGCCAGCCGATTACTGGTAAAGGTGGCGACCCTTTTGATCAGATTGCGCGAGTTCCCGCAGCGAATGTCGTCAAAATAGAAATTTTAGATGGCACGAGCCTGGATGTTCCAGGCCTGACCGGACAGGTTGTTAATGTCCTGACCAAATCCACAGCTGGCATTTCGGGATCCTGGGAATGGAATCCAGAATGGCGCAATCGTCAAGAACCCAATCTTCTGCGGGGTTTTGTCAAGGTCTCTGGCGAGACTGGCAGTCTGAGCTATGCCGCAGAATTGCGCAACCGGGCTTTTCGCAATGGAGATTACGGCCCGGAAACCAGGCGCAATGCGGACGGCAGCATATACGAGATCAGAAGTTACAAAGGTCGGTATAACGGCGATAATGCCGGTGGCTCGGTTAATCTGACCTGGAAACCGGATAGCGAACATACAGGAAATCTGAACTTGGAATATAACCAATTCAATTTCGTCCGGAACAGCTCTTACATCAGAGATGCGATAACAGATCGCGGCATCGATGGTTCTGAACGCTTTAATTTTGGGGAAGACGAATGGAACGGTAAAATTGACGGTGATTTTGAATTTCCGTTTCTTGACGGCAAGCTGAAACTCATCGGGTATTACCGACAAGAAGGTTCGCCGACACTCGCAAGGTTTTTCGATTACGATGTGAATGACAACCTATTGGTTCAAACAGAATTTCATCAAGACGCTGACGAAGGCGAAGCTATAGCCAAAACAGAGTATAGCTGGTCCCCGAGCGACGGTCGCGATTGGCAGATATCTTTGGAGGGAGCCTTTAATTTTCTCGACATCCAAAACCAATTTTTCGATGTTTTAAATCCTGATAACAGCAGCGAACTCAACCTCTTGGAAATTGACGAAAACCGGGCGGAAGGGTTTTTGACCCATACCCGGAAACTGAATGACAAATGGTCCGTACAGGCTTCCATTGGCGCGGAATACTCAGAATTGACCGCCGGTGGCCAGACACGTACTTTTACAAGACCTAAGGGCTTTGTATCTACCACCTATACAAGAGATGAAACCTTCAACATCACCGCAAAGCTCGAGCGGCAGGTAGGTCAACTTAATTTCTTCGATTTCAGCTCTTCTGTTTCATTGCAGGAGGATGTCGGAGATCGCGGTACGAATCTCAACCTGGTTCCCGAGCAGTCCTGGTGGGGTGAAATCAAACTCAATAAAACATTTAAGGATGGTCATGCGATCGACATTGAAGCCCATGGCCGAACTGTCTCCGATATCGTCGATAGTATCCCGCTGGATATCGATGAGTTGGATGGCAATGGCAATATCATCAACACCATCTATACCACTGGAATCGGAAATATAGGCTCCGGTGAACAGGGCGGAATTCATGTCAACACGACGATAAAGGGCAAGCCCTTTGGGTTCGAGGGCGTCGAAATTCGCGCAGGTGTTGCCTGGCACGCCTCTTCCGTCAATGACCCCATAACCGGAGAGAAACGCCAATTCAGCGGGCAACGTCAATTTAACGGCGAGATTAGTTTTCGCCACGATATTCCAAAAACCGATTGGGCCTGGGGGTTTTACGCCGAAACTTTCGAAAATGGGTCCAATTACAGCCCGTTTGAAATTTCCCGCTTTGATATGCGCCCTGGCTGGAACGAAATTTTTATCGAACATAAAAATGTCCTGGGCATGAAAGTGCAATTGGAACTCGGTGCCGTGATGGAAATCCACAATCAACTGGACCGGCGTATATTCACAAATCGTAGAGATCTGCCGGGCGCCACTATTGACCGGATTGAAAACCGCAAGCGAGAATTTGACGGACCTTATGTTCAGTTGAAAGTCAGCGATACATTCTGATTGCAATCAAACTAATGTGTCTAAAATAACGCAGGTTAACTCTTGCTAGTCACGATTGCCTGATATACGGCACCGCGAAACGTGGAATCCATTCAAAATCGTGTCTGTAAGCGTAAAAGCCTTGATCATGACAACTGCCCTGGGCTTCGGCCTATGGGGTTGCAACGCCTTTGCTCAGGACAGTGAAAATCTGGATGCGCAACGAGTCTTTGAGCCCGCTTATTTCACTCAATTTGCGCCGCAAGATGCGCTGGACATGGTTCGGCGCGTACCCGGTGTACAAATACGTGGCGGGAATAATAATCGCGGCCTCGGTCAGGGCGGAGCCAATATACTTCTCAACGGTCAACCTATTACCGGCAAAGGCGACGACCCCTTTGATCAAATCGGGCGCATTCCTGCGAGTGATGTAGTCCGGATCGAGCTTCTGGACGCTTCAAACCTGGATGTTCCCGGTTTGACAGGCCAAGTGGTCAATGTGGTCGCCAATGCCAGCGAAAAACTCTCTGGCGCCTGGGAATGGAATGCGCAGTGGCGCAAGAATCATGAACCCGAATTCCTGCGCGGCAATATCAAAGTTTCGGGCAAAAAAGGTAATCTCGCCTATGCCGCTGAAATTGGAAATAGAGCTTTTCGATTTGGCGGCGAAGGCCCGGAGATACGCCGTAATGCCGATGGATCTATTTATGAAGAGCGTGAATTTTTAGGCCGCATCATACGCAGTGGTCCCGAAGGCTCTGTTAATCTCACATGGACACCTGCCGATGACCGCATTGGTAATCTCAATGTCAATCTCGGCATGGCCAATATTAATCGCGAAAGCCGTTACCTTCGCACAGCGATCGGTGAGTTTGTCGAGAACCCCGTGCCGGGTGTGAATAACGGCGTTAGCGGTCGAGAGATTTCACGCACGGGCGAGGACGAATGGGAAGGCGGCATCGATGGCGATTATGAGTTCCCGTTTTTAAGCGGACGTCTCAAGCTTATTGGCCTGTACAATTATGAGCACTCCCCCTTCGTCACCCGCTTCTTCGACTATGACGTGGATGATAATTTATTGGAACAAACCGAGTTCAACCGAACCGAAGATGAAGGCGAAGCCATCATCAAATCCGAATATAGCTGGTCATCCAACCCCGGACGGGACTGGCAGTTTTCTGTCGAAGGTGCTCACAATTTTCTCGATTTCGAAAGCGAGTTTATTGACCGCTTAAACCCAGAAAATAATAGCGGTATCAGTGCGCTCAAAGTCTCTGAGAATCGGGCTGAGGGCTTCCTGACACATACCCGAAAACTCTCGGATAAATGGACTGGTCAGGCCTCTATCGGGGCCGAGTATTCCGAATTAACAACAGGCGGACAGACAAGAACATTTACGCGCCCTAAAGGCTTTGTCTCAGTCACCTATGTGCCAGATGACTCCACCACTGTTTCGACCAAATTTGAACGTCAGGTCGGCCAGTTGAATTTCGGTGACTTCTTGTCTGTCGTCGCCCTGGACGAAGAGGTCAGTGACCGCAGCACGAACTTTAATCTGGTCCCCGAGCAATCCTGGTGGGGGGAGGTAAAGCTCAACAAAACTTTCAAAGGTGGTCAT
>JAHDBU010000098.1 GCA_020630275.1 Hellea sp.
TTCAATTACTCGCCTATCATGCCGCCGTTGCGCTCGGGACAGATGTCGATCAACCACGAAACCTGGCGAAATCCGTCACTGTCGAATAATTACATTCAGGGGCGTGTTCACTGAGGGTTTAGAGGGAAAATTAAATGACTAAAATCCGAATTGCCGTATTACCTGTCGCAGGATTTGGAACGCGCGTTCTTCCTGCCACAAAGGCTATTCCCAAGGAAATGATGCCGGTCGTCGACCGACCTGCTCTACAATATGTCGTCGATGAAGCCATTGATGCAGGTATCGAGCATTTCGTTTTTGTGACCGGGCGCAATAAAGGGGCCATCGAAGATTACTTTGACCGCTCCTATGAGCTTGAACGCACGCTTGAAGAGAAAAAGAAAACCGAAATTCTGCAAGGCTTGACCTCGTTATTGCCGGCGGCTGGATCAACAAGTTTTGTTCGCCAGCAAAGCCCTTTGGGATTAGGCCATGCGATCTGGTGCGCCCGGGATGTGGTGGGCAATGAGCCTTTTGCTATTCTGTTGCCGGACGTTCTGGTCAAAACAGAGAAACGCTCCTGCCTGGCGCAGATGGTTGATGCCTATGAAAAAGTTGGTGGAAATATTATCGCAGTTGACGAGGTCCCTATGGAACGCGTCTCCTCTTATGGAGTCATCGCTCCCAAAGAGGCCGGCGCAACGGGTGATCTTATCGAAATGAAGGGCATGGTTGAAAAACCGCGTCAAAGCGAAGCCCCGTCCAACCTTAAAATCACGGGCCGCTATATTTTACAGCCCCGAATTATGGAACTCCTTAAAGACCAGGCTGCGGGAGCTGGCGGCGAAATCCAACTGACGGACGCCATGGCCCGGCTCATGGGTGAACAAAGCTTCCACGCCGTCAAATATAAGGGGCAAGATTATGATTGCGGCTCCAAATATGGTTATTTCGAAGCCGTCATGGCTTATGCCGTTGATCACCCTGAAATTGCTGACCAGGCCCGCGCCCTCGTGAAGGCCAAAGGGGCCGAGCTTTAGATATGACTGCGATGCTCAAAAAGGCCGAATTGCCCCATCAAGATGCCCTCTCAATTCAGGCCGATCGTCTGGAGAGATGGTGTCGCGACGCTGCCCTGCCCTTTTGGGCTGATCAGGCCCGCGATATTGATGGTGGCTGGTATGAGCATTTGAAATTGGACAAGTCGCCGGACGCAGAAGCGATCCGACGTCTGAGAGTTCAAGCTCGACAGGTCTATGTTTACGCACTCGCTGATCGGCTTGGCTGGTATGACGACGCCAGCTATGTGGCGAAGAACACATTCGAGTTTATGCTGGAAAAAGGTTACCGGCCTGACGGCGAACGCGGTTTCGTTCATCTATTGAAACCGCAATGCACAGTACATGATCCGCGACGCGATCTCTATGATCACGCCTTTTACCTTTTGGCTTGTGCCAATGTTGGGCGCATGGGTCATCCCATCGCCATGGAAATCATGGAGTTCATCGAAGACGAAATGACATCAGATCACGGCGGATGGCTCGAAGGTGTTCCCCATCAACTACCCCGTCGGCAAAATCCGCACATGCATTTGTTCGAAGCCAGCATGGCCTATTTCGATCTGTCCAAGGATCCGAAATGGCTGGAACTCACGGCGCGGGTTTATGAGATATTCAAGAACCATATTTTCGACCCCAAACACCACATCATCCGAGAGTTTTTTAACGAAGACTGGAGCTATTACGCCGAACCTATGGGCAATAGCGCTGAGCCGGGCCATGGCGTTGAGTGGGTCTGGCTGCTCGGTCAATATGAGCGCCTGTCTGGTGTGGATACTTCCAAATATGCCAATCTTTTATATGACCGGGCCTTTCGGGGACAATCGGATTTCCTCAATGACGAAGAGGATGTGGAAGGCAATGTCCGCCGCGAGACGAAACGTCTGTGGGTTCAGACCGAAGTTGTGAAATGTCATCTCGCACAGGCCGAACGAGGCCTGGAGGGCTCAGCCGATATGGCCGCCGCCGCTATTGAAGGATTGTTCCAATATTATCTCAATGAGGATGGCAGCTGGGTCGATCAAATCGACGCGGATTACAATCCCATCGCCAAAACCATCCCAGTGAGCACATTCTACCATGTGATCTGCATGGCGGCCGAAGCGGTGAGAGTTAGCAAACTTTAATCCAACGGCTTAACCGAATATCGCGTGACCTCGATATGGCCGCCCTTACCTTCGGCGTCTGGCCATATGCCAAAATAAATTACGGGATCATCTGCTTTGAAGACGGCGAGTTTCGTTTTGATTTTATAATCCACAAACTCGTCTGTGAGCTCAAACGTTCGCCATCCAAATCGGCCTTTCACAGGAGGAACGGTAAGAAATGCTATCTGAAACTTCTTAGCTGGTTTTTCTTCTGCCGCACGGGCTCGAATGATCAACTCTAATTCACGGCCACCGTAATTCAGCGCATAATCACCGGCCATTGTTGTAAAAACACCTTGCGAGGGCTGTTGGTCGACTGTGAAATCAGCTGTCATAATAGCGGCATCAACACCGTTCATTTTAAGATTAGTTCCCGGTGATTTCGTTAGCCCATTAAGATCAGCGCCCTGAATGATCCAACCATCCTCGGGATCGCCTTTTTGAGGCCCATCGCCCCAGAAAAGGGCAATATAAATCATAATGCCTGCGGCCAATATAATCAGCGGAAAAAACAGCCAGTCTTTAATTCTCATATGGAATTCTCATAACGGGCCTATATCAGGAAAAGTACGGCACGGCCATCGGCCCGTTCGGATAAGGCCAGTTTCAGTGTATCGATAAGTTCGACGGCAAATCTTTCTGTGGCCGCCTCTTCCCAGGCGGAGTTGACGGCGCGGATCATGTCCGGGCGTTGTTTCTTGGCAGCCCGTCGCACACGTCCATCCGTCAAGAGCTGCCGAGCGGCCACAGGCACATTGGCTTTGCTAAAGGTCCCCTCCAGCGCTTTACGTCCAAACAGAAAACCACCACCCGCGACGACTCCAGCTATCAATAATCCCCCTGGGGCCGCGATCAAAGGACTGGCCTTGGCGATCAGAGTTCCAATAATCAGACCGGATAGAGACGCGCCAACTAGAGCCGTATCTGTTTCCAGACCCGCTACCGTCGGCGCAGAAACACTCATCCCCTCCAGATAATCGCTCACTGTCTGACTGTCATCCAAAGACAAAACCATAGCCGGAAAACCATGGTCGCGGCAGACGGGGTCTGTGTCCTTTTCGATATCGCGCTGCAAATTGCCGAACCAGTCATTGATGACCGGCCGCAGCGTATTTTGACAATCATCGCTCTCGAGCCAATCTTTGAGACGGATCTCCAACAAGGGTTGGACTTGGTCAATCCGTTCCACGCGACCCTGACGCCATTCTCGAAAGGCAGGCACCATGCAGTTTTCAGTTATGGCGTCAATGAGAACCGGAGCCAGCCTCTCGCCGAGTTCCAGACTGGCCTTATGCGCCTTCTCATAAACAGGGCCATCAGTGCCCAATAACTCAGCCACTGCATCTTTGAAACTAGCATGCATGTATTCAAAACGTCCCAACCAAGCCAAACCTCGGGCAATGGCAAATTCAGGTTCGGCGCCCTGCACAATCCGAGCTTCGGGGAAGGCCTTGGAACAAGCCGGTGCGACCAAAGGCAAGCGCGATGCCCCGCCGGTGAGAAGTACGGTTTCGGGATCCCGCCCGCCGAGCTGCGCAACAGCATCCTTTAGGGCATCGTCAAAAGCCTGCGGCCAGGTCTTGTGATCCAGTGCCGGCAAACGTTGCGACAAGATTTGCCGAGCGTCATCTTTATCGAGTTTGATTTCAAACAAGACACCTCGCCCGATCGGCAATCGCTTGATAATTTCTACGGGCGTATCATTACCTGTGAAATAGCGTTCCTTGGCCAAGCGGCACCAATATTCCATGACGGGTTGGTAGTGGGGATATTTGTTGATCAGCTTTTCTATTTTACGCCGGTCTCTCTGGCGTTCCAAATTAAGCTTGAGAATCTCTGTATCCAACAAGCCTGACCCAAGAGCATTATGCCCAACATCCTCAGCTTCCAGATCATGACAAAAAGTAAAATCGGTGGTCGATGAGCCGACATCCACAATCAACACACTGGACTGCGCCGCTTCTAACGACAAATATCCTTGCTCCAATGCGGTCATCAAAGCCGCCCGGCTTTCCGGAACAACACGAACAGATTCAAGGCCACTGGAGCGGAACAAGTCTGCATAATCCGCACGAATGGCTGGGTTCCACCCCGAGGGACAGCCGATAATGAAACGGCTCGTCTTGAGGCCCTGGATTTTTTTCTCAGCGGCCATGCCTTCCATTAAAGCCTGTGTGAATAGACGGGTCGGTTCTTCGACAGATCTATTTGCGAGATTACGATCCTTAAACTTGACCCAGACATCAGGCCTGTCACCCATGGCGGCCAGATTGACCGCATCGGCACCAATTTTTACGCCGGTTTTGGTTCGAGCTACAGCCGTGACGAAACTTTTTTCGCCACGATAATCAAGGATTTCTGGCTCACGCATCGAACGGTTATAGGCCCGCCCCACAGCCGTTTCGCCGTGGCCAAGATCATAGCCCAGGAATTCAACCTCCTCAGTGGAATTAGGTTTAGCCGCCATCGGAACTCCAGACCGTGCCACGGACGATCAATCGACCTTCAGCCATCAAAGCCGGTGCGGCGACCTTGGTTTCCGCTTGTTCCAGCGCAGGAAGGACATCAAAATATTGGGAGTTCTTCTTATTATATTCCAGACGTTGAATGCCTTCAGCGGCTAAAATGGACTCCAATTCCTTGCCAACCAGGGTCAGAGCAAAATCACCATCATCAGACTGGCGGGCCTCTAATAGACCTTGCACAAAATGCATCAACCGCGGATCTTCGCGCCAATGGGTTTCCTGTTTAGGTTCGGACAGACGCGATAAAATATGATCCGCCGTTTTTAAAGACTCCGAAAGCGCTGTCACAAAGCCATGAGGATTGACCTGAATACGGGCCTCGGCTTTGGCCGCGCCGTCACCAAATGCCATTTTATTTTTCTTCCGCTTCCAAAATTTGAACCTATTAAACCGACCCCGCCAATTATCAGGATCCAGAAAGCGTAGAACCATAAGAATGATCCCGGCGTAAATACCGGGCTTGGAGTCTTGAGAAATCGACCAGGCCAAGAGGCCAAATCCCACAACATAAAACAGGTTTTGTGCCCAGGGGATGGGCGCCCGTTTCGCTGGGACCTCATGCCAGATGATCTCGGCTTTGGTCCCTTGGTCAAGGACGCTCGCCCCGGATTTGACCATTTCCAAAAGCCACAATCCGGCCCGTTGCAATTTCATATCTTGGGTTTGTGCGGAAAAATTCGCTCCCGTTCGATCAAGCGCCTTGCGGGCAGCGGTCACAATCTGCCCGGAAGATAATGCGCTATCGCCTATATTGGCGATCAGCCCATCGCGTTCCGTTTCAAACGCCGCGTAAAGCGACGGAATTTCAGCCTCTGTGGTAGACATAAACGCCATGTCGTCTGTTGGTTTCCATAAGTCAAGATAACTATCTGCAAAGCTTCATTAACCCTGGATGAGCATAATGGCCGAATGTCCCGCTCTATTGCCCGCATATCCGCCCTGGACGCGATTGGAAGTTTTCTATCACACCTGCAAGGTGAGCGCCGTCTGGCCGCCAAAACTGTTGAAAGCTATCAGCGCGATCTCAGCGCATTTTCAGGATTCCTAACAGGACATCTGGACAAAACTGTAACTGTTTCTGATCTGGCCGACCTCGCTTTGCGGGACTTTCGGGCCTATCTGGCTTTCCGACAACGCGGCGACAAGTCATTGTCAGCAGCCTCGATTGCCCGACAGCTTTCCGCCTTGCGGACCTTTTATCGTTATCTCAACCGCCGATACGGATTAACCAATGACGCTATCGGTTTGGTCAAGGGGCCGCGCGTCAAAGCCCCACTCCCCAAGCCCTTATCCATGTCCGGGGCCAAAGATATCGTAGCAGAAGGCTCTGTTGATGCCCGGCCTTGGGTGCAGGCGCGGAATACGGCCGTTATGATGCTATTATACGGGGCCGGACTGCGGGTCTCCGAAGCTTTGTCCCTGACGACGGATCACCTGCCGCTGAAATCCACCATGTCCCTCACGGGTAAAGGAGACAAAACCCGGGTCGTACCTATCCTGCCTGTTGTGATTGAGGCGGTTGAAAAATATGTGAAGCTCTGTCCCTTTCCACTGGAGAAAGGAACAGCTCTATTCCGCGGTGTTCGTGGTGGGCCTCTATCTGCGCGGCAAGTACAGCTGGATATGCAGGTCCTGCGTGGCTATTTGGGTTTGCCGGAGACGGCGACACCTCATGCTCTACGTCACAGCTTCGCAACGCATCTCCTGGCTGGAGGTGGTGACCTGCGTACGATCCAACAACTTCTGGGTCACGAAGATCTGTCGACAACCCAAAGATATACGGGCGTCGACGTTGACGGATTACGGCGTGTACATAAAGCAGCCCATCCGAGA
>JAHDBU010000009.1:0-11207 GCA_020630275.1 Hellea sp.
AGCTCGAGCCACCCCAGGATTGGGAAGCCCATGAGGTTGTGCGGGTGATTAAGTAGAATTGAGTCTGGCCCTTTTGGGGCCAGGCTATTAGCCGAAGAAATATTCGGCACCTTTAAACATCCAGAACAAAAGCAAGGCGCAAACCGTAAATGCGGCCATGACGGCATATTCTTTCAGATCACCAAATAAGTGATCCCCGATCTCGTCTCCTATCTCGTCCAGAGCTTCCAGACCGATATTCTTAAGTAATCTGCTAAGCATTTGCCCCTCCATTTTGTCGTAGGATAAGCGATCAGCGTTGAATTCTGATTGAGAGTTTTGGTTAAAATTTACTAGCTTTTCGCCGCTCGCGCTTTGCGCCGATAGCCCGCCGGTTGCCAATTGCTCACAGCATCCAGGTCCGGGCCACCGGGGCGGACGGGTCGGTCGGGATAACCCCCCATGGAGATGGTCCGATCATAGAGGGTCAGCGCAGCGGCGAGGCTGACATTGATACAAAATTTAGTCGGGATTTTGACGATGTAATCACAGGCCTCTTGAACAGGTTCAGAGAGTGACCCCATTTCCGGGCCGAGGATATAGGCGCAATTGGTCGGGTGGCGAAAGCTCGGCAGTTCGATCGAGTCTTCGACCAGTTCCACACCCACCAATGAACACCCCTTGGGTAGGACAAAATCGTCAAGACTATCCCATTCATAATAAGGGAGATGGGTCGATGAGCGGGAGGTGTCTGTCCGGTCTATCTCCCGGGCTTTGTGGAAAGCGTCGATAGAAAACGCAAAGCTCGCACCAAAGGCATGGGCCGTACGCAGCACCGCGCCCAGATTATAGGCCTTTGAGATGCCCTCTACACCAATGCCGAAATAACCTCGCATGCCTAACCCCCCGCATAGGATTGATAGTCATGCGGATTGCGCCAGCGCCAGAGGCAGTAGATAGCCACCAGTGCGCTAACGATAACGATAAATAGGAACGGCGCGGCCGGCGGCAAATCAAAACTCCCTTTTTCGCGCAGGACACCAAACCCTAGCAGGCCGAACGTAATGACATTAACGGACAGGTTGACCAGCACGGCACCGGCTGCCATGAGGCGCGCGCGATTATCGGGGGTCGCGCGCCTTTGCGCCATGGCTTGCAGCGGCACCACAAAGAGGCCCGCACAGAGCGAGGCGCCGACAACATCAATCAGAAAACGCGTGGATTGCGGATCGGCGAAAAACTCATTCAGACCGCCAAGTTCGGTCCGAGTTGTTTGCTGACTGTTGAGATAAAGATCGAGGGTGAAAATGGCGACGCCGATAATACCGATCGTCGTCAGGCCAATAGCTTCTTTGCCCCGGGCCAAGACGACACAGAGGAGCGAGCCCACCAGAATACCAATGGTCGAGAACGCCAATATGGCCGTCAAAACCCACTGGTCATAGCCCATGACGGTCTTGATGTAATAAGGAAAGGCGGTGACAAAAATCGTCGACAGGCCGTAAAACCAGCCAATGCCTGCCATGGGCCGGAAGACAGGTTGTTCTTTCCAAGCATCTTTGAGCGTGTCGATGATCGAGGTGACCGGATTATAATTGACCTTGAGCTCGGGTCGCGGGGCCGGGGCCGGCGGGACGCGCTCGGCAGCGAACCATCCAATCAGCGCCAAGACCAGAAGTATGGTCGCGAGCACGCGAGGACCATTGAAAAAATCAGACCCGGTCATTTGCTCGAGCACAATCAAGCCACCAATGGATTGGCCGAGCAGAATAAAAAAGAACTGAAATCCACTCATCAAACCATTGCCCGTGATCAACTCTTTGTCCTCCAACCATTGCGGTAGAACCGCATTCTTGGTCGGAGAGAAAAAGGCCGACTGACAACCCATACAAAACAGCGCAAACGCAAGTATGGTGGCGCTCTCGGTAAAAAATCCAATTGCGGCAATCACCATGATCATCACTTCGGCGCGCTTAATCCATTTCAGGATCAGGCCGCGGTCCACCTTGTCGGCGATTTGGCCGGCAATCGTACAGAGGATCAAAAATGGTAGTGTAAATATGAGGGCGGCCAGCGGGACGACAGACTCTTTGGGGATTGAGTCCGAGAACAAAACCATGCCCCCGAATGTCACGAGGACAATCAGAGCCTGTTTCAGCGCATTGTCGTTAAATGTGCCAGCCTGAAAGAGGGTGAATAGCGGCAGGAAACGCCGCTGTGTGAAGAGTTTACCGGCGAGTCCTGCGCTCATTACGCAGCACCTTCTTTGGCTTCGCGCTCTTCTAATTCTCTCTCCTCAATTTCTCTGGCCTCACGCTTGGCCTTGGCGACGTGGTTTTCTTTTTGCTTGCCGATATTGTCAGGGTTTAGGGCGCCGAGATTGTCCATATCCAAAAGCTCGATAGAGCGGCTCTCAATGCGTTCTTGCAACAGTGCCATAAAAGCCTCCTTTTCCATCCCCGGCGGGATCGGCTCCAGGAATTCCATGGTCGCCTCCCCCTGATGCTTGGTCCAGTCATTCTGGTTCCATCGTTGCCCGAGGTTAGACGCAACGGGGACGACAGGGCAATCAAAATCCTTGTAAAGATGATAGACGCCTTTGCGGTATCGGTGATGGGTACCAATCTCTGAAAGGTGTCCTTCGGGGAAGATCAAGATACGACGGCCCTGCTCCCGGACAATCTGGGAGGTTTGTTGAAATTTTTCGCGCACCTTAGAGCCGCCGCAATTATCGATCACCACCGCATTCATCTTGGCCAGGATACGTTTGACGAAGAGAAATTTGGTGATGTGGTCGCCCGTCACAAATGACAGATCATCAAATTGCGAAAAGATCACAAAACCGTCGCCATAGCTCTGATGTTTGGAGGCGATAATTATCGGCCCGTCATGGGTGACATGTTCATGACCGGTCACATTGACTTTGATTCCGGCAATATTGCGCATGGCCCAGACCATAACCTTGGTATAGCGGCGCAGGCTGGCCATCATCAGCGCGCGTCCGGGCACGAGCGAAAAAATCACCGCGACGATGGCATAAAGCAATGTCGTTAGAGCGAAAAAGATATTGAAGATAGTCGATCTCATGATTGCGCCTCTTACTTAACCTGCAAGACAGCTAGCACGCGACGGGTAAACAAATCCGTACGCGCCGAAAGAGGCCCCGTAATATAGCCAAAAACCTTGGCTTGCGCGGCCTGCAAGACCACGCCCAGAGACATAGCCGCCAGGATACTGGCATCAACGGGCTCGATCTCGTCTCGCGCCATAGCTTTTTCTAGAAGGGCCGCGGCAGCGCCCATAGGGCTGTCGAGTGGCGTATCAGACAGGCGCGGGAAATGATGCAAATGCAGGATATGGTATTGAAACAAATCCCAATCCTCATCGGCGATGCGGCAATAATGCGTGACAATGAACTTAATCTTGTCGTCTAGGGCTTGATGGGCCTTATCGGCCGCCAGGATCATTTCCGTCAGACGCCCATGAATGGCCAGCATCATGGATCGGGCCAGCTCTTCCTTACCGGAAAAATGCCGGTATATGGCCCCTTCGGAAATACCAGCCGCCGCAGCAATCTGTTTGGTCGAAACCCCGTCCACACCATGTTCGGCAAAGAGATGCAGGGCCGCGCGCTCAATTTTAGCTTTGGTTGTACCGTCTTTGGCGGACACACCGCGCAAATTGCGGGCTTTGTCTACAGGCTTTGACGTTGGCACGGCATCCGCTTTCATGGCTTTATTGGGCTTTTCTACCCCCACCAGACCCTCAGCTGGAAGTTCGGCCTTTACAGGTGAAGGCGTTACGGCGGCTTCTGGCCTGTCCAAACGCTCCGTGCGCATCGTTGTCATGCTTTTTTTCATGTCTTACTCTCTCAAACCAATGTTTGTGAGTATTTACTTACACATTTTTGCCATAATTGCAAGTGAACACTCACATTTATAGTTAAGCAATTGGTTTCATTGAAAATTTACCCGGAGCCCCTAAATGAGGAAAAGAGAAAGCGTTTATGACACCGAAAGACTTTGACAACGTATTGAGTTTGATGGCCGCCATCATATTTGCTGATAAGCATGTTTACGACTCAGAGATCACTGCCTTTATCGACTCTGCGGGCCAATTGGACTTTGATCATGATTTTGACCCTTGCCAGCTAAGCATTACGCCTGATCTGTCCATAAAAGCGCCGTCGCCTGAAAATAGCCAAGCGTCTTCCCCGTCTTTTTTGGCCGATTGGTATGAAACAAACAAAACCCAAATTCGTGAAAAGCTCTCGACGCCGTTTTACAAGGACTGGTTTTACAACCTGTTAGATCAGCTGTCTGACCTGCCAAATAAAGAAAAGATCATTTCAGTCATGCGTGATATTTCTCTGGCGGACGGCAAAGTTCACATTAGCGAACGCGCGTTGATCACGCTGGCCGAACGGCATTGGGATATGCGTTAACACTTTCACACTCATTCCTGTGCAAGCCCCACATCAAGCCACAGATAACGCAATCGTTATGTATCTAACTGATAGTTCATTGGACTCTTTACCTGGCTGCCCACGTAAATATTCACATGCGTACCCGCTATTTCATAAGTCTTTTAGCCATTAACGCTCTGCTCTGCGCGAATGCTCAAGCGCAGTCGAATGACCTCCCGACCGATATTCGCGGTGAGGTCTTCTGCTTCCCCGCCAAGAAAATCCCCAAACTGGTTAAAAAACTCGGAGAAGTGAAGGAAACACGCCGCGATGTGGTCGATGTGGGCCTGATGCCGCGCTTCCTGATTAAAGACGGCGGTGACTGGCCTGAGCGCTTCTTTATCCGCACCCAAGACAAAGAGATCGATATCGCCATCCAGAAACCATCCGGCGAGACGCCAGATTTTCTCGATGTCGCCAGAGCCCATCCACGCGGAGATGTCTGTGTGCAGGACAAAGCCCGGGCCTTGCGCCCTAAATATGACGAAGGGCTCTATTTTGAAATGGGTCTGGCCCCACTCTTTCATAACCGCACGGGCGAGCATCCTTTGGATGAACTTACCGAAGGCACAAAAGACGGCAAAAGCTTTTACAAAAAGATGATTCCGTCAGCCCTGGCCCTGGTCATGCCGGACACAAAATATCTGGCTGTGCGTTATGATGACTTCAGACGTGACTCGATGATCTATGCGCGGGTGAACGGCAAAGACATTCCACTTATGCCGAAAGCCTTTAAGGACTTACATGTGGTTTCACTCAAGAGCCTACAGGAGATGGAGGCGAGCGCGCTGATCGTCAAAGGCGGGGCTTATCAGCTCCAACCGACGGTCAGCACCAAACTTATGAAAAAGTTTGGCTGGGGCGAAGACGCGGAGTAACTACGACTCCGGCATGTCGAAACAGGTCGGATTGCTCTTCTTTAGATATTGCAGATATTGCCGGGGTGATGTGCCTTTACCCAGCAGCTTATCCCGCCAGATCTTGACCTGATAGGCAAAGGGCGGTTGCTTCACTGGGAATACCATTGGCGACTTCAGCCAGCCCCGCCAGACATGGACCTTGGGATCAGAGGTGAAGGCGTCAGCGCGCAGAATACCCGTCCCTGAGCGGAGCTTATACCAGAGCCCGCCGTGATAGACGAAGTCCACATCAACCCCCGCTTCGGGCAGGATACCATTTGTACAACTTTTGCGGATTTTACCCTCCTCCGTCAGCTCATCAAAAATCACCCAGCTGAGCATTTCGCCATCCACCCGCAAATCGCCATGGCCATAAAACCCCGGGCCCACATAACCGCCATCGGAATAGATGGTTTCTTCAACCGGTTGTCGGTCATATTTCCAGTCCACATAGGCGATCCGCAGGATCAGACAAATCGGCATCAATAATCCGGCGATTAAGAACAGTTTTCGCAAATCAATCTCCTCTCTATCATTTATTGCAATGGCAGGGGCCAGCTGTCAAAGTCCCCTCATGAGTGAACCCACCAAAACCCATCAAGAGAAACCATTAGGCTTCTGGTCGGTCTGGTCATTGATTGCGGGGATTATGATCGGCTCGGGGATATTTACCTTGCCCGCCATTATGGCCAAGATTGGATTGATCAGCTTTGCTGGCTGGATTTTTACGGCCGCCGGGGCATTGCTGCTGGGCTTTGTTTTTGCCCGATTGGCGCGCCGCACAGAGCGCAGCGGTAGTGTTTTCGTTTACGCGCATGATGCCTTTGGAGAATTACCCGGCTTTATGTCGGGTTGGGCCTATTGGTGCGGCTATTGGATTTCCATCCCGACGCTGGCGACGGCCTTTGTGGGATATCTTACCGTGTTCTCGGGGACCCTTGCCGACAGTTCGGCGCTGCAAATGATCAGCGCCCTCGTCCTGATCTGGGCCCTGATCGGCATCAACATGATCAGCATCAAAGCGACCGGGCGATTTCAGCTTGTCACCATGGTTTTGAAAATCCTGCCGCTCCTCGCTATCATCGCTGCCGGGTTTTTCGTCGGCAAATCGGAAAACCTGCCGCCTGCGAACCCGGGAAATATATCACTCTTCGAGGCTTTGGCAGCAGCATCCATCGCAGCCATGTGGGCCTTTTCCGGCATTGAGGCTGGGGCGACACCCGCAGGCAATATCAAGGATCCGAAACGCACCGTTCCCCGTGCGATTCTTTTTGCCATTATCAGCGTCGGAGCCATATATATCGCCGCCATGTATGCGGTTATGCGCTTGGTGCCCTATGGGGAACTCGTCGACTCCGTTAGCCCCTTTGCAGATGCGGCGAAAGCTTTGGGCCCGAGCGGTCCGACGCTCATCGCCATTGGCGCCATGATCGCCATTGCCGGGTCGCTCAATGGTATCATTTTGGTGACCGGACAAATGCCCATGGCCATGGCGGTCAACAAGCTGGCCCCCGAGATTTTCAGCCGGGTCAGCCCCAGTGGCTCGCCGCGTTTCTCGCTTCTGGTTTGCGGCATACTGGGCAGCCTTTTGCTGTTGATGAGTTTCTCCGGCGGTGACCTTTTAGAGGTCTTCGAAACCCTCCTGACCATGAGTATGTTTATGTATCTGTTGCCGCTTTTCGTCAGCTGCCTGGCCGAGATGAAACACAGCCTGCGTTCTTTTGGGGTTGTGCTGGCAGCGCTTGCGGCCGGCTATTCGGCCTTCACGATTTTTGGCGCGGGAACAGAGTCCATGATTTGGGGGAGTTTGTTACTCTTAGTGGGTTTGGGTGTTTATGGGGTTATGAAAGTGACCAGACCTAACCCCTAACAAGGATTATATCTTTTCTGAAACCCGAATAGCCGCGTGACAGCCGGCCTTAATCACCCGCGATAACACACCATAGCCTGGGGCCTCTTTGGCGCCTTCTTCAATGGCCACATCCCGGTGGTGGAGCTCATCCTCGCGGAACTGGATGAAACGCTCGCGTAAGGCCGCGTGTTCAGCATCGCCTTCGAGCTCGTCGATCTGATCGGCATAGTGTTTCTCAATCACCGTTTCCACCGCCTCGGTGCAGGCATGGGCGGCCTTTTCACCCATGAGTGCGGTGACAACGCCCAGGCCGAACCCGGCAACATTCCAGATGGGCGCGAGAGCCGTTGGGCGGACTTTGTGCTCATTCAAGAGATCATCAAAGGCGTCCAAATGGTGCTGTTCTTCGGCTTCCATCTCGGCCAGCTTGGCGGCGATCTCACGGGTTTTGTAATTCTTCCCAAACACGGCCTGTTGGCCTTTATAGATGGCGACAGCGCCATATTCTCCAGCATGATCCACCCGCAGCATTTCCTTAAGACGCGGAGAGATGGTCTTGGGTCGGCGCTGTTGGCCTTTGATCCCAGGCATAGGTGGTCGCTTAGACATGGGCCGCTCCGCTGCTATCACGCTTTCCCGCGAAACGGAAACACACCAGCGCCCCTAAAAGAGAGATCAGCATATTCAACCCGGCCATAGAAATGGGTGAGTTGGGCCATGGGCTATCGGAACAAGCGGGTGGCTTGGCCGCATTCATCGCCGCCATTATTTCGTCAACCGACATACCGGTTGTATCGACGACTTTGCCGACCGTAGCGCATTCGGCGGGACCTTCCCACCATTTATACTCCACACCCATATGCCAGAAGGCGATCCCTGCACTCACCATCAGGGCCAGCCCGCACATCGCTGCGAAAAATCTCGGATAGCGCTGCCCCATCATGGTCAGAAGCATGGCCAGTCCGGCGACGACCAACACGGCCTTATGGGCATGGCGCTGCCAATAGCACATAGTGCAAGGCGCATAGCCGAGCGCATATTGGAAAAACCAGGCTCCGCAGAGCAAAAATGCCGAGAGCAAAAAAGCAAAAAGCGGGATATGTCGAACCGTAGACATTTGCATGAGCTCTATATAGGTCTGAAATCTTAAAAAGTCTCGCGACCTTTCGCGCCATGACCGAGATTTAATTTAGGAGCTCGTTAACCGCAATCCAACACGATTTCTTGGCCATTGGGCCTTAGTCTGTCTGGATGGAGTGGTGGAGCAAAAAGGCCGTTAAATTTGCAGCCAAAGAGGCGATCGCGCTTGGCTTTATCATTAGCTGTGGCTTGGCAAAACTTTTCCCAATCTTTGACGACGGACAGTACAAACATGACGCCGTGCTCTATATGTTATTTTTTGCTCTGCTCTATTTTGTCTGGGACCTCGCGCGCTAAGCGAAGCCGGCTGTTTCACTTTGAGATTTTTTCGCCTCTCAAGAGCCCTTTCACCCAACGTTAATATTTTGTATAACAAGAGGAAATAGAGCTTGGAATTAGGGTGTCTCTCTGACATAGGCGTTTCGAGTTCATGTCAGAAACAAAGGGTGGATCTGACATAAGGGAGTGGCAGCCCCACTTAACGCAATTATGGACCAATTGGATTTGGATCTCGAACTTGAACAGCCCCATATCGGGGAACGTCTGCGACTGGCCAGAAAAGCTGCGACCATGTCACCTGCCTGTGTGGCTCGCGAATTAAAAATCCAAGCCAATTATGTCGAAGCCATTGAAGCCTTGGATCGGAAGTCCCTGCCGCCTATCGGCTATGTGCTCGGTTATGTGCGTGCCTATGCTGGCCTTGTGGATCTTGACCCGCAACAGGCCGTCGAAGATTTCAAAAATGATAGCGAAGTGCCGGAGAACCTCGGCATGCGTGACCGGCCTCATTTTGTGCCCAAACGCCAATGGCGTCTGCCCAAGGGTTTTTTCGCCGCCGCGACCGTACTGGCCTGCTGTGGCATTGTCGCCGTCTGGTACGCCTCGCAGACAGAGTCCCGCGCCTCCGCCCTGACGACGGTGACCAAAATCAATGACACGAATATTGCCGCCGCTGAAACGGCCACGATCGACCCCGAGCGCATGCTGATCAAGGCCGTCGCGCCGAGCTGGGTCGAGATCAAGGATAAGAGCGGCAAGACGATTATCTCGCGCATCCTGGTCATCGGCGAGAGCTGGGAAGCCCATCAGGATGTGGGCATCACCCTTTCCGCCCGCGACTCCGGCGCGCTGGAGCTCTATGTCGGCGAAGACCTGATGGGACAGCTAGGTCCTAAAGGCGTCGCTATCACCGACATCCCCATGCCCAGCGTCCACCCGGACTTTATGACACCTCTAGCCCGCGAGCTCAACGGCCTGCCGCCCCTGCCAGTTGAGGGCGAGGGCGAGCAATCGGTGGAATTGCAGAGCGAAGGTGTTGGCGGGGAGTAAAATTTCCATACCAAATTTTCCAGCCCGTGACAAAAATCCGTCTTTAACCGGACATAATTCTGTGGCAATCCGCGCCTGAACACAGAGGAGCCTATGGCCCAGTCACTGGAACAGGTCAGACCCTGGCGTCACATAGAGCGCCGCAAGAGCCGCAAAATCATGGTCGGAGATGTGGCTGTGGGCGGTGATGCGCCCATTGCGGTGCAGAGTATGACCAATACGGTCACCCATGATGTGACGGCAACCGTCAAACAGGTTCAGGACCTTGAAGCGGCCGGCGCGGATATTGTGCGCATCTCCTGCCCGGATCCGGAAAGCAGTCTGGCCCTCAAAGACATCGTCAAAGAGATCAACGTGCCCATCGTGGCCGATATTCATTTCCATTATAAGCGCGGCATTGAGGCGGCGGAGAACGGGGCGGCCTGCCTGCGGATTAATCCAGGCAATATTGGCGGACAGGACCGGGTGCGCGAAGTCGTGGCCGCGGCCCGCGCCAATGGTTGTTCTATCCGGATAGGTGTCAATGGCGGCTCTCTGGAACGAGACCTTCTGGAAAAATACGGTGAACCCTGCCCCGAAGCCATGGTGGAAAGCGCGCTCATGCACGCCCGCATGCTGGAAGAGGAAAACTTTCAGGAGTATAAAATCAGCGTCAAAGCCTCGGACGTGTTCCTGACGGTGGCGGCCTATCACCAACTGGCCGAGGCCACGGACGCGCCTCTGCATCTGGGTATAACCGAGGCCGGCGGTACGCGCATCGGTACAGTGAAATCCTCCATCGGTATGGGTAATCTGCTTTGGGCGGGGATTGGCGATACCATACGCGTCTCCCTCTCGGCGGACCCGGTCGAAGAGATCAAAGTCGGCTTTGATATGCTCAAATCACTCGGCCTGCGGACTCGGGGGGTAAATATAATCTCCTGCCCCTCCTGCGCACGGCAGGGCTTTGATGTCATCAAAACAGTGCAGGAGTTGGAAACCCGTCTGGCCCATATTTCCGAGCCTATTTCGCTCTCGATTATTGGCTGTGTGGTCAATGGCCCCGGCGAAGCGGCCTTTACAGATATCGGCTTTACGGGGGGTTCTGCCGGTTACGGCATGATGTACGCCGCCGGGGTCAAGACCGGCAAAACGGACAATAATGACATGATCGAGGCCATTGTCGCGGGCGTCGAAGCCAAAGCCGAAGAGCTGCGGGCAGCGCGTGGCTAATCCCTTTAAGGTGATAATGTTACTCACCTGCCGTTCATCTGCATAACAATTTAGACATTCACGGGTTATTCAGACCATCTATGGTTAACAGTCAGTCTAATTTGGCCATGGAGGTTAGTATGTCCAATATTCGTATCACCAAATTACTGCTCGGCACAGCTATTATGTTAGCTGCCGGAACCGCTTATGCTGGCCCGCCTGATGGAAAGGGCAAAGGCAAAGATAAAGCCAAAGACCGCTGGGAGCAAACGGACGAACGCCCCGGCAAAGGTAAAGGCAAGTGGAAAGACAAAGATCGTGACGATGACGACGATGATCGTGATTGGGATGA
>JAHDBU010000009.1:11307-24252 GCA_020630275.1 Hellea sp.
GATGATCGTGATTGGGATGATGACGACGAGTATGATTTCGGCAATGACCGGGCAGAACGTGCCCGCGAACGCGCGGAAGAGGCTCGCGAAAGGGCTGAAGAGCGCCGCGCTGAAGCTGAGGAACGTCGTTATGAAGCCGAAGAACGGGCTCGTGACGCCCGCCGCAATGGTGATGAGCGCTCCCGCCGACGCGCCGAAGACGCCCGTCGTGACTATGAACGTGCCAATGAGCGCGCTCTAGAAGCCCGCGAAGAAGCCTTTAATCGCGCTGAGGAAGCCAAGGAACGCGCCGCGGAACGGGCAGAAGAAGCCCGCTCCCGCGCCGAAGGTGCCCGACAACGCGCCCAAGACCGCGCCAATGAGGCCCGGGGCCGCAATGACCGTCGCTCCCGCGACCGCGCCGAAAACGCCCGTCGCGACTATGACAAGGCCAATGAGCGGGCCCTGCGCGCCCGTGAAGCGGCCGAACGCCGCCGGTCTGAGGCCGGTCAGCGCCGCGACGAAGCTCGCATGGCCCGCGAAGGCCGAGACAAAGGTTTTGGCGGTAAAGGTAAAGGCAAAGACAAAGTGCGTGATCGCGATAGAGGCGATAACGAGGCGCGCGGCAAAGGCAAAGGTAAAGACAAAGGTGCCAAAGGCCAGGATCGTGATCGCGAAAACCGGGGTCAAGGCCGAGACCGTGATCGTGGGAATGACCGGGCCGACAGGGGCAACTCCGACCGCTTCGGCGATACACTGCGCGAAGCCAAAGCCGACCAGGAATGGAAAGGTAAAGGCAAAAAGCGCGGTTGGTATTCCCGTATGATGTCGAATTACGGGCAAGAAGCGCGTGAAGCTGAAGCCCGCCGCGGTAAAGGCAAAGGCAAGAATCGTTAGCCTTTAACGGACCCAGACAGAAATAAAGCGAGCTTCGGGCTCGCTTTTTTTAATACTTTGAACCCCTTATGAGATCGGGACTATGATCGATCCTATTTACCAGGTCTGGGTCGACGCGGTCGCCTTGGACGCGGCGGTAGTGGTACAGTTGCACCGCTAAAAAACCGATTTCCGATGAACCCATTTCTGCCGAAAAAAGCCGGGTTGCCATAGTATACACGACGACGTTGACGGCGCGTATTACGCTGATTTGCCTGACTGACTTCATTACGCAAAGCGGCAATCTCATTATTTTGTTGTTGCACTGCGGCCGTTAAACGACGAACTTCTGCCAACTCACGCGCCGCCTGAGCTTGACGGGCCCGCTCAGCCTCCAGACGGATAGCATCTTGCGACACAACCGGGGCATGTTGCCCGCGAAAAACATTCACACCACTCTCAACTGTATAACAATGGGCCGAATGAGGGCATGATCCCGCTTGGGCAACCGGGACTGAACAAAAAGCCAGCAGAGCGCTAATCGTTATAACTTTAATGCGCATACCATTCTCCTTTTGAAGATGGCCTTAATATATTTTTAAGATATTTTCGAGTCGCTGCCCCTGTCGCGAGAGCCCGGAACTGAAGAAACAACTGCATAAAAAACGTCCTCCCACAAAAAGTGGGAGGACGCGTCGTGCCATAAACCGGATTAGCCAATTGGGGGAACTATGCCCGGTCTATAGCGCGCCCCGTCAAATCCTTGGGCCGATTATTGCATCTGCCCAGTCTGAGACCGGTATGCGATCTTTATCATATTTTTTTCATCAATGAAACTGGCAAACTCGCTATAATCAGACAAAATTTGGCCATCAATCATGTCTTGCATGGATTGGCCACTATCTATGCCTTGTTTAACCCGAGATTGAATATCTGCTAAGCGATCCCGGGCAGCTTTCATATCACCAGGTGTGCTAAGAGGCCCATGCCCTGGAATGATTTTGGTGTTGGGTCCGCCGAGCTCTAACCCTTTGTTCAGAGCAGCGATCATACCCGAAACATTACCCCCTCCGTCCACATCGATATAAGGGAACATTCCGTTGAAAAAATTATCGCCCATATGCAGAACATCGGCTTGGCGAAAATAGATAATACTATCCCCATCCGTATGGGCTTTCGGAACATGAACGACATCAATGGTTTGATCATTGAAGTGAAAGGTCATAGTTTCAGAAAAAGTGATCGTTGGCCACGCTCCGGGGGCAGTCGGCTCTGTTGTACGCCCCCATAGCTTGTTTTCCTGTTTTGTGCTCATTCGCACACGAACGTTATCATGCGCCACAATCGAAGCTCCTGTTTCGCGCATGGCCTCGTTCCCGCCTGTATGGTCGCCATGATAATGGGTATTGGCGACAAATCGGATTGGCCCTTCGGAAAGAGAGCCAATCTCTTCGATAATAGCCGGAGCAAATTGAGCAAACTGATCATCAATGACAAAGACACCGTCTGACCCAGTGGAAACGCCAAGATTTCCACCTCGTCCAACCAGCATGTAAATACCAGAGCCCAAATCGGTACGCGCCAGTTTATATTCCGGCGTTTCTTCCTTTTTTACGTCTGCTTTTTCTTCCGCTTTTTGGGCAGCCTGTTTGACAACTTGCTCCGTCGGCTTTTCATCCGTCGTTACCTTTGGTTCCGCACCCTTACATCCAGCGTAAATTAGGACAGCGGATAATAGTAAAAGCTTGTTCATACGTATAACCTTTCGTTTCAGGAGGCTTTGGAAAATGTCGAACCGGGCGGCAAAACCCGGTCCGGAACCTTATGATGATCCATCCAAGCTCTTATATTTATCAGAACTTTTTCGCCCATTTCCTGCCGTGACTCATGGGTAGACGACGCAATATGCGGTGCTAGAATAACATTTGGCAACCCCAGCAAGCCCGGATGTACTTTGGGCGCATTTTCGTAAACATCCAGAGCAGCCCCGCCTATCCGACCTTCCGCCAAAGCTTCCGCCAGAGCTGCCTCATCTATGACATCGCCCCGTGACGTGTTGACGACATAGGTACTTGGTGACATTTTTGATAATCGTTCAGCATTTATCAGGTGGTGTGTATCCGGTGTACTGGGACAATTGATCGAGACAATATCAATAGCTCCCAGCATCTTGTCCAAATCATGCCAATAAGTCGCCTTCAAAGCTTCTTCGATAGGAGACGGCACGGGGCGGCGGTTATGATAATGCACCTCCAGTCCAAAAGCCGAAGCGCGGCGGGCAACAGCCTGACCTATCCGGCCCATACCGACAATACCCAGCTTTTTACCACGTACGCGATGACCTCGCAGGCTGGTCGGGGTCCAGCCCTTAAAGCCCCCCGCTCTGGTGAGACGATCTCCCTCAACCATGCGGCGGGGCACAGCCAGGATCAATGCCATGGTAAAATCTGCCGTGTCCTCAGTCAGAACACCGGGTGTGTTGGTTACGATTATGCCTCTGGCATGCGCAGCAGCGACATCAATATGATCTGTGCCGGCACCAAAATTAGCAATCAAACGTAGATTAGGACCTGCCGCCTCGATGATATCCGTATTAATATTATCGGTCACGGTCGGGACGAGCACATCGCATTTTGCTACGGCCGCTTTAAGTTGTTCCGCCGTCATGGCGATATCATTGGTATTTAAATCACTTTGGAACAGGTCCGACAGGCGCGCCTCAATTTCGTCGGGTAATTTCCGGGTGACTACGACATGCGGATTTTCAGATTTTTTCATGGCCTAAGAAAATGCTTTTCTGAGCAGAAATACAAGGGGAAAATTCTAATTTCTCCGCGAGTGAATTCCTCTGCTATTTTCAGAACAGTGGTAAGAATTATTTTACCATGTCTTTGCTATCAGTCCGTGAGACTTTAGGGTCAGGGGATAATCGCCAAAACCATGCGAAAATTTACAACAATCTTTTTGATGGCGGGTCTGCTGCCGATTAACGCCGCTATCGCTCAATCTCCCCCTTTGAATGAAGATTTGGTTGCGGATCAAGATCGAGAGCCTGTACAAACTCAACCGTTAACCCGAAGGGTTGTCATTGAAGATGAACCAAAGAAACATGAGTTTTTTTCCAAAACAGCTACAGAAACGCTCTCCGGCTTGCCGGTTCCCCGTTTCGTCTCGCTGAAATTCGGTCAAGTAAATGGCCGCCGGGGACCAACATTGAGGCACGACATTCTTTGGCAATATCAACGTAAAGGTCTGCCACTCATAGTTGTGGCTGAAACGGAAAATTGGCGCAAAGTGCGAGATAGCGAAGGCGAAGAAAGTTGGATTCGGCGCGTGGCTTTGTCCGGTAATCGAACCGCCCTGACCAAGCGAGACGTTGAAATTCTAACCCGTCCCAAAGACGGCGCCCGAATTAAAGCCGTCGCTCAGGTCAACGTACTCCTTGATCTTCTCAGTTGCACAGAGACCGGTTGGTGTCGTGTCAAGAGCATAGACGGTCACAAGGGTTGGGCACGACAGTCTGATCTCTGGGGTGCCGCAAAGTTTTAAGGTGTAATCTGTGGACAAAAAAAGCCGCCCACGGAAGCTCCGGGGCGGCCTTTTAATCATATGACAGCAGTCTATTTCTGCAGCATCCGTGTGACCGGATATGGTGTCGTCATACCTGCCGCACCCAGAGCCTTAAGAATGGCTTCCGGAACCGTGTAGCGAACATCAAAGTAATGCGCGCCATCGGTAAATGGACGGACAACCAGCTCTGCAGAACGCTCGGACAAGGTTTCGACCTCAACGAATGGGGCAGGATCTCTTTTGATATGCTCGTGCCGTGACAGGACATCGTGAATAATGCTCTTGGCTTTTTCGATATCGTCATCATAAGCCACGTTGAAACGCATTTCCACGCCGCGAACAGGGTGGTGGCTGTGGTTGATGATATTATCACCCCAGATCTTGCTGTTTGGAATGATAATCTGTTGATTATCAAAAGTCTGCATCACGGTTGTGAAGATATTGATGTCTTCAACATTACCGAAATGGCCACCGCCATCAACAAAGTCACCAACTTTGTATGGACGGAAAACCATCAACATGACACCCGCAGCAAGGTTTGATAGTGAGCCTTGTAGAGCCAGACCGACGGCAACACCTGCCGCACCGAGCATTGCTACAATTGATGTTGTCTCAATACCGAATTGACCCAATACGGCGATGAAAACAAAGGCCATAATTAACCATCGGGCGATAGAGCCGAGAAAGTTGAATAGCGTTTCGTCAAGTTGTGGATTTTTCTTGCCCATGCCGCGTACAAAATTTGCAACGCGTTTCGCAATCCAAGACCCTATAATAAATATAACAAGAGCAATCAAAACTTTCATGCCCATTGCCAGACCGGTACTCATCCATTCATCCAGACGCTCCGGGTTTAAAAATTTCGTGACTTCGCTTACGCCGTCCATAGAAAACTCCCTACTAAAATTGTTTCTGGGTGGCCGCTAGAGGACTGAAACTGAACGGGAGTTGAACTAAAATCTCTGTTAGGAAAGTGGCCAGGATTTGATACATACGGCATTGAACCTAAAGTATTTGATGAAACAGATTTTGGTTGCTGTCACCGCTCAGCTCAGTCGCCCAACAAAGAAAATTGCAGACTTGTATTTGCAGCCCAAAACGCTAGTTTACGCGCTTGACAAACTGACAGGGCCCCCATGTTAAAAATACAAAATTCCTATGATTATAATGACCTGATCATCAGTGGCGAAGAGAGTCTTTTTGGGCCCGGTAATGCCAAACTGCCTTTGCCGCCCATGCTTATGCTCGATCGTATCCTGCATATTTCCGATGAAGGCGGGGCCTATGATAAAGGCCACATTATTGCAGAGCTCGACGTGAAAAAAGACCTCTGGTTTTTTGATTGCCACTTTCGCGGCGACCCAGTCATGCCGGGCTGTCTGGGACTGGACGCTATGTGGCAGCTGGTTGGGTTTTTCTTGGGCTGGAGCGGCTCGCCAGGTCGTGGACGGGCTCTTGGCGTCGGCGAATTGAAATTCACTGGGCAAGTCACTCAAGACATCAAGCTGGTCCGTTATGAGATCGATATTAAGCGCGTTATTCGCCGCTCTCTCGCACTGGGTATCGCCGATGCCGTCCTGAAAGCGGACGGGGAAATTATATATAAGGCCAAAGACCTTCGGGTCGGTTTGTTTCAGACCGATGATAGCAAGGCCGAAGCCGAAGCCGCCAAGGAGAAAAACTAATGCGCCGCGTTGTTGTCACCGGAATCGGAATAATCTCTTGTATCGGCAATAATCAGGACGAAGTGGCCGACAGCCTCAAAGCCGGGCGCTCCGGCATTACCAAAGACGAAAAACAAACAGAGCTGGGCTTTCGCTCCTGTGTCTCTGGGCGGCCAACATTAGACCCGAAAGAACATGTCCATAAACGCTCCTTCCGCTTTATGGGCGAAGCGGCCGGTTGGGCCTGTGTGTCTATGCAACAAGCCATCGAAGACGCTGGCCTCGAGGAAGATCATATCTCCAACCCACGGACCGGAATCATCGCCGGGTCTGGCGGGCCGTCCGCCATTGAGATCGTTCGCGCGTCTGACATTGTGCGCGAAAAAGGCAGCCCCAAACGTATCGGACCATTCGCTGTGCCTAAGGCCATGTCATCAACTATCTCAGCGACACTGGCGACGCATTTCAAAATCAAAGGCGTGAACTATTCCATCACCTCTGCCTGTACGACTTCTCTGCATTGTATCGCCCATGCGGCCGAGCAGATCCAATGGGGTAAGCAGGATGTTATGTTCGCCGGCGGCGGCGAAGAATTGGAATGGCCCCTTACCTCACTCTTTGACGCCATGGGCGCGATGAGCAGCAAATATAACGACGCGCCAGCCACGGCCAGCCGAGCCTTTGACGTTAACCGCGACGGATTTGTCATTGCGGGCGGCGCGGGCATGGTGGTGCTTGAGGCGTATGAGCACGCCAAGAAACGCGGCGCGAAAATCTACGCCGAGATCACCGGCTATGGTGCGACCTCGGACGGCTATGACATGGTCGCCCCATCCGGCGAAGGGGCTGAGCGCGCCATGCAAATCGCCCTTGCAGAAGCGGCAGGCAACGGTGTTTCCAAAATTGATTATATCAACCCCCACGCCACTTCGACACCTGTTGGAGACGTGGCCGAGACGGGTGCGATCCACCGGGTCTTTGGGGATGAGTGCCCAATGATTTCAGCCACCAAATCCATGACCGGTCATTCACTGGGCGGCGCGGGCGCGCAGGAATTTATCTATTCCTTGATCATGATGGACCGAGGCTTTGTCGCCCCGTCGATCAATGTCTTTGATCTGGACCCGGAACTCCCGCCTGTGAATATCGTCACGGAGACCCGCGAGGCGGAGCTCAAACATATGATGTCAAATTCGTTCGGATTTGGCGGAACCAATGGCAGCGTGATTTTCAGTAAGGTTTAATCCTTACCTGTTCATCCGATTATTAATCAGCTCGTCGACCACTTCCGGCTCGGCGAGTGTGGATGTGTCGCCGAGATTGCCGTAATCATTGGCCGCGATTTTGCGCAGGATACGGCGCATGATCTTGCCTGAACGGGTCTTGGGTAATCCCGGCGAGAACTGGATCAGATCCGGCGTCGCGATCGGCCCGATTTCCTTGCGGACATGGCTGGTCAGATCTTTGCGCAGCGCGTCAGTCACCTCGGTACCCGCTGTGACGGTGACATAGGCGTAAATGCCTTGGCCTTTGATGTCATGCGGATAACCCACCACGGCCGCCTCTGCGACGGCGTCATGAGAGACAAGCGCGGACTCCACTTCGGCTGTACCCATGCGATGGCCCGAGACATTGATCACGTCGTCCACGCGGCCCGTAATCCAGTAAAACCCATCGGCGTCGCGCTTGCAGCCATCACCGGTAAAGTAATTACCCGGATAGGCGGAGAAATAAGTATCGATAAATCGCTGATGATCGCCGTAGACGGTTCGCATTTGGCCGGGCCAGCTATTCTTGATGATCAGATTGCCTTCGGTTTCGCCCTCGAGCTCATTGCCGTCCGCGTCGACCAGAGCCGGTTCAATGCCAAAGAAAGGATGAGAGCCCGCCCCCGGTTTCATATCGGTCGTGCCCGGTAGCGGCACAATCATAGCACCCCCAGTTTCTGTCTGCCACCAGGTATCAATGATAGGGCAGCGCCCTTCGCCGACCACATGAAAATACCATTCCCAGGCTTCCGGGTTGATAGGCTCGCCGACCGTCCCCAGAATACGAAGTGTGGAGCGGTCAGTGGCTTTCACCGGGCCTTCGCCTTCGCGCATGAGTGCACGGATGGCGGTCGGTGCCGTGTAAAAAAGCGTGACTTTGTGTTTGTCGCAGACCTGCCAGAAACGGGACGCGTCGGGCCAAGTGGGCACGCCCTCGAACATCACCGTTGTCGCGCCGTTCGCCAGCGGGCCGTAAACAATATAAGTGTGGCCGGTGACCCAGCCCACATCGGCGGAGCACCAGAAGACGTCCTCCTCCTTGAGGTCGAACACATATTCATGGGTCATGCTGGCCCAAACCAGATAGCCACCCGTAGTGTGCAATACGCCTTTGGGCTTGCCAGTGGAGCCCGAGGTATAGAGAATAAAAAGCGGGTCCTCGGCGTTCATGGGCTCCGGCGGGCAGTGTTTGGACACGCCCTCGAGTGCGTCGTGATACCAGACATCCCGGCCTTCTCTCATGGTCACATCACCGCCCGTATGACCTATCACCAAAACGGTTTTGACCGGCTGTCCGACTTTGGCCGCAATGTCACAAGCGGCGTCGCAAGCAGCCTTTAGCGGCACAGATTTCGCCCCGCGTTTGCCTTCGTCCGCCGTGATCACAAATGTGCTCTCACAATCGGTGATACGACCGGCCAACGCCTCGGGACTAAAGCCACCAAACACGACGGAATGGATCGCGCCAATCCGGGCACAGGCCAACATGGCAAGAGCGGCCTCAACGATCATGGGCATGTAGATAGTGACCCGGTCGCCCTTTTTGACACCAAGCTTTTTCATGACATTGGCAAAACGGCAGACCTGAGCATGGAGCTCTTTATAGGTGAGCGAATGGCTATCATCGGGGTGATTGCCTTCGAAAATAATGGCCGTTTTATCACCGCGTGTTTCGAGGTGCCGATCAAGACAGTTTTCGGTCACGTTTAAAACGCCGTCAGAATACCATTTCACATGCAGGTCAGATTTATCCCAGCTCACATCCTTGATGACGGAATAATCCTTCATCCAGGTCAGGCGCTTGCCCTGCTCGCCCCAGAACTTTTCAGGGTCGGCGATGGAGCGCGCATACATTTCCTTATAGCCAGCGGCGTCCAGATTGGACTTGGCGGCAAAAGCCTCAGGCACGGGATAGGTTTTGACATCTTCAGACATGGAAATTCCTATGGATATGGAAGTCTAGGTTTAGGCGGATTTTTTACTGCGGCCAAGGGTCAGAATAATTAATCCTAAAACCCAACTGCCCCATTTCTCAACAACGTCCGCAAGGGCTCCGTCAATATTGTAAGATATAACGGCCGTGAAAAAACCTACTAAAATAGCCAGCATCATGGCCTGGGGTTTAACCCGCCAGCCAAAGCAACGGGTTAGAATGACAGGGCCAAATGCGGCGCCGAGCGCAACCCAGCTAAATAGGACCCGTTTAAATATTGACGCGGGCGCGACCAGTGTAATCACAACCGCAATGACGGCCACGGCGATCATGGCGAGGCGACCATAGAGCAATGCCTTTTTAGGGTCGGAATATGTAATCCCCATATCATGGGAGATGGCAGAGGCGGCGGCGAGTAAGAGACTATCCACAGTCGACATCACCGCTGATAAAACCGCTGCCGTAACGACACCCGCCAAAACGGCTGGGAGATAGGCTTTGGCCGCGGCAAAGAATAAAGCTTCGTCCCCGGTTTCGAGCTGCGCCGCCCGACCGGCAAAAGCGAGAAACACAAGACCCGTATAAATGACCAATCCCCAGCCTATGGTAATAAACGCGCCCTTGCGCCGCTCTGCCTGTGTTTTCACGGCCATGATACGGTTGAGAAGCTGCGGCTGTCCTAAAGCGCCCAACCCCGTTCCAAATAATCCCATGGCGATCCCCAATCCGGTCAACCCAATAGCCTGTCCTGTGAAGCTGAAAAAGGACTGGCTTTCATTGGCATGAAGCGCGTCCATGATCGGGCCGATCCCGCCCATATGGGACACAGCCGCAATCGGCACGATGATACAGGCGATCATCATGACCAGAGCCTGCAGCGCGTCCGTAATGCTAGCCGCCCAGAACCCGCCGAGCAGACAGTAAATCACGATGATCAGCGCGCCCACCAAAATGGATTCTGTGGCGCTCATATCAAAAATCTCCGATAGCGCATTGCCCGCCGCCTGAAACTGGCTGGAGATATAAAAGACAAAACAAAACAGAATGAGAAGCGCGCATACAATGCCGATCCATCGTCGCCAGCGGCCCTCCAAATCCTGTTTGATGAAATCGATAACGGTTATATGGCCGCGCTCACTGGTCTCGGCGTTAAGCCTCGGCCCGATAACAAACCAAGTCATAATATAGCCCATGAAAATACCCGGCACGAGCCAGAGCCCGACAACCCCTTGGGTGAAGACCATGCCTGTAAACCCAAGGAGCACCCAAGCCGAACTGGTGGAGGCCGCATAAGACAAGCCCGCTGTCCACGCGCCCAAGCCCTGACCGCCTAAAAAGAAATCTTCTTCGGATTTCACCCGGCGAGACGCCCAGAAGCCCACGCCCAAGAGCACGACTTTATACAAAATCAGCGTAGCCAGAATAATTTGCGGTGTCGTCATTCGTCACCTGAACCTTTTTGTTGGTTTATTTGGAAATCCAGCGGTTTGATTGATCGCGTCAAAAACTTTGGATCAGGGTCTAATAGGATTTCGCTATCGCATTTGTAACAGATGAGCCGCTCTCCAAACTGGCAAACTGTAAAAGAAATCGTTTCACCACACTCTGGGCATGGCATTTTTTGATCTATGCTCATCCGAGCATTTTAAGGAGTTCTTACTCTTTTGACCAGATCAAACGAAACAGGAAAAAGGCCACCAAAAAATCGGCGATAAAGATCATCCCCCAGAGCCAGTTCGGTCCCACATTGGAATTCAAGCTGGCCATACTGGCAATCATCCCGACGAGCATGAAGACATATACGATACAGGGCAGGAACTTGTTTTTACGCCGCAGACCCAGACCGAGCAAAATCCAGATAATCCCCGCCACGGCCAAAACAATCGGCTTTTGCCAAAACCCGGCGAGAAACGGGATCGGCAGATGCAGTATCCCTGAAATAATCAGAAAGAGCCCCGCCATATTGTAATGATTGGCGGCCTTTTCACTCAGTGTTGCTGTCTCAGTCATCTCCCCCTCCTCTGATTCTTATGCAAAATCGATATGGTTATAAAATGGCAGCTCGCGAATGCGCCGGCCCGTTGCCGCGAAGATCGCATTGGCCAGAGCCGGAGCTGATGGCGGCACGCCCGGTTCGCCGATACCGGTCACGCGCTCACCATTTTCCAGACCGACCACATTGATTTTTGGGACCTGATGCATGCGCATGCCCTCATAGTCATAATAATTGGCCTGCGTCGGCGCGTAGTCCTCATAGGTCAGTTCGCAATTCATGGCATGGCCCAAACCGAAGACTATCCCGCCCGAGAACTGGGCTTCGAAATTGATCGGGTCGAGAACCTTACCCACTTCGGCAGCGCCCCAGACATTAGTCATCTTGATGCCGCCAGCCATTTTCATAACCTCGACAATGATCGCCGTCCGAACCCCAAAAGATAGGGTGAAGGCCACACCGCGTCCGCGACCGCCGCCCGGTTTTGGCCCAGTCCATCCGGACATTTTCTCAACTTCTTCGAGGACTTTCACCGACAGGGGATCATCGGCCAGAAGACGTTTACGCTCTGCCAGCGGGTCCGCGCCGGCCTCATGGATCAGCTCATCCATAAAGCTCTCATGATGGAAACCACAATGAGACGCGCCCACAGAACGCCAGGAACTGACGGGTACCATTTCCGGCGATTTGAAGCCGCGCACCCGATAGTTCGGAATATTATATGGCTGATCATCAGCACCGGTCGTAATGGTCGTATCCGGCCCAGGCATTTTGCGGCCCATGAGACGGAACATTTGCGAATCCATAATGGAAGGGCAGGCAATTTTCAGATCATAGCTCTCGACTTGGCCGTCTTTAACAGCACCGCGCCCTCGCGCCAGTGCCATGGGCCGAACATAGTCATGGGCGAAATCCTCTTCGCGCGACCAGGTCATCTTGACCGGCGTACCGCGCATGGCATTGGCGATCTCCACCGTCTGCATGACATAAGTGTCTTCGAGGCGACGCCCGAAACTCCCGCCCATGGGCAGGACATGCATGTTGATATTCTCGATACGATGACCGGTTAGCTTGGCAGTGTGCTGCTGAATGAAATCTGGGATTTGTGTTCCCGTCCAGATATCGACTTGTTGGTCGGTCACCTTGACTACAGCATTCATAGGCTCGAGAGGGGCATGAGCCAGATAAGGGACGCGGTATTCGGCCTCAAACACATCGGCATCTTTGAGCGCGCCGTCCACATTGCCTTGTTTTTTGCGCGCAATGTTCGGACCCGCATTGTCAATTGTATCCGCGAGAATATCCCACATCTCGCCCGAGGTCGCCGGGTAGTTCGGCGCGCCCCATGTGATCTCAAGGGCATTTGCCGCCTGAATGGCCCGCCAGGTATTGTCGGCGACCACAGCGACACCGCTTGAGATTTCGATGATGCGTTTGACGCCCGGCATTTTGCGCGCCTCGTCCGAGCTGTAAGCTTTGACCTCACCGCCTATGCCCGGATTGGCGCGGACCGTGGCATAGACCATGCCGTCCATTTCCATGTCGATGCCGTAATTATAGGTGCCAGTCGATTTGGCGACGATATCCGTGCGCAAGATCTCTTTACCCAGATAGCGCCACTGCTCGGCTTTGCGCAGTTCGACATTTTGAACCGGCTTGATC
>JAHDBU010000009.1:24352-35941 GCA_020630275.1 Hellea sp.
CAGATAGCGCCACTGCTCGGCTTTGCGCAGTTCGACATTTTGAACCGGCTTGATCCCGGCAGCCGTCTCGGCCAGTGAGCCATAAGGAATGCGCTGTCCATCCGGTAGGATCACTTGGCCGTCATCGGTTTTAAGGTCTTCGACTTTGACATCATGAAGTTTAGCCGCGGCCAGTTTCAAGGTTTCCCGGGCTGTCGCAGCAGCGGCGCGCATACGCACATACATATCCGGCACAGTTGTCGAGCCACCTGTCATTTGCATGGGCATGAGCTTAGCGAGAATGCGTCCCGCTCCAGGTTGCATCTCGTCCCCCAAGGCCACATTGGCATAGGCCTTGTCCGGCTTGCCGACCCAGGTTCGGACTGTCAGCGGGTCCACGTCGAGCTCTTCTGCCATCAAATAGGTTTGAATAGAATAGGCGCCCTGCCCTTTATCGGCACGCGGTGTAATCAGCATGACGCCGTCTTTATCGATTTTCACAAACGGCGTGATGGCGGCTTCACCGTCAGCCAGATCAGCCTTGAGCGGATTGGCAAAAGGCGTCTGTACTCGCCAGGCACCAAAGGCCACACCCCCGGCGATGGCCGCAGAGCCAATCAGGAATGTTCGTCTTGCGAGTTTCGTTACTTTTCCCATTATGCGCCTCCCATTTTACCCGCAGCCGTTCGCACGGCGGCCCTGATGCGCGGATAGGTTCCACATCGGCAAAGATTAGACGACATCGCTTCATCAATCTGGGCGTCGGTAGGATTAGCGTTTTTAGACAGAAAGCTAGCGGCCGCCATAATCTGACCCGCTTGGCAATAGCCGCATTGCGCCACTTGATGTTCGATCCAGGCCTGTTGCACCGCATGCAAGGACTCAGGCGTTCCCAGTCCCTCAATGGTTGTGATGTCTGCGCCGGCCAGACTGCCCGCCGGAACCTGACAGGATTTCACCGCTTCGCCGTTCATGTGCACGGTGCAAGCCCCGCACTGCGCCACCCCGCACCCATATTTAGGCCCGTGAATTTTCAGTTCGTCCCGGAGCACCCAGAGCAAAGGCATATTGTCTTCAACATCTACATTGCGTTCAATGCCATTCACGGTGAATTTGGTCATAAGTCCTCTGTCCGAAAAGATGTCCTGTGATTGGTTTTAGAATGACAAGCGTCGTCGCTTTGGTCAAGCAAGGGTCTTTTATTCAGAATTGCATAGTCAATTATTTAGGTTGCGCATTCGATTGAAGTCCTCAAAAGAACACCATGACCAAGACACATTTATATCTCGAGCACGTTGAGCCAGGTATTTACAGCCTGATCATTTCAAATCCCAAAAAACGTAACGCGCTAAACGCTCAGATGTGGGCGGACTTACCTGTGGTCCTAGGTGAAGCAAAAAACAAGCCCGACCTAAAAGTCCTGATTGTGCGTGGCGACGGCGATCACTTTGCCTCAGGTGCAGATATTTCAGAATTTGAAACCCTTTATGCGAGCCGAGACAGTTCCGAGAAAATATCTAAAGATATCGCGGCTGGCTTTACGGCTCTCGCCGAATTTCCGTTGCCGACCATTGCCCAAATCCGAGGTGCCTGTGTCGGCGGTGGATGCGGGGTAGCACTGTGTTGTGATATCCGCTTTGCCGATGACACGTCCAAATTTGGGATCACACCCGCCAAGCTTGGACTGGTTTATCCCTTTGCCGATCTGCAGCGACTGATCGAAACTGTCGGCATTTCAAATGCCAAGGATATCATATTTTCTGCCCGGCGACTTGACCCCCCACACGCCGAAGGTATGGGCTTGATCAATAAGTTGTTCAAACCAAAAGATCTGGAAACGGCCGTCCTCGATTATGCGCGGGGTATAACCGCACTCTCGAAACAATCCGCCCGCGTTCACAAGCAGATGTTTGCGGCTTATCAAAACGGTCAATTTGGCGACAATGCTCAAACTATGGATTGGTTTCTTGACGGCTTTGTCAGCGATGACTTCAAAGAAGGCTACCGGGCGTTTCTGGAAAAGCGCACGCCCGACTTTTCCTGATCAGCTCAGCGGCAGTTCCGTCGTAAACTTCATCCGTTCCATGGCGAAGCTGGCGGAAACGTCAGAAAGCTTCACTTTGGAAATTAGTCGTTGATAGACTTTATCGTAATCAGACACGCTGGCTACGGTCATCTTCATGAGATAATCTACATCGCCCGCCAGACGATAAAACTCGACGATTTGTGGAATGTCCTTCACAGCGTTGGTGAAGCGCTCGGACCAGTCTTGAGAATGATCGTCTGTACGCACAGAGACAAAAACCGTCAGCGGCAGACCCACCTTTTCCTGATCCAGCAGAACCACACGCCCGCGAATAATGCCCGCTTTTTCGAGCGCCTGTATGCGACGCCAGCACGTATTGAGACTAACACTCACCTTCTCTGCAATGGATTCCAGCGAAAGCGTGGCATCTTTTTGTAAAAATTTAAGAATACGCCGATCTGTTTCATCAATTTTTTTTGTCATATTTCTGAAATATCGAATTATTTTATTATTTTCAACGCTATTTCGGTAATTTTCTATAAACATTTATCCAAATAGCTGTGTCATATTCCCTTAGAGACCAAAGGAATTGTTATGCGCTTGTTTACTGAACATCCTGAAAGTGTGGGCGAAAGCTACGCCGAACATTTCGTTTTTGCCAATTCCTTTGGACTCAAAATGATCCTGGGTGGGTTAGCGTGCTGCCTTCACGGCATATTTCCATGGATGTTTGAATGCACCGGTAGCAATACCGTGCGCAAACTCCATGGAGAGTTGCAGGATTGCCGCGGGCAATTGTTTCAAGATTGCGATTAGAACTGCTTTGAATGGTAGGGGGAGAGGGACTTGAACCCCCAACCACCCCGTTATGAGCGGGGGGCTCTAACCAATTGAGCTATCCCCCCACTTGGTCAGTCATATAGAAGCGCGCTATATAGCTTGCTAATCCAAAGATGCAAAGATTTTCTACTATCTGATCTACGATTGATCTCTTCCTGACTTCCAGCCGTAAGAATACTGAATCTTGAGGCTAAGATCATGAAACGCATTCTCATTGTTGCCATTGTGGCACTAATTGGAGGACTCATTGCTTTGGCAGGAAGCCAGGGTGGCAAGTCTGCCTTTGGATGGCCTATTTTCGGAATAGCTGCTGTCTTGGCCTTTGGCATAAATTGGCTTGCTTTTATTCCATCCGCGGCCGCCAAAACTGAAAAGTTTTATGATCTGGTTGGATCATTCACTTATATAACGGTCACTTTGACGGCGGTATTCTTGGCGTCTCCAATCTCAACTCGAGGGATTATTGTTGCCATGCTCGTCTGTATCTGGGCGCTTCGCCTCGGAAGCTTCCTGTTTCGTCGCGTGCTCAAAGACGGCCATGACAGCCGGTTTGACGCCATCAAGGTTGATCCAACACGCTTTCTTGTGGCCTGGACCCTTCAAGGTCTTTGGGTGCTATTAACGCTGGCATGCGCGCTGGCGATTATCACCACGCAGAAACGAGTTGATCTGGATATTTGGTTTGGACTTGGCCTCGCCATATGGATCATTGGATTTTCGGTTGAGGTCTTAGCGGACCAGCAAAAATCTAACTTCAAGGCGGATCCATCCAATAAAGGAAGATATATAACCTCTGGCCTTTGGGCTTGGGCAAGACACCCCAACTACTTGGGTGAAATAACACTCTGGACAGGTATTGCCATCATGGCCTTGCCCATTCTTTCCGGATGGCAATGGATCTGTTTGATCTCTCCGGTTTTCGTGACGCTATTACTGACAAAAGTGAGCGGCATTCCCCTTCTGACGAAAAAGGCAAAAGCCAAATGGGGGGACGATCCGGCCTGGCAAGCTTATTTCAATAACACCCCGGCGCTCATTCCCAAGAAGCCGCGTTCAACCCAAATAGCGAGTCCTGCTGCCGAATAGGCCCTGTTCTTTAGTCTAGTCAAAGGCTCTACGACAACGTAAACTAGGCTTTCAACAAGGAGAATTCCTATGAAAGCCGTTTTACCTTTGATCGCAGGAGCCCTGCTTATGACTGCCACACCTGCTTGCGCCCAAAGCCATCATCATGAAGACATGGTCGGAAAAATTTCTGTTTCTGGCTTGGGTAAGAGCTATCAGGCCCCGGACGTAGCCAGTGTCTCAGCCGGTGTTGTCACCCAGGCACCAACGGCACAGCTCGCCATGCAAAAAAACTCTAAAAAAATGAATGCTGTCATTGCGTCTTTGAAATCAGCCGGCATCAAGGACAGACACATTCAGACATCTCAACTGTCACTAAACCCTCAATATGACTACTCCAATCGAAAAGAACCGCGAATTACGGGTTATCAGGCACGCAATACTGTCTCAGCCCGCAGCGAAAATCTCGATCAGGTCGGCCCCATGCTGGACGCGTTGATTGAGGCGGGCGCGAATAATATCAACGGCATTAGTTTTTCCGTCAAAGACCCTGAAGATGCCAAATCAGAAGCCCGCCGAGCCGCCGTGAAAGACGCCCGCCGCAAGGCCGAAGAAATGGCGACGGCTGCGGGTGTGCGCCTGGGGCGTATCTTGCAAATGTCCGAAAGTTCGGGTGGATTTCAACCCCCGCAACCGATGATGATGGCCCGCAGCATGGCCGCTGATATGGCGGAAAGCATGCCCGTGCAAGGAGGCGAGCAGACACTGGCTGTTACTGTGAATATCATTTACGCGATCGACTAGTTGAAGGACTTTCTCACACGAGACTATTCCGAAAAGGAAATCGTCTGGGTCGCAGGACATCCCCTGCCCCCGCCGTTTCCCTTGCGGCCCGTGCATGCGCTTCGGTCTGCTATTGCGCTGAAAAACAACAAAGAAGACACGTCCCTGGTCTATGAGGTGACCAACTCCGTTTCAGGTGGAGTCCACATTGAAAAGTTCCGCCGTTTCATGGGGACAGATTACGGACGCCGCGTGGTGGAAAAGCCTATCCGGATAGAAGAAGTCCTATGCCGCCGGGACAGGCTAGCAGACATGCCTGTGGGGAGTGTCGGACGCGCGTTTTACGATTTCATGGAAGGCGAACAGCTTTCCGAAACGGCTTTGCTGGACGCCACAAAATCCGCTGGTATTGACTACACCATGCCAGGCCGTTTTGAGGGGCTTTGCCGTCAGATCATTCACTTCAAAGTGACCCATGATCTCTGGCATGTCTTGTCCGGATATGGCCGAGACGGGCTGGGTGAGATTTGCCTGTTAAAGTTTTATAATGGCCAATGGTATGATCGGGGGATCGAACTCATTGTCAAAATTGGCAGCTTCTCCATGGGTCGCCAAATTCCGGATTTGCGCATGAAGGCCCTGCTGGACGAGGCCTTTGATAACGCCCGCACTGCCCAATGGATTATGGGTTTTGATGTGGAAGACTATCTACCTCGCCCCTTGAACGAGGTTCGCGAGATGATGAATATTCGCCCGCCTACGCTATACCATGCCGTCGCGGAAGAGATAAAATCCAGCCTATTGCCAGTCCGCGGTACACTGGAACCGGCCTAAAAACCAAGCTCACTAAACAATTGTTGAAAATTCAGAATCGCCTTAGCGGTCCGCCATTATGGGGAAACAGTTCGGCATCCGGGCGCTCTCAGTGGCGACACTGACACTGTCCGCCTGCGCGACAGACAGCGCCAATCGCAATGCCGCCAAACTGTCTGTTGCCGATATAGATCGCCCGGATCAACTCGCGCCGGTGAAGCTGGCCAAAGGCGAATGCGGCCTGTTCGTCTGGGCCGGGCAAAATCGCCGGTTCATTATGTTTTCCAAAGGTCAGAACCACGCGGTCATGGCCGATGACGGCGGAGATGAAATCCCTTTGCTGGCCACGGACACGGATGCAGAGCCAGATTATCACGGGCAATATCCGACCCAGAGTTTCATCGACACTCGCGGCAAAGCCTATGACTTGTCCTTTAACAAGGTTGCTGCTTTGGGCAATTCCATCCGCTACTCTCAGGGCAGCTGGCGTAGTCAGGACGAAAACGGATGGGAACGCATTGAATCCGCTTATGGGCTGTCGACCTGTATTCCGGACGGAGATTTCCCGGTTGAAAATTCCTTGTCCGCTTCACGCTTTGATCTTTTGCGACCCATTGGTCAGGGTGAAAATGCAGCCCCCGTACAAACATCCCGAATGACATTCACGCCAGCAAGCATTCGTAAAGAAACGACCAAAGTTCTGTCTTTGCCTGTTGTCACCAAGATTGATCGGCCGGCTGTCGCGGCGCTTCCCTCCCCGCCACCTATAGAATCGTTCAAAAGACCTATGGTCAAAGCCATTGTAGACCCGGGCGCTGAACAATATCAAAATGCCGTTCCCGCTGAGACGATAGAAATTTCCCAATCGGGACCATATAGAATTCAACTTGCGTCTTACCTTAAGGAAGATCACGCCCATGCCGGTTGGTCAAAAATGTCCACACAACATGCCTTTTTGACTTCATTTGAACCCTCGGTCGTCCCCACTCAAATTAAAAACAAAGGGTTATATTTTCGCCTTCAAATCGGAGGATTTGACTCTAAATCCGATGCACTAGAAAATTGTCGAAAACTCAAAACCAAGGGCTTGGATTGTTTTGTCACGCATAGAAAATTCTAAACGAATTTAGGCGGTAAGGACTCATTAACACCAGTTAATTTTACCAGCCATTCATTATAAAAGCTTATCTCTGGTTAAAAATTAAAGCCTATTGCGTCCTAGATTCATTCAATCAAAGGCGCATGGGAATGTCTTTAAAAACAATTATTCAAGAATATAAACAAAGTGAAGACGGGCAATTTGCCCTCGTCTTTGGTTTATTCTCCATGACACTTGTTGGTATGTCAGGCGCGGCTATTGATAAAAGCCTCTTCGAACGAGAGAAAGTTAAAGGCCAGAACGCTCTGGACGCAGCCGCTCTCGCACTGATCGATATTGTCGGCGAAAATGGCGTAGACAGCGCCAAAAATGATGCCAGAACTTTCCTTGAAGCCAATTATGTTTCTGTCAAAAAATCCAATTCCCTTAATCTAAAATCTCTTCAACTCAACGCCGATCAAAGTCTTCATGCCACAGCGACATTGCAGGTCGAGTCTATTTTTGGAGCGATTTTTGGATATAAAAGTTACGATGCAGATCTGGAAACAATCGTCAGTATTTCTACACCAGCACAGTTTGAAAATATAAATGTAGCGATAGCGCTAGACTCATCCACCTCCATGACATCACTTATTTCGGATACGAGAAACGCTATCGACGCGCTCTATTCAAATATAGCTGCAAATCAGCTGACTGGAAGTTTCGCATTATATCCATTTTCACAATATGACAGCAACCGGAACGGAGATCTGGTTCTAAACCCTCGGGATATATGGCTCGATAACATTGAAATATCAGATTATATTTCTGATTTGTCAGTCATGACGAATTTACCTGAGTCAAACGTCAATTTTCCAGGCACCTATTCAGGGATGGGAGCCGCGTGTGGCTGGGAAGCCCTGGAACAAGCCAATAACGCGATTACAACCATTAATTCTGACACTCTCAATATTATCTATTTTATGCACGATGGTGACGGCTGGTGTGGTCAGGACGATAGAATACTCGAATCCTGTCAAGCCATACGCGATCGTGGAATAAAACTTGTGGGCGTCCGGTTTGGCAACTGGGCTGGCAAGGATCAGCTTTTCCTGGATTGTGTCGGCGGAAACCCAGATAATTACTACCATGCGACGACAGCTGAAACGACCTTGTCCGCCTTTGTCGATGGCGCTTTTGGAAACGTCACCGAAAAATATATAATGAAGTGATCGGTGTTTTAAATCAAACTGTCGATAGACGCCCATTCTGCACTGCCTTGGAACCAGATGCCTTCGATACTGATGAGTGTGTCTGTGGATCCGAACCCTGTCACTGTAACCGAACCATCAGCGTTTTGAACAAAATTATAATCCGCAGCTGAGCCCGCATAATCGACCTGATCATATTCGGTACCATTGCCGCCATTAAATGTCTCATTGGCATTGGTCGCAATCCAGACGTCTTGGGCGTTGGTGCCGTTGAACACATTGCCACCCGTATTCCCACCGCCTCCGTTACCGCCTGTCAGTGTTACGGCATTATCAACGGAGTACCAAGCCGCTTCGCCCTGAAACCAGATCCCTTCGATATTGTTTAGCGTATCCGTACTGCCGAATCCTTCGACCGTCACAGATCCATCGGGATTACGCGTGAATGTGTAATCCGAGAGCGAACCTTGGTAATCGACCTGATCATATTCGGTGCCGTTTCCGCCATTAAACGTCTCATTGGCATTTGTCGCCACCCAGACATCTTGGGCGTTCGTACCGTTAAATACGTTTCCGCCGGTGTTTCCACCACCTGTATTGCCACCACCGGCTTGGGCCAAAGCGTCGGCCATAGAATACCATTGGCCCTCGCCTCGGAACCAGAAACCATCGATATCGATCAACGTATCTGTTCCCCATTGTGGATGCACAACGGTCACAGTCCCATCTGCGTTTTGCGTGAAACTATACTCAGCCAAGGCGCCATCATAATCGACCTGGTTGTAAGCACCACCGCCACCGTCCAGCGTATCATTACCGAGCCCACCATACAGAACATCATTACCGCCGAGACCGTCGATAAAGTCATCCTCGTTTGTCCCTTCGATAAATTCGTCACCATTTGTGCCGGTGATTGTACCAGTGGCAACGCCGTCATAAACATTGAAGGCCTGTTGTAACGCGACCGACCAGTCCACGGGCATTTCAGTTGGGAGATCCAAACCAAAGGCGGTAAAGTTAGGGAGCCAGTGTCCAGAGGTGGCAAAATCTGCACCCCAATCAACCTGGTTTTCGTCGGCCCAAATCGTAATCGCCTCATATGCCCGGTAAAAGGCCGGTTCCTCTGTGACGGAGAAGGCTGCCCACATGCCCCATGATAATGACAGCATGGCTCCGGCGTCTCTGTAACCCACATTGCCATCAATGATATCATTGACGCGACCGCTTTCGACCGCATTGGTCAGGTTTGTTACAATCGAGTCCCAGGCTCGCCCTGTCGTCTGCCCCATAGTCACATGGGTTAGAGCTGCTATACCGACGGAACTAAAAAAGTCGCCTTGCAGGATATCGTAACGGCTCCAGTCAATGCTCTCGGAATAACGAGAGAATTGTTGTTCGGCCCAAGACACAACGCCGTTCCAGCCGCGATCCTGTCCCCAGCTATAGGCATTCATGATCATCCAGTTCGCGTCGTTATAAGAACCGAACCAGTTGATATTACCGGAGTCGAGGAAGTTGTTGACGTTGCGCTCTACGCGGGCTTCGAGCTGCGCGAAGTGGAAATCGGCCAAAGGCGAGAGATTTGACAGTCCATAGTCCAGAAGCTTTGAGTCCAGTTGAAATAACCAGGCAATGCCGTAAGCATCCTGTGCGTTATAGGCAATCTCGCCTTGAACAAGATTAGCTGGGAACTCCGCATTAGCATAGTCATCTATCAGATCGACACGGCCCTGTTCTTCCAGATTGATAACCTGCGCGAGGCGGGCGTGCACACTGGAATGCCAATCGTAGCTGCCATCAAATATAGGTGCATTATTGTCCGTGACCCCGCGGTCTATCCATCGCTCGATAGCCGGCTGAGTATTGGCTAAAACCTCCGTTTGTGTACCGCCGTTTAAAAACAATAATGTATCGTACATGGACAACTCCCTTATGAGGCGAACTCAAATGCAAAAAGAGAGCCAAAATAGCAATTGAATGTACGTTTACCATATTTTTTCAAATGGCCTTAACGCGAATTGGCTAATAACGTCCCCAGCGAATGCAAGGGTTGGGTGCTCAGAATGAAAACAGTTTCTCGACTATCATCAGCTTTTAAAGATTACAAAAAAAATTCCGAGGGCGTATTTGCCCTGAAGTTCGCATTATTTTTGACAGCCTTGGTGATGGTATCTGGAATGGCCGTAGATATTTCAAGGCTAGTTCAGGCGAAATCGAAACTACAAAATGCCGCCGATAGCGCGGTATTAGCGGCCGCCCTAGACATTAGAAGCGATGGAAACGAGTGGCGAAAAAAAGGTTTTGCGAGTTTCGATTTTAACAAAAGTGACTTAGAATTTTCCAAAGAACCTAACCTTTCCTTTCGAAAGGGAGCCGAGTCAGTTTCCCTAACGGCTGGCGTTGAACTGAAACCACTTTTCGTTCAAATTTTTGGCTTCCCCAATATGGACGTTACGGTCCATTCTGAAGCGAATTTGGGCCAAGGTAAGAAGATTGAAGTTTCGATTCTTTTTGACGTTAGTACGTCAATGGAGATGGGTACGCCGGGAAAATTCGCTAACGCCCAATCTGCCGTTAACGCACTTTTAGATGATCTAGAGGCCACAAGTTCAAGTTTCTCAACGACCTCCCCGATTTGGGTAAGCCTTATTCCTTTTGGTGAAAACGTCTCTATCGTTGAGAGAATTTCTGGCACCAACACAAATACAAGAAGCCTAAATTGGTTTGGCCCGTTTGAAGAACACAGTCCAACCGAATTCGTAGGCGACGATCAAAGCCTTTGTGCGGAATTACGTTCAGACAATAACCTATGGGATGACTCACCCCCATCGGCAGGTCAATTTCCGGTCTGGTATAAAAAATATGTGTCAGATTACGGGCATCACAGACCTTGCAATCAACACACGATGGAGCCCTTAACCAGTGACTTTGCGAGTCTAAGGTCCAAAGTCGACAGCTTAACCGCGATTGATCAGGGAACGAGAATAGACTTAGGCATTCTCTGGGCATGGCGATCACTCTCGCCCTCGTGGAGAGGCGAGTGGTGGACATCCGACAATACTGTGTTACCCCACAACTACAACAATGATGACGTTTTAAAGATTATCGTTGTTTTAACCGATGGCGAGAATTTTGGATCCCATAATTGGGTGACGGGGAAAACACTAATTTCAGCCGACGAACTCAACGACGACACACTAGATATTTGCGAGGACATAAAATTCAACGGCATAGAGATCTTCTATATCGATTATGAAAATCCGCGCGGGGTTACAGGGGAACTCAAACGGTGCGCAAGCTCAAATAAGCATTATTTTAATGCCGATAACGCGGAAGAGCTTAGAAACGCATTTAAGGAAATATCCGCTCGCACGACCGAGTTAGCCTTAACGAAATAAAATATCTGGCTCAAACTTCAAAAGTTTAACCCGGCTGATAAATCTCGTTATTCTCATCCAAGAGAACAACATTTGGCGCGTAATTGCGGGCTTTTTCGGCTTCCATCTGGCAATAGGAAATGATGATGATCTTATCGCCCAGCTGTACGCGGCGGGCGGCAGCTCCGTTAAGGCCGAATGTTTTCGAACCCCGCGGAGCCGTTATAGCATAGGTCGTAAAGCGCTCACCATTATTGATGTTGAGAATATCCACCTGTTCATTCGGCAAGATACCAGCAGCGTCTAATAAGTCCTGGTCTATGGAAATAGACCCTTCATAATGCAAATCCGCCTGTGTGACCGTGGCCCGGTGGATTTTACCCTTCATCATGGTGATCAACATACGCCCTCCTTGGT
>JAHDBU010000099.1 GCA_020630275.1 Hellea sp.
TCGCAAACGAAGGCATTTTTTGCGGATGCACCAAACCATTGTGTTCTTTCAAGCCCCCACGGGCGAGGTTTTGGGGATGCTCTATGGCCTCCTTGTAATCAAGCACCGGCGTGACGCAGGCATCTGTTCCGTCAAAAATAGCTGCCCACTCGTCCCGAGTTTTCTCTGCGAATTTCACCTCCAACAAAGCATGTTGGTCACTCCAATGTTTAGGACTGAGCTGAGGCCCATAGTCTTCGGGATCGATTTCCAGAATCGATAACATGATTGCCAGGAACTTGGGTTCGATACAGCCAATAGCCATAAACTTGTCATCTGATGTTTTGTAGCAACGGTAAAACGGTGTGCCACCGTCTAGCAAATTCGATTGCCGTTTCGGGTTCCAAAAATTTAGACTGTCCAAGCTGTAGATGACGCCCATCATCGAAGACACGCCATCAATAATAGCCGCGTCAACAACATCGCCCTGCCCGGTTTTTTCGGCTCGTAGGAGTGCCGCCAAAATTCCAATCACAAGGTTCATGGTTCCGCCCCCGTAATCACCAATGAAGTTCAAAGGCGGCGGTGGCGGCGCTCCTCGCTCGCCGATAGCCTGTAACGCGCCAGTAATAGAGACATAATTTATATCATGTCCTGCTGTGTGAGCCCAAGGGCCGGTCTGCCCCCACCCGGTCATACGGCCGTAAACGAGCTTGGGATTGACCTTGTGACAAGCCTCAGGCCCAACTCCGAGACGTTCAGCAACGCCCGGTCTATTGCCCTCAAAAAGTGCGTCAGCCGTTTCGACAAGTTTTAAAACCTGCGCCACACCATCCGGCTCGCGAAGATCCAGGATCACTGATTTTTTGCCGCGACGATCAACAGACATAGCACCGGCGCCTTGTATGACAGAGCCTCCAGGTCGTTCCACGCATATAACCTCGGCACCCATATCCGCCAATAATTGTCCAGCATAAGGCCCCGGCCCTATACCGGCGAGCTCAATAATTCGGTATCCCGTTAGTGGTCCTGGCATGTCGGCTCCTTTGGTTTTCGACAGAAGCCTGCACATTTGAAGCCGTGAAACAATCCAAATTTGTAAATGTTCGACAGCCAGGAATGTATAACGCGCCGCTACTATTTACGCCGAAAGTCTCTGATGGTAGTGTCATAACGGGGAGTAAAAGCTATGAGTGACACCCTTTTTCCAAATGGCGCGACCGTGGTCTTTGGTGGGACTGGCGGAATCGGCAAAGTTGTTGCCCGTGAATTCGGCAAAGCCGGAACCGACGTGGCGGTCATGTATCGTTCAAAAGCTGAATTGGCCGAACAGGTCGCTTCGGAAATTGAGGCTGCGGGCGCCAATGCTACCTGCCACAAATGTGATGTCACAGATCCAGAGGCTGTGACCTCTGCTATATCGGATGTCATCAAAGCCCATGGCCGTATTCATACCTGTGTCTGGGGTGCAGGACCACTGGCTGAACAAGTCCTCATACAAGAGTCGTCTTTTGAGCAATGGAAAAAAGCGATTGATGTAGAGGTTCATGGGTTTTACCGCGTTACCACGGCTTTGATCAATCATATGAGAAACAATGGCGGCGGGTCTTTTGTGCATTTGGGTTCGGCCGGTGATGCCAGCTTTCCGCCCAAGGATGTATTATCTGTCGCCCCCAAAGCGGCCAATGAAAGCCTGATTAAAGGCATCGCCCGCGAAGAAGGTGTTCACAATATCCGCGCCAACTCGGTTCTGATTGGCGTCATTGAGGCCGGCATGTTTCTGGAACTGACCAAACAAGGCGTCTTCACCGAGGAATGGGTCACCGAGGTTCAGAAAAACCTGGCCTTGAAACACTGGGGCCAGCCTGAAGACATTGCTAATGCCGCCATTTTTCTGGCTTCCGACAAGGCCGCCTACATAACAGGTCAGCAGATCAATGTTTCGGGAGGTTACGGCCTTTAACGCGTAGCAAATCACCCCATCTGCTACGCATTTGCAGTATTTTACGATGTTCAGACCTTGAATTGCGTAGAAAATTGGCGCAAAATTACGCTAAATCTAATAAAAACAGTTTTGGGGAATAAACTATGGCAACCACAGCTGAGTACGGAATTGGGGAATTTACCTTCCCGCGAGGATGGTTTGTTGTTGGCGAAGCGAAAGACGCTACCAATAAGCCCGTATCTCTACGTTATTTCGGACGCGATATGATTATGTATCGCGGTATGAGCGGCAAAGTTGCTGTCATGGACGCCTACTGCCCGCACATGAAAACCCATCTGGCCAAAAACACTACGAGCTATGTTGTCTTGGATGGCAAACAAGTGGACGGCGATGACATTCGCTGCCCATACCACGGTTGGAAGTTTGGACCGGACGGCGTCTGTAATGAGATCCCTTATTCTCCGGCCCCTATTCCGAAAGCCGCAAAAATCCGAGCCTTTCCGGTGCGCGAATGGGGCGGGCTGGTCCTAATTTGGCATGACGAAGAAGAAAACGAGCCGGATTACGAACCGCATCCTTTGCCCGAATGGGATGATGAGAAATGGGTCAATTGGAAGATAGACGATCTCGGCAGCCTGAATTGTCACGCTCAGGAAGTTGTCGATAACATCACGGACAAAGCCCATCTGGAACCGATACACGGCTCACAGGATATCCAGTACTTTGAAAACATCTATGAGGATCACAAAGTCTGGCAAAAGCTGGCTGCTGGCCACAAAACCCTTTCGGATGATATCCTCGTCAATGACACTTGGTATACCGGACCGGGTCTACTGATGAGTAAAATGGAAGGCTATTATAACTCCATCATGTTGGTTGCTAACACACCCGTCGAGGACGGCTCGGTACACGCTTGGCATGCTCTGATGGTTGAGCCCCCGAATTACCCGCCATCAGAAGAGGATAAAGGCGCTATCGCCGCCTATCAGGAAATGTCGCGCGCGGCGCTCTATCAAGACTTCGATGTTTGGGGCAACAAACAACCTTGCCTAAAGGTCATGCAAGTCCCGGGGGATGGACCATTCGGCAAGACACGCACTTGGTACAAGCAGTTCTACAACCCACTTAAAGACGCCAAGAAATATCAGGAAGCCGTCAATGGCACCTATCCGGTTAAAGGCACAGCCCGCGACCCTTGGCCAGACGCAGCGGAGTAAACTAGGCTGTTTTCTCGGCCGCCATAGCCCGTGCGGCCCGTCGCCCTGAATAGACGCCATCCGCAATGGATAGCCCACTGACATATCGCCAAGACGCGACCCCAATGGCATTTCGTCCAGCCGCGTAGAGCCCGGGCACAACACCATTTTCGCCCATAACCCCCCCGGTCTTCTCATCTACTTTCAATCCACCTAATGTCAGCGTGGAACATGGAAGAAGTTTTGCCGACAACCCGACGTTTATGGCATAGAAAGGCGGTTTACCGATGACAGCCGCGTCCTTTTGGGTTTTCATAAACGGATCTTCCGCTCTGCCTTCGGCAATCGCATTGTAGTCGGCAATCGCCGCAGTCAAAGCTTCTCCTGATATCCCAATTTTTGCCCCAAGGGCTTCCAGGGTTTTCGCCTTTTTGGCCGTAAACCGAACCGCAATTTTGGCCAGAATACGTTGGAAGTTCAGGGCCTTGTCACCCTTCACATCCTCGAGTGCCTGCATGGCCAGTGGTTTATCCAGAATGAGCCAAGCTTCGCCGTTTTGATTTTCGATGATCTCAATGCCCATCGTCGCCCCATATGACATCTCATTGATGAAGCGCTGGCCTTGCATATTCAAAATCGGACCCTGTGCGAAAGATAATGGCGGATTGATGAAACGCCAGGCTGTTACCCTGTCCATATTATCGGCAATCCCACCAGCGGTTTGCCCAAGACGAATACCAGCACCACTATCTCCATCTGTTCCCAGGGGGTAGGCGCCAACATATTTCGGCGCGTAATGTTTGAGCATAGGCTTGTTAAAGATAAACCCACCGGCCGATAGCAGCACGCCTTTCCGGGCGCGGATAAAAACCGTCTCCCGTCCATCAGCCATTTCCTGGGCTTCGGCCTGTAGGCGTCGTGCCTTTTTCAATAGCAAACCAGCCCCTGGAATTGCCGGTGCAACCCGGCTCAGAAGCTTGCTCGCTTTCTTACGAATTTTGAGATAGGCTTCTAATTGCTCTTGATCGGAAAAACGCAAGGCTTTCAAACCAATAACCCGCTTTTTCTCATCCAAAACAAGCTGGCGAACTTCGGTATAAGTTCGAACGTCCAGCCCAAGTTTTTTTGCACTTTCCAATAGAGGGTTAAACAAGGCATCCCCTAAACCCATAGCCTTCTTTCCTTGTTCAAACGGGACATATCCCCGGTGACCCCGGGCCGCCGGACGGGCCTTTTGATTATATGGCGCTATCAAAGAATTATCGGAATGATAGAGAAAATACTGAGGCCCTGGAAAAGATGTTTTGTGCGGGAACAATGTCGGACGCAAATCCGTCCCGTGTGAAATCATCCACTCAATTGTCGGCGCGCTTTGTTCGCAAAAATCACGGAGTGTTTCGTCTTTGACAATATTGCCCGTTTCCATTTTGAGGTAATTAAACATATTATCGACATCGTCTTCGACATCGGCTGCTTTTTGAATGGAGGTTCCGCCACCCGCATAAATTACCCCGCCTGAGGCCACGGTAGCGCCGCCGCCCTCAAACCGATCAATCGCGACAACCGAGAGCCCCTCCTCTAGACTCTGAAGGGCGCAAGCGACTCCTGCCCCGCCTAGCCCGACGACAGCAACATCCGTCTCGAATGTCCACTCGACGTCATTTTCATTTGATACAATTTTAGCGGCCTCAATATCCGAAAACCACGTCGCACTCTCTGGTCCAGCCACCATCTTCCCCTTTTTTATTTTGCATAGCAGTTTTGGAGAAGGACTAGAACCCTGAATTTATTTGATTAAAACCGCCGATAGTTTCGATAACATAAGGTCGAGATCAGCATATTCCGACTTGGACATCATAGCGCGTAGCTCTTCATCAACCTTCCGAATTTCCGCCCCAACCGCTAGGTACTGCGCTCGCCCATCTTGGGTCAGGAATAAATGAGAAACGCGTTTGTCATGCTCTGATGGACGCTTTGAAATGATTTTGGCGTCTATCAAAGACTTTACAGCCCGGCTGACAATGCCCTTATCCATGGGCGTGACAGCGACAACATCCGCTGATGAACAACCTTCGTCCTGCGCTACAGCTGCCAAAACACGCCATTGCGATAGATTAAGCTCTCCATGAGCCTTGAGAATTCGCACCGTGCGCTTGGCAACCTGGTCCGCCAAAACAACCACTCGATAAGGCCAAAATTCATCAAGACTTATGATTTCTGAGTCAGACATAGGCTTATCTACCCACAAAATGGTTGCAATGACAACCTATTTGATATAGTTGTCATCACAACTAAGAGCGGAGTAAGAGATGGCAGACCTGTTTGAAAACCCTATCGGCCTGAACGGTTTTGAATTTATTGAATTTTCTGCGCCCGAACGCGGCCATCTGGAGAAGATATTTACTGCGATGGGCTTTACCCGAGTCGCAACGCACCGCTCCAAAGATGTGGACCTTTGGAAACAGGGCGACATCAACTTAATCACGAATTACGAGGTCAATTCCCCGGCAGGGTATTTCTGCCGTGAGCACGGACCTTCGGCCTGTGGCATGGGCTTTCGTGTCAAAGACGCAGGCAAGGCTTATGCAGAACTCATTGCTCGCGGCGCAGAACCCGTCAAAAATCACCCTGGCCCTATGGAACTGTCCATCCCCGCCATACGTGGTATCGGCGGTGCCGTGATTTATTTGATCGATCGTTATGGAGATGATCTGAATATTTATGACATCGACTTCGTCGAGCTGGAAGACATTGACCAGAATCCCGTGGGTTACGGATTTAATGTTGTCGATCACCTGACCCATAATGTTTACAAAGGCCGCATGGATTACTGGGCCGAATATTACGAGCGCCTGTTTAATTTCCGCGAAATCCGATATTTCGACATAAAGGGCGAATATACCGGCCTGACATCCCGCGCTCTGACGGCACCTGATGGCCTCATTCGAATACCCCTCAATGAAGAAGGCGAAAACGGCAAAGGCCAAATTCAGGAATATCTGCTGGAGCATCGCGGTGAAGGTATTCAACACATCGCTCTTTCCTGTGATGATCTTTATAGCTGCGTCGACAAGCTGCGTGCAGGCGGCGTTGAACTCATGACCGCCCCGCCGGACACATATTATGAAATGCTATCGGAGCGCCTGCCCGGTCACGGCGAAGACGAAGACGGATTAAAAACCCGAGGCATCTTATTGGACGGAACAACGGAATTTGACGAGCCGAGACTGCTTTTGCAGATTTTCGCTGAGCCGAAAATCGGGCCTGTG
>JAHDBU010000100.1:0-3792 GCA_020630275.1 Hellea sp.
TGGGTAAAGGAAATCTGTTTGTCGCTGCGGGGCCAGGGGGTTGTAATGACCCGTTGGCCGCGCATGGTCTCAGCCAGGACGGTGATGCCCATGGCGTAGCTAGTGGAGTTGTTGTATTTCTTGATGACGTCGAAATTTTTGAAAGTCAGGAATTTAGGGCCTTTGTGACCGGCTGGAACGATGAGCTTGCCGTCCAGGACTTGCGCAGCGCTTGACCAGTTCGATCCATTGGTCGGTTTGACGCCCAGGCGGGCCCAGTCAGCCACAGAGCGTTTTGCGCCTTCGACCAGCGTGTAGTCAAAGTTTTGCGGCAGGGAGACTTCCGCCATGGCCGGTTCGCCCCAGCGCCAGCCATGGCGATTGAGGTAATGAGCGGCGGAGCCCATAGCGTCCTGCACGGAGTTTTTCAGATCAATATTGCCATTATTATCAAAATCGACGGCATAGTCCCGCATGGTACTCGGGATAAATTGCGGCATGCCGATAGCCCCGGCCCAGCTGCCGACCAGCTGATCCTGCCGGATCACACCACGCGAGAGCAGGTCGAGAATAGCGAAAAGCTGCTGTTCGCCGAATTTCTGCCGACGGCCATCATGGGCAAAAGTGGCCAGCGCGTCGACGATGTTATGTTTGCCTTGGATAACGCCGTAAGCGCTCTCCAGCCCCCAAATAGCGGTCAGATAATGGCGACTAACCTGGTAACGGCGCTCAATGGCGTCATAGGTCTGGCTGGTGGATGAAAGCTTGGATCGGCCTTTATTGAGACGATCTGCTGAAGCCGCCCCGTCTACATAAGACCAGATGGGCTTGGTAAATTCGGGCTGGGTTTCATTACGGTCCAGCGCTTTTTCGTTGATTTTGGCCGGGCCAATGAGGTTCTGCACCAGATTAGCGTCATAGCCCTGGCCAATGGCGCGGTCGATAAAGCTATTCTTCCAGATATTAAATTTGGTCTGTGGAGACATATTGGCCGCAAATTCCGGCGGGATTGTCCGCGCTGCAGCGCTGGTGGCGGGCTGTGTGACGGGTTGAACAGTGGGCTGCGGCACGGCGCCGCGTAATTCTGTTGTGGTGCTTTGGGGCTCAGCGGCCGCCGCGGATTTAACGGGATCGACCTTGGTCGCGCAGGATCCAGCACCAATGATGGCAGCTAGACTTAGGAATATGACGGGATAACGTAGCATATCTCTTGTTAAATCCTCTTCAATCTTGGGTAAAGCCGCCAGCACAGTAAGCGCCTGTTTTGGCATTGACTTTTCGGAATCATCCTCATATAGCGCGCCATTCTTGAACAACGAGTAAAGCGAGTAGACCCATGAAAGTCCGTAGCTCTTTAAAATCTCTTAAGAAGCGCCACCGCGACTGTCAGGTTGTGCGCCGTAAAGGCCGTCTTTATGTCATCAATAAGACGGATCCGAGATTTAAGGCCCGCCAAGGCTAAATAAATTACTATTCACGCGGTGTTTACCGCGTCACTGTATGACGCCCCTTGCCAAACCCGGTTGGGGGCGTCAGTGTATTTGAAACTATGAAAAAAGCCATTCTCGCCATAACTCTGCTGCTCGGTGTGAGCTTCACAGCTTTCGCGCAAGAGACACCGCAAAGCCCGCAAGATCCGCTTGAGCTCCCCGAGATTGAGCTGCCGGAATTCATCGAAGAAAAAGACCCGGTCGAAGAAGAGGAAGAGGTCAAGGAAGAACGGCCTGATTATTCCCATTTGCCGCCCAAGGCCGAAAAAAAGGCCCGGCTCAATGATCTGTTTGAAAAACTAAAGACCAAAGAAGAGGCCGAAGACGGCAATCTGATTGCCGAAGAGATTTGGGCGATCTGGCTCGATTCAGGTTCGGCCAGTGTGGATGTGCTTTTACGCCGAGGGACGGCCGCCGGAAAACAAGGCGACCAGAAACTGGCCCGGCGCATGTATGACCATGTGACGACGATCATGCCCGACTATGCCGAAGGCTGGGCTCGATCTGGGCGTTTGGCCTATGAGCAGCAGGATTATAACCGGGCTGTGGTTGAACTGACTGAGGCGCTGATATTAGAGCCTCGCCATTTCTACGCGCTCTGGTCTATGGGAAATATCCTGGAGAGCCTGGGCCGTCAGGACGAGGCGCTAAAAGTCTACCGGGAGGCTCACGATCTCTATCCGTCTATGCCGCAAATCAAGCAGCGCAAAGAAGCGCTGGAGGCGACGCTTGAGGGCGCTATTCTTTAGCCCGGCATATTCTCTTTTAAAAACTGCACGACATTTTCACCCATGACTTTTCTTATAGTGGCGTCTTTGACGCCACGGTCCCGCAGGGCCTGAGTGATGGCGGCCAATTCTGATGTATCCAATGTGGTTTTAACCGTGCCGTCAAAATCAGAGCCGAGGGCCACGGCATTAGGGCCCATGAGCTTGAGCGCGTCGATGATGGCGTCGGCAATGCCTGCCGGGGTGATATCGCAAATGGCGCCGTTAAAATAACCGACGCCCAAAATGCCGCCATTGGCGGCGATCTGGCGGAGGATGTCATCCGGCAGATTGCGCTTTTTCGTGTTGGCGCAGTCGCCACGCACGCCGCCATGGGAAATAATGATGGGATCGCTGGACATGGCGAGTACATCGCGCACGACTTTCTCTGAGGAATGCGCCACATCGACGATAATGTTCATCTGCCGCATTTTTGTGACGGCCTCGCGCCCGAAATCTGTCAGTCCGCCTTTGACTTCTCCGTGGAGAGAACCGCCCAGTTCATTGTCAAAGAAATGCTGCAGGCCCATCATACGGTAGCCTTCATCGTAAAGACGCTGGATGTTTTCTATCTTACCCTCAAGCGGGTGAGAGCCTTCTGTGGCGAGAATGCCGATGATCGTGCCGTCCGGCTGATCCAGATCGGCTTTGGTGCGGGCAATAATCAGATGACTGCCTTTGCTCTTTTCAATGTCCTGAAGGCGCTCGGCCTGATAGGCGGCGCGTTCATAGATGGATGTCCAGGTGCGGACCGGCCAAAACTGCGCTATGGCCAGAGGCGTGATATTATCGGGCGCATTGGCTGAATTGCCGTCAAAGTTTAATCCGCGCGGCGCCTTGGTCACCGTGCTGAAAACTTGAATATTGACGCCACCTTCGCGCAGTCGCGGCAAGTCGATATGGCCGCGGTCATGGCGGTGGATCATATTGCGCCGCCAGAGCAATGTGTCGCCATGCAGATCGGCGATCACCAGCGAGTCATGAAATTTCTGAGTGTCCGCCGAGATTTTATAGGGGGTGTGGGCGACCACCGGGTTCATTTTCTTGTCCGTGCCTGGTACCAAAATCCCAACCACATAAAATAGGCCGATCATCAAAAGAATGGTGAGCAAAAGCCCGATACGTCTAAGCCATTTCATCTACTTCTTCCCGTAAATTTCGACAATGGTCGACGTGCTGTTGACCGATCCGCGATACATGCCCGGCGTATTGAAGCTAAAAACTGGCGTTCCGTTTTCGTCAATGGCGGCGATACCGCCGTCACCGCCCATATCAGCCAGTGTTTTATGGATAACATGATCGGCGGCCACTTGCAGCTCTTCACTGAGATATTCCCGGCGCGCACAAATTTCCCGGGCGATAGTGGCGCGGATGAAATATTCGCCCGTACCCGTAGAAGAGACGGCACAGAAACGGTTATCCGCATAAGTGCCCGCGCCGATGATGGGCGTGTCGCCGACCCGGCCCCATTTCTTGGCGGTCAGTCCGCCAGTCGATGTGCCAGCTGCGAGATTGCCACAATTGTCTTTGACGACCACACCGACCGTTCCGAAGCG
>JAHDBU010000100.1:3892-6362 GCA_020630275.1 Hellea sp.
ACATGCTCGACGGCGTCCAAGGCGCTCATGCCTTTTTGGAGTTGCGTTTTGCCCAGATTCAGAGCTTTGGTCAGCGTGGCCCGGTATTCGGCTTCCCGCTCATCGGTCATATTCTTCTTGAGGATCACACCCGCACCGCCGTGAATGGCCAGGCTATATCCCTGGTCGCCTGTCGCACAGCTGGCCTGGTCGGGCAGGGGTTTGAGCGTGGATTGGCCTTGCGTCTGCGTGTCTGAGGAACAGGCCGCCATCATCAGGCATGATGTCAATAAAACTGCGCGCATAAATGTCTCCCCGATTGCTTCTAAAGAACAAATCCATCCACAACAATCCTCATCTGATTATTGTGAATTCTTCGGTGGGTTTTTAAACAAGGGCAAATTGAAACCGAGAGGCCATCATGGATAATCCGGAGAATTTGGGTCAGGCGACCCGGGAAAAACTGAAACAGACAATTGCCCGCATTGAGCGGCTTGAAGCTGAAAAGGCGGAGCTGGCGGCGGATATCCGAGAAGTTTACGCCGAGGCCAAGTCGTTTGGCTTTGATACCAAGACGCTGCGCAAGGTGGTCTCGCTACGTAAACTTGAGGCCCATGAGCGCGCCGAGCAGGAAGCCTTGCTAGAACTTTATATGGGAGCCGTTGACGAATAAGTCTGGACTCTTTATTTGTTCTTGTTATGTTCTTAAATATGAACGACTATGACAAGCGACAATGGCAAGAAGAACAGGCGGCAAGGGATGCCGCCCTGGACGCTCAGCGGGCGAAATGGGCTAAGGCCAAGGAACGTGCGGCTCGAAACGCGCAGCGCAAGATTGACCGTCTGGCCCGTAAACTATCCGAGCAAGGTCAACTGACCGATTGGGAAGAGGAATTCACGGGCTCGGTCGGAGAACGGCTCGATAAATTCGGGTCAGCTTTTCAGGATCCGGAAAAGGGGCGTCCTGCGGACGCCTTGTCTTTTGCGCAAAAGCGGGTGGTTGCGGCGCTGAATAAGAAAGTTAAAGGCGAGCAAAAGGCCAAAGGAGAAAAGTGCGAGAAAGCCAAGGAACGAGGACCTCGCAAAGCCATGAAGGCTGGTAGCGGCTTTAAGAAGAAATCGAATTTTCAACCGCGGGTTCGTGATATCTATGAAGACCTAGAACCAGCGGCGCATGAGTCTATTGACAGTGAACCGTTTATTCCCGAAGTCCCCCCGACAGACTTAAAGCCGCCATTTCTGCGCGTGGTAAAATAGGCGCCATCTAATCGGGGGAATATTGTGACAATCGTCATGGAAACAGAACGCCTTATCTTGCGCCATATCGATATTGAAAAGGATTTGCTTCCCTGGACAGAAATGATGTCCGACGAGGAGACCGTTCGCTTTATCGGAGGTCAGACAATGGACCGGGCCGCCAGCTGGCGTCAAATGGCCATGATGATAGGTCATCAGCAGGTTAAAGGTTTCGGGTTTTATTCTACGATAGAAAAAGCAACGGGTCAGTTTGTTGGGCGTATTGGTCACTGGGGACCGATGGGCTGGCCAGAGCCGGAAATTGGCTGGGCCGTACACCCTGCGCATACCCGCAAAGGTTTTGCCAAAGAGGCCGGCCAGGCCTGTCTCGACTATGCTTTCGAAACATTAGGCTGGGACCGGGTTATCCATGTCATCGCTGAAGATAACATCGCCTCGATCAAAACGGCCGAAGCGATCGGGTCCGAGAAAATCTATCATATTGCTGAGCTGCCACCATTTGGAGAGGTAAATTGTTGGGCCTACGGGCAGGAAAAATCCTGAATTATACCCAACCAGCCTCTTTGACCGATTTGACATTGCTCCGGCTAACTGGCGCGGTTTGCCCAGAGTGGAGCTCAAGGCTGATTTTGCCTTCCGTTCTATTGACCGACTTTATGCCGGCCTCAGCTACCCACCAGGAACGATGAACGGCTAGTCCCTTTGTCGACCCTAATTCTTTTATGGCATCGGATAGGCGCATCAGAATCAAATCATCGCCTTTAGAGGTGATGACACGAACATAGTGATCCTCTGCCATGAGGGCGTAAATCTCGCTGCTCCTTAAACTCGGTTTGATACGCTCGAATAAGGCGGGCCGGGAATCTGTTTGTTGCATATCGGGACGTGCCGCTCGTTCCGCCAAATGAGCTACGGACGTAATGACAATACCAATCGTCCAGACAAAAAAGAAAAGTACAAGAAAGTCTGAAAGATCGATTGGGTTGGATTGATAAATGTTCCAACCGGCCAGCATAAATGTAATCAGAAGGCTCGCAGAAATGCTTTGTCCCAATACGATCCCGATTGGACCTGGATTAAATCCCGATTTCTTGGCTGCCGGTATGAAGATAGAGGCTCCATAAGCTCCGCACATACAGAGTACAGACCAATAGATAAACCGCGTCAGGCTGGATAACTGATGAGTATTATAGGGTGCCAATATGGACAGGAATAAGCCAGCGATCAGGCTAAT
>JAHDBU010000101.1 GCA_020630275.1 Hellea sp.
GCGTCGTAGTGGTGTGGGCCCTCGTAATTTCCCCAACAGATGTGCATACGGACCTTTGAGCCGTCCACATTTCGAAGCGCATGATTAAGGGCTTCGACATGCTGCATGGCCAGTTTTTCGTAATTCTCCGGCTCGTCCTTAAACATCATATGTTTACCCAGACCCAGATCAGGGCTGTCGAGCTGTAGGATGTAACCGGCTTCGACGATGGCCTCATATTCCGGCGCCATAGCATCGGCGAGGGCGTATAAATACTCTTCCTGCGTCTTATAGTGATGATTAGGTTGGAAGAGGGCAATGACGCCGGGAGAAGCAGCGTTCATGAAACCCTCTTCCACAGAAGCGCCTTTAAGGGCCTCTTTAAAATTATCCAAATCCTCCTGAAGCGGCTGCATGGATTTGACTTCAATCGGACCAACACAACATGGCCGACGATAGGTTGGCGTACCGCCGCCACTGGCTTGCCGCTCTAGGAATTTCGGGAAGTCTTCCAGGTCTCTTGGAGGTTTGCGCGGGCTATCGCCGTCAAATCCTGTAATGCGGTCCTTGATATAGGTGGCATAGGAAATTTTGGACATTTCACCGTCGCTGACAATATCCACACGCGACTTAGCCTGTTTCGCCACCACGTCTTTAACCGCTGCGGCTATAACCGTGTTCGCTTCGGCCATGGGCTCACCCCGCTCATGAGCGAAGACGCAATCGGTCACGGCTTTTGAGCGGGGGAGGCTGCCCACATGCGTTGTTAGAATTCTGTCAGTGCTGATCTTCATTTTATTCCCTCTAATTTAACAAGAGAATAGTATATTTGCATTCGAATGCAATATTTAAACGGGTTTTACGGGGCCAGTCGACATGCCTTGGATCAACGATCCTGTTAGAACGCGTTTTTCTTTGGAGGTTTCCGGCTTTTCAATTCTTTGAAGCATCATCTCAACAGCCGCTTCAGCCATGCGCCCAATGGGTTGTCTGATGGTCGTGAGCTCATAGGCCGCAAATCGCGCAGCGCCTATGCCGTCAAAACCCGCGACGGACACATCACCCGGTACGGAGCGACCCATGACGTTTTTTAACTCGTCCAAAGCGCCCATGGCCATCATGTCATTGGCGGCGATGATCGCCGTAGGCTTTGGACTTGATTGCATCAGCTCTTGGACTGCATTGGCGGCGCTCTCGTAACGGTAATTTCCGTGAGTTTCCCCGACAATTTTAGCGCCTCTATTGTGAATGCACGTTCTGACGATTTCCATGCGTTCACGGCTTACCATTGAGTATTTCGGGCCATAGATCAGTCCGAAGTCTTTGTGACCGTAATCGACCAGATGTGAAATAAGCTCATCGGTCGCGTCAGTCGGATCGCACCAAATTGAGTTCGTCGGTATGTCATTGAAATATCGATTGAACATGACCACAGCAATTTGCCTGTCTTCCAACGTCTTATGCTGCGCTTCGGACAAATAGGAGGCGGAAATGACCCCGTCGGCTTGGTATTGCCAAATCTGATTGATGGCCTCTTCGACATCTTCCTCTTCATTGATCGTAAAGAGTAAAACACGCAGGCCTTTTTTGGAAAAGCGGTCTGTGAGCTGAAACAAAACTTCGGGATAGTAAAAGTTGAGTTGGGAGGAGACCAGGACTGCTACCAAGTTCGAACGTCTGGTGATAAGGCCTCTTGCGATAGCGTTCGGTTGGTAATTCAGTTCCTTGGCGGCTGCTAAGACTTTGTCCCGCATCTTTTTTGATACACTGGCGCCGGGTTTAAAACATCTGGAGACAGCGGATTGCGAAACACCAGCCAGACGCGCCACGTCATAACTGGTGGCGCGTTTTGATTTGGAGGGAAGCTCAGACATAATTTGCTCTTATCTTGGATAGAGCAAAAGAACAATGCGCTAAGCTTGGTCTTTGATCAGTGCCGTTGGATCCGCGAGCAGATCAATTCCATGTTGAATTAGGTAATACAGAATATCGATGAACACCCAGTTCTCGGCGAGTTTGTCGCCGTCGCGCCGGTAGATGTCGACAACGCGCATTTCCGCGCGTATATCAGATGGCGGCATGCCGAGATATCCACCGGAATTGGTATTGTTTAGGTTTGGCCATCCAAACCAACCCACATAATTCCCCTCAGCAAAGCGCGTCACATGGCCATTAAAGACCTTATTGGATAGGGAATCTCGGAATGGATATTGATGTTGTTCTTGATAACGCGGGATTGTGTAGGTTGCACCTATCCCTCCAGGGCCGTACCAGATCATATCTTCATGCCAGGTCCGGGCGAGGAATTCCGGCGGGCAACGATCATTGCCTGTCTGATTAAGTTCTGAGAGATCCGCCACCATTCGCTCGATCAGGTCCAGAGTCCCATCGGCTTCACTTTGCGTGTGATCGCCAAGTAAAATACCATCATGAGTTCGTGGGCCCGGTTGAATGATGAAAGCTGCCGTTTGATGCGGGAAAGGGTTTTGCCCGGCTTGTTGCATGACCCTGATGATGTCGATGAACAGGGCGGACTCAGATATTTTCCCGTTATCATTCACTTTGTGGAACTCAGCATAGGGCAGAAACACCATCTTGCGTGTGGGCGCAATGCCCAACCATTCACGGTCAAACAGACCCATAAAATGGCCCATAGAACAGGTCCAGACATCTTGGCCGTCGGCATACACATTTTGACCAGTGAAAAATATATCCTCGCGGCGCTGCAGGCTGGATAGGCTCTCGTGCAGGGGTTGCCAGAAGGCGTCTATGACAGCCTCAGCACCTTTCTGTTCGTAAAAAGGATGCATGCCGCGCCAAAAGTAATCTTCCGACGTCCAAGCCTTTAGCGTATCCAGAGATGGGTCAGCGTCGAAGGCGTTCATGAAAGCCCGGGCGATTTGCTTATGCTTTGAAAAAGACATGCGTCTCAAGAGTTTTTGCGCGGCAGTGGCAAGCTGTCCAGGCCCTGAATGTTTTGCCCTGAGAAGCGCCGCAATCGGATATCGGCCTGTTCTTTATGGGCGGCGAAACCCTCCATAGCGCATAGGCGTGAACAATATTCCCCGACCATGACAGAGCCTTCTTCCGTTACGCGCTGATAGGTACAAGTTTTGAGGAACTTTCCAACCCATAAACCGCCCGTATAGCGCGCAGCCTTGTTAGTCGGGAGCGTATGGTTTGTGCCAATAACTTTGTCGCCATAAGCCACATTTGTTTCGTGTCCCAGAAACAGAGCGCCGTAATTGGTCATGTTTTCCAGAAAATAGTTGGGATCTTTTGTCATAACCTGGACATGTTCCGAAGCGACAAAATCGGCCATTTCGACCATTTCCTCGTAACTCTCGCACAGAATAACCTGCCCGTAGTCATCCCAGGCTTGTCCAGCTACATCCCCGGTGGGCAAGATATGTCTTTGTCGCTCGACCTCAGCAATTGTATCATTAGCGAGCTTTTCTGAATTGGTGATCAGAACAGCAGGAGAATTGACGCCGTGCTCGGCCTGGCCCAGGAGATCCGCTGCGCAGATTTCGCCGTCGACCGTTTCATCCGCAATGATCAGGGTTTCCGTTGGGCCCGCGAACAGGTCAATGCCGACGCGCCCAAATAGCTGTCGTTTGGCCTCGGCTACGAACGCATTGCCTGGACCAACCAGCACATCGACGGGCTGACATGTCTTCGTTCCAATGGCCATCATGCCCACGGCCTGGACGCCCCCTGCACAATATATTTCGTCAGCACCGCCCATATCCATGGCTACAACAATAGCCGGGTGAGGGCGCCCGTTAAAAGGCGGGGCGCAAGCGATAACTCTGGCTACGCCCGCGACCTTGGCGGTGACAACCGACATATGAGCGGAGGCAATGAGCGGATATTTACCGCCGGGAATGTAACAACCTGCAGCATTTACCGGCACATGTTTGTGGCCTAAAATAACACCAGGGAGCGTCTCAACTTCGACGTCCTGCATGGAGGCTCTTTGGACTTCGGCAAAGTTCCTCACCTGGGTTTGTGCAAAGCAGATATCCGATAGTTCCTGTTCGCTGAGTTCTTCGTAACACGCATCGATTTGCTCTCGGGTCAGGCGAAAGCTATCCGGCGACCACTTATCAAATTTCTCAGAATATTTGCGAACGGTCTCATCGCCATGGGCTTCGACTTCGGCTAAAATGCCCTCGACGATTTCCCTGACTTTCTCATCGGTTTGAAGCTTGGTTTCAACATCAATTCCGTCTTTTAAATAGCGAGCCATGCCTTTGCTCCGTGTAATTTCACTTGCCTAATGGCTAGCTCTTAGCATTTTTGCATTCGAATGCAATACGCTTTCGTGCTTTGTCAGGCGAGGGTGGAGAACCAATATAAAAACAGCATGATACCGCCAAAAAACAGCGGTAATCCCCAGGTCGCAGGCTCGATTTTACCAGGCACGCGATACCATTTTCCATCTTTTTCAGGCAGGTTCTCCGCTCTGAACTTTGCACGTTGTCCGATCACGGTCTGAACATGCCATTCCGATTGACGCCCATCCAAAAGAAGACTGGCGCTATAGGATACGACAATATTGATGACGCCGCCGATCACAACATACCAAGGCCAGGCTATATTCGGATACAGGCCTTCATAGTCCAAGAAACCGACGGTGAGCAATAAGCCGATAAAACCTGCGGCGACCCCTATGAGTAAGCCGCGCTCAGTTGTGTGTTTGGAGAAAAAGCCCATGCCAAACATGGCTAGTTTTGCTCCGACGAAATAAGATCCGACCTTCGATAATATTTCCAAAATAGAGCCTTGAGAATTCACAAAAGCCAGAGCGGCGGGGATGATCATCAGAGCCCAAAAAATTGTGAAGGCCCTTGAGGCATTGAGGTAGTGTTTCTCATCCGCGTCCTTTTTGAAAATAGGTTTGTAAAACCCTGTAACCGAGATCGTCGCGAGAGAATTCAAAGCCGATGACATACTCGACATAGAAGCTGATAAAATTGCGGCCGCTAAAATGCCCATGAGCCCCGGCAATGCCAGTTTGTTGGCGAATTGTAGAATAATTTCATTGGGTTGATCAAAGGGCTGTCCTTTGAAGTGAACGAATAAGAGCGCGCCTATGAAAAAGAAAAGAAAGTAGATGAAAAAGGCTGCATAGCCCATCATTAGGTAAGATTTCTTCGCGTCACCAATAGTCTTGGCGGCGAGGGCGCGTTGCACCATCATCTGATTAGCGCCATAAACTGTGATGTGAAAGAGCGTCATGGCGATTACGCCCGCCCAAACCGTTGGCGCTATATTGATGTTCATGTCGAAATTGAGCGGATTGAGCTTTCCGTTCTCGGCCAGGTTTTCTAGCGCGCCTGACATTGGAGATGTTGCGCTCACTAGATGGTAAAGAATAAGTCCTGCGCCGATGAACAAAATTATGCCCTGAAGAACATCTGTCCATATCACAGCATTCATGCCGCCCATCAGAGTATAAACGACGACGATTACAGTCATGATCATAATGACTAATTCTACGGATAATCCTGTCGCGAACGTACCGACAATGGCTGTCGCGGTTAGGATAGAAGCCGTCGTGATGGCCTGCGTAATCAAAAACAGGGCGGCCATCACACGCCGAGAGGTTTTACCAAAACGGCGTTCCAGATAATCATAGATGGAGGCAACGCCACTATTGTAGAAAAAGGGTAAGAAGAAAACGACGACCGCAAAAATAACCAGCGGATAATTAATATGAATGGCAAGTGCCGCCATGCCGTCGCCATAGGCCCAAGCCGGTCCCCCTAAAAACGAGAGCGCGCTGACATAGGTGGCAATGACGGAAATTCCTATGGCCCACCAAGGCGCGGATCTGTCCCCGAGATAGTAATCCTCAGAGGTTTTTATCCGGCGGCTCATATACCAACCCAGCAAAAGATTGCCGAGCAGATAAGCAATCACGATTATCCAGTTTAGCGTGCCGAACGAAGCCATAATTTCCCCTATTTTTAGACTTGATAGATGGTCTTGCATTCGGATGCAATCGCGGAAGCTTCCACAAGCGGAAGGAAAATCATATTTTTTATCTGTGTATCGGTCACCCGCAGCTCGCTTAATAGAGACAAACCCTTTTTGAGCGCAAACTAAGCTAGTCTCATTTAGGTCTAGAAGGGACAGTAACTCTCTACCGCCAAATAGATCGACGATATTCAACAATAAATTCAAGCGGAGAAGTTATCCACAATTCCGAGAGGAAGACCCGTTTGGTAAATTGATTCATGATCCCGTACAATTTTCTCTAATCCTCCTGAGCGTGATTACTGGGGTGATTACTGGAGCTAAATTGAATATTTTTACAATTTTTTAAATTGCGCTTATGTTATTGATTTTATT
>JAHDBU010000102.1 GCA_020630275.1 Hellea sp.
GCCGTTTGGTATTGCGGTCGGGCAGGTCTTATTCAAGATATCAGGGGACAGGCTGGCTGCTGAAAATGGAACAATCCTTTCTTTGGCGACAAATCCGGTATTTATCGCCGCCATTACTCTCTATGCGGCAGCAACAGTTATATGGATATTTGCCCTTAAGCAGGTGCCATTGACCTACGCCTACTCGTTTATGGCGTTGACATTCGTTTTCGTTCCCGTACTCGCCTACTTTATTTTAGGCGAGCCGGTAACATTACGTTATGTGATGGGAGCCGGGCTAATTATTGCCGGCCTCCTGATTGTTCAAAGCTAGTTTTTCACTAACCCGATGTATCCGTCATCGGAGCTTCTTCGGGTTCGTTAGGGCAAATATTGGTTACTTCGACGCCTTCAGGATTTATGTAGGCTGTGCGAGCGGGCTCAATCTCCACGATACGCTCTTCTTCCCGTTCTATAGGCTCGTAAGGGGGGTTGTCGATCAATACAATAGCCGTCACGGTTTTGGTCACCGCCGGGATATCAATCTTTTGTAGCATTTCAATCGGATAACAGTTTCGAATCGGGTCGAATTTGATTTCAATGACTTTTGGTTCCTCAATGGGTTCCGGCGTGGACTTACAACCGGCCAGTAAAGACACGGCTGTCAGAGCAAGGGCGAGTTTCCTTATCATGGGTATTTCCTCATTTTCGTCCATCCTATCCAGCCATTTGGGCGGGAATGTGTCAGAATAGACCATACTTTCGACGCAATTATGGCGTTTCGCTCGAATATAGTTAAGACTTTATTGCAGAATCTTTTCTTAAATAGTGTTAATTGGTAGCAGTCATTCAATCATGGCAAGATAGCTAAAAAATACAGGTAAGTTGATGCTTATATACGCAGGGTCTGACCCAACACTTATGTCGCTTATTGGCGATGCCAGCACATTTGTGAAAATCATTATGTTAATTCTGGTGGTAGCCTCTATTTGGAGCTGGGCTATCGCCGTGGACAAAATTATCACGTTTCGTCTTTTAAAGTCTCGGGCGGATAAATTTGAAGAGACATTTTGGTCGGGCCGCACACTAGAGGACCTCTCGGCTGGGCTAGCCGGAGATGTGCGCGATCCTATGGCGCGGGTGTTTGCCGCCGCTATGCGCGAATGGGAAGAGAGCAAAGCGACAGCTATGAAAGGTGACGGAGCCATGCTCATGGCCATGCAGAGGATTGATAGTGTCATGAACATGGTCATTAATCGCGAGATTGCCAAAGCCGAACGGGGCATGACCTTTTTGGCCACGATTGGTGCCACAGCTCTTTTTGTGGGTCTACTTGGGACAGTGGTTGGTATTATTATCGTTTTCCTCGGCATTTCTAAATCCCAGAACGCAGATTTTACGGTGGTTGCTCCGGGCGTATCCGAAGCCCTGATCGCCACGGCTTTGGCCTTGATTTGCGCCATTCCAGCCGTGACGTTTTATAACTTCTTTGCAGCCTCACTGGACAAATATGCGGGCCGCCTTGAAGGCTATGCTGATGAGCTGTCAGCGATCTTGTCTCGCAAAATGACCAAGGGCGGCTAGGGTGGCATTGATACCCCGATATCAAACTGGCCGTCGGCGCGGACGACGCACGCAACGCTCGATCCATTCCCGGATCAATGTAACGCCAATGGTTGACCTATTTTTGGTGCTTTTGCTCGTATTCATCATGACCGCGACCAACTTATTACCTTTGGTGCCTGTTGATTTACCCAAAACTGACGCTGAATCCGTGACTTTGCAGCAGGACCCGGTCACGGTCAGTATTCAAATAGACGGCAGCGTATTTTTGCAAGACGAGCCTGTTGAACTTGATGATCTGGCTGACCGACTAGCGGCGATTTCAACGAAAGGATTTGAAGAACGAATCTATCTGCAAGGCGATGGACAGGCCAATTACGAGGCGATTGTGCGGGTGATGTCCAAGATCAACTCTGCCGGATACACGAATATCGGCTTGGTCACGGATACTATTCGCGACGAATGATGAAGTTTGGGTGGCCCATATCCCTTATCGGCCATGGCCTTTTAGGGCTGACAATGGTCGTAGGGTTTTCTTCAATTAGTGAGATTGAACCCCAGGAAAAAATCATGCGAGTGCACTTGGCATCCATGGATGAGCTGACCAATCTCAAGGCTAGCGTCAAACCCCCCGAGCCTAAACCCAAACCAAAACCGCCCGTGGAACAACCCATGACTTTGCAAACACCTATGGAAAACGCCCCTGAAGCCGGAGCTCCTCAGGAACGCACGGTTGAGCCGCAGGCTGCGCCCGAAGTCACCCCGGAACTCGATCAAGAGAAAGTCACCGAACCCATTATTCAAGAGGCCGAAGCTACACCACCCACATTTGATCTGGACCGTATTTCCGCTGTCGTTGACCGATCTCGCGATCAGCAACCTGAGGCCGGACAGCAACGCACGCTAGTGTCGGAGCAAAATTTCTTCGTTTACTCGCAGGCCGCCCAGGCCGCGGCGGGTGAAGCCACCGCTCTAACCTTGTCCGAAATGGATGCCCTGCAGCAAAAAATGTATGAATGCTGGCGTATTCCTGCGGATGCGGCCAATCCAGATGAGTTGATTGTCGAGGTTCGCGTTTTATTGCGTCGTGACGGCAGTGTGAGTGATGCACATTTGGCCTTTCCAGGCAAGGTGCGCCGCAGTCCGAATCCTTTTATGGGGCGCGCTGCAAGGGAAGCAGTCAATGCTGTAAAAAAATGCAGCCCTTATGACTTTTTACCTATAGAAAAATATGCAAGCTGGCAGGACATGGAACTGCGCTTTATTCCGGGAATTTAAATTTATGGCTTTGTTTCGAGTTTTGACGGCAATTCTGGCTTTTCTGGTCTTGGCCTTTGTTGCCCCATTTGCGCATGGACAGCTGAGCATTGATATCACTCAGGGCAATCTTAAGCCTGTCCCGATTGCTATTGCCAATCCGGAATCTGACACGATAAGTGGACGGGATACCGGCGCTCAAATAGCCGAAGTTATTCGCGCCAATCTGGAGCGGTCCGGTTTATTCAAATCGTTGTCGCCAAATTTATTTCGCGGCACAGAGACCAGTATCAATTACAAACCGGTTTTCCCTGATTGGCGGGTGATCAAGTCGGAGGCATTGCTTGTTAGCCGTGTGGTCGTAGAGAACCCGTCGCGTATCCGGTATGAGGCTCGGCTCTGGGATATCACAGCGGGTGAACAATTAACTGGTGTGGTCATCGCCGGTACACCAAAAAACTGGCGGCGTATTGCGCACAAAATTTCTGACAAAATCTATGAGAACCTGACCGGCGAAAAAGGCTATTTCGACAGTCGCATTGTCTATGTCTCCGAAAGCGGCCCAAAAACCAACCGTATTAAAAAGCTGGCGATTATGGACCAGGATGGTGCCAATAAAGAGTTCCTGCAGTCGCGGGCGGATCTGGTGATGACGCCGCGCTTTTCTCCGTCGATTGACGTTGATAGCAGCCGCAATAACGACCCGAAACTCGTTATCGCCTACCTGTCTTATGAAAAAATCTACCCAAGAGTATATCTATATGACATTCATTCAGGGCGACGGGAACTTTTGGGCAATTTTCCGGATATGACATTTGCGCCGACGTTTTCACCCGACGGACGATCTATGATTATGAGCCTCATGAAGAAGGGAAATAGTGACTTATACATCATGGATATGGTGTCGAAATCGACCAAACGCCTGACGACGTCGCCTGCTATTGACGTGTCTGGGAGTTTTTCACCGGATGGCCGAAAAATTGTATTCAACTCGGATCGCGGTGGCTCTCCCCAACTCTACATCATGAATTCCAATGGTGGGAGTGCCGAGCGTATCAGCTTTGGAAAAGGGCGGTATTCCGCGCCTGTCTGGTCGCCGCGAGGCGACAAAATTGCCTTCGTCAAAAGCCACAAAGGTAAATTCGGAATCGGCGTCATGAATACAGACGGAACGGGAGAGCGTATGCTGACAGAAAGCTTTATGGATGAAAGCCCGACCTGGTCACCCAATGGCCGAGTGGTCATTTTTAGCCGTGAATCCAGAGGTAAAAACCAGCTTTGGTCCGTCGATTTGACTGGACAAAATTTGCGCCAGGTATTGACTGATAGTGGCGCTTCGGATCCGGCTTGGTCGCCGCTTTTGCCTTAATTTTGTCTTAATCCGCTGACAGAGAGATGACGAAAATATAATTCAGAGTGCCCAAGTCGGTCTTGATTCGTATTTTTAAGTTTGATGTAATAGGAGATGTTCGGGGGGACAAAACTATAACTCGGAGAGACAAAGTGAAAAAAAGAATTTTGTTTGTGGCGGCGTCCGTTGCTTTGCTATCTGCCTGCAAATCTACCCCGGATCCAGAACCAGTTGAAACGGCCACTAAGGCACCTGTAACAGTAGTTCCGGCCCCACAACCGGTAACTGGTTATGAACCTGTGCCTGAACCTGCGCCCGTGATTGTCGATAATTCATCATCGTTACCAGTGGTCAACGCGCCGCCTCCTGGAACACTCGCAGACTTCCATTACCAATCGGGGGGGGAAGGACGCGTATTCTTTGCCTATGATCAATATGACCTGTCCAGCGAAGCCCGTTCGTCGTTATCTCGACAGGCCCAATGGCTACAGTTCTATCCGGACGTTGTTGCTGTGATAGAAGGCAATGCGGACGAGCGCGGAACCAGAGAATATAATCTAGCTCTGGCGGCCCGCCGCGCGGAAAGTGTGAAATCCTTTCTGGTCAGCCAAGGTGTGGCACCCAGTCGTCTTACCACTGTGTCTTATGGTAAAGAACGTCCTATTGACGGAAGAGCTAGCGAAGCCGGATGGCAACGAAACCGTAATGCGCACACCAATTTGATGTCGGGCGTTATAGGTTAAAACTGTAACCGGTCTGATGCTGTTAGGTGACCGGTAAGGAATTATCGGCTAAAGGCATATTATGCGAAAATTTATCCTGACCCTTCTTTTGTCCACCGCCGTGGCAACGCCAGCGCTCGCGCAAAGCAAAAAAGAGCTGGCTGCCACAGATGCGGCGTTGGCCGAACGATTGGCCCGATTGGAACAAAGGTTTCTGACGGGTGACCCTGCGGCTGTTGAACTCATGCAGCGCATGGATGCTCTGGAGTCCGAACAAAGAAGTCTGACTGGAGAGATCGAGCAATTACGGTTTGAGCGCGATCAACTAAAGGCGGAAATTGTTGCGCTCAATGAAGATCTCAAAATACTCGAAGATATGAGCGATAGGGTGAAATTGCATCTGGACGCAGTAGACCTTGTCGCGAAAGAGCGGGAACAGGTCCAAAGCCAAACTGTTTTTGCGTCACCGTCTTATCCGTCTTCGGCGTCTACCTATCCTTCTCAACCGGTCTATGATGGATCACCTTTTGCAGGGTCTGTTGACATGAACGGAACGCAGCCCTCGCAAGTTCCGGGACCGCCCTCGTCTCGGACCATTACTGTGCCCATGGATGGATCTCTATCAGAAGCCATGAACCAACCTTCTATTAGTCAGCCGGTTACGTCATCACCGAGTTTAGATGATCTACCTCGCGATGGTCTGCGAAAACTTAATGAAGGTAATTTCTCGGGCGCACAGTCGGATTTCCAGACCTATCTGGCCGTCGCCCCTGACGCCTCTGATGCTGGCGAGGTGAGTTATTGGCTCGGCGAAACCCATTACGTGAAAGGCAACTATGCCGATGCTGCAGATGCCTATATTGCGTCCATGAAGAAAGACCCTCAAGGTACCAAAGCCCCGGAAGCGCTGATCCGCTTGTCGGCTTCTTTGCGGGAACTCGGCAATCAAGGTGAGGCCTGCCGGGCGCTTGATAGCTTTACCAGCCAATTCCCGTCTGCGGGTGCGGATATACGTCAAAAAATGCGGGACGAACGGGCCCGCACGGGATGCTAGGCGAAGCCGAGCTTAACCGCCTTACCAGCTCATTGCCGGACGAACGTCTGGCCATCGCTTTTTCCGGTGGCGGCGATAGCATGGCGCTCGTGCATATCTGTAAAAATCTAAAACCAAAGCCATTGGTCTTGATCGTGGACCATGCCTTAAGGCCGGGGTCAGCCGAAGAAGCCAAGTCGGCTCAGAAATTCGCTCAGAAACTTGGTCTCGACGCGCGTATTCTAATTTGGGCTCATGATAATCCGACCACGGGCATCCAGGAAAAGGCTCGCCGAGGGCGGTACGGCTTAATGGGACAGGTCTGCCGCAATGAGGGTATTCG
>JAHDBU010000103.1 GCA_020630275.1 Hellea sp.
GGTCATAGGCTTTGATGGGGCCATCGGCCTCAATCAAAAGGCCGAATATATGCTCGCGCAGCGGTGTAAACCGTTCGCCATGTTCCTGACAGACATGCCGGGCGTTTTGCATCCGCTCTTCTTTGCTGGCTGGTGTATGGCCATGGGAATGGTCGTGCCCGTGGTTATGATCATGTGCCATGTCTCTTATCCCTCTTTTGCTATAACATAGCGTTGTTTTGTGACTATTCAACCAAGATGATTCTTTCATTGAAGCGCACGGCTTTTTTCGCTAAGGGGCCTCAAATTTTTAGTCTTGTAAAGAAAAGAGGCAATAATGGCGAAAGCTAAAAAAGAAGAGGCGCAGGTCGCCGGGAACGTCATGTTCTACACGAAACCCGAACCCCTCAATAAAGAGGCTCACGGTAAGTTTGGCGTTAAGGGAGTCGCAAAGCCATTTGAATTTATGGCCAAGCAGCATTTTATTCCTCTGACAGCTCAGGAATTCGGTGCGGCGTCCGCATCCTATCCGGTTGTTTTCGCCGGTGATGAACGTACGCCGATAGCGATTATGGGTATTCGCCCACAAGAGAACCTCTTTGTAAACGCCGAAGGCATGTTCGAGCAGGACTATTACATGCCGGCATTTGCGCGCCGCTACCCATTTGTTCTGGCTAATGACAATGCGAATGAGCGTCGTCTGGTCTGCGTGGATATGGCCGCGGATTGCGTTACGAATAAAAAGCCGGATCAACCGTTTTTCGATGGCGACAATGCCTCCAATTTTACACAAGATGCTATCCAGTTCCTTGAACAGTTTGAGCAAAATAGAATTTTCACAGACCGCATGGTTGAAAGGTTCAAGGCGCTAGACCTGTTTGAAATGAAAGACATGCATTTTCAGGGACAAAACGCCGATGGGTCGCCGGCTGAACGCCAGAAAATCGCCGAATACTTCGCCGTCACCGATGAAAGACTACGCGGCCTAGACGAAAAAACCATCAAAGAGCTCAATGATAGCGGCATGTTGGCCGCCGCCTATGCTCATATGTTCTCATTGGCAAACTGGCAGCGCCTGGTTAATATGACTTTGCGTCGGGCAGCAGCGGAACAGGCGAGCTAAGCCAGACAATAGATACAAGAAAAACCCGGTCTCTTATTAAGACCGGGTTTTTTCATGGGCCCTATGGCTTTAGGGACTAGAGTTTGGATGTATCCAGTTCTGCGCCGCTGGCCCGGAACGTTTCAATAAATTCGTCTGTCAACAAACCGCGGCCTGACGCGATTTGCGGCAGATAAAATGAACCCCCTGTATTAATCTCCACAATGCTCGGCCCCTGATCGGTTAAGGCAATGTCCAAGGACTGAAACTTGACCGGCGCATAGAGGCGGGCCACATCGTCAATCAATCTCTGAACGTCCGCCCACATAGGCAAGACAGTATCCGTAAGTTGTTCCTGGGTATCCGGGTGGCGCTCAAGCACTTCCATTTTAGGGCCCTTACCCCGAATAACACGACGAATACGGCCGGTATTCTGATCGATGTCGCCAAGTAAATTCCCAGCGCGCCAGAAGTTATCCGCCACATTGCCGGAGGCAGGCATTTTCAAAACCGCAAAGGGTGTGCGGATTCCGCTATTGGAAATAAATGTCATGGCGCGGATGGTTGCAATCCTTTCGCCGACAAGGCGTTTCATATCTGCATGATGTTCTAATTCTTCCTGAATGAGATAGGCGGCAGGGGCTTGTCGCATAGACTGGAACAAGGTCTCGCCATTTACTTCGCCTAAACCGGCGGCTTCAAACCTGTCTTTTCCGGTTCTCAAAATTCTTGTGGCGCCTTCGCTACCAATGCCACCATTAAGCTTGGCAAACACGGGGCCGCCGTGATCTCTGATCAAGCCACGAAACTGATCGGCGGTTTCGATTCTTGGCACATTGGGATAGGCCCGGTCGGGTCCACCCAAAACGCCAATCGTCCGGGTTGTATTGATGCCAGAGCTCCGCAATAGAGTTTCCGAAATCCATTTGTCTTCGGTTGTTGCATCCCATTTCCGGTCAGAACACTGATAGCAGAGTTGCCAGTGGAGATCGTCAGAGAGAAAGCGACGGCGGTCTTTGGGCTCCTCGAAGCGTGATTGATCATAGACCTGAAAATCCAGATATTCATTGAAATTCAGCTTTCCTGGCGCCCGGGATATTTTCCACCAGTCCAAGGTCAGCGAAATCGGGTTCTTGGCCACGCTGGCGGCGGATTTATGCAAAAAATCCCCGACATTGCCTTTGTCATGGTGTGTCTTAAAGTCTTGGGCCCAAAGTTTTGCGGTTTCGGTCATATTTTATATCCCCATCATTTTGTTAGGGATTAGTAACGCAAGATGGCGAATATTTCGTTAAACGCAGATTTGTGAGGGGGCGTGATGATATTTTCAAAACTCGGTGAGACGGTGAAATACCGCATAGGCTTATTAACGCATTTCCGCTAAGAGCCGGACATGAAATCATTTGCGGTATTTATAAAATTGGCCACGATCTGCTTGTGGACCTTTTTGATGGCCTCCGTTTCGCATGCAGCTGAAAGCGAAGTTGTTGATACGGGACGAGTTAATGCGCAACTGGTCTCGAACCATGATGATGTCGCCCCGGGCCAAGAGCTATATGTTGCGCTGCGCACGCTCATGGATCCTAAATGGCACACTTATTGGCTTAATCCCGGCGATAGCGGCGAACCCGTGAGTATCAGTTGGGAACTTCCTGAGGAGTTGAGTGCTGGGGACATTGTCTGGCCATTGCCGGAAGCCATCCCGACGGGCCCGCTCACCAATTACGGATTTGAGAACGAAGTTTTCTTTCCGGTCAAATTCAAAGTTTCTGAAACGGCCAAACCCGGTGATGTTCTGCCGGTCAAAGCGGATGTGTTTTATTTGGTCTGCGAAGAGGTTTGTATTCCGGAGCAGACTGATTTGACCTTAAATTTGGTCGTCGGTTCACCGGCTCTGGATCAGGTTTGGAACGACGTTATCAATGTGGCGTTGGATATAGCCCCACAGCCGGAAACGACCAAAGGCGGCGTATTCGAACAGGACGGTCAGGCTGTGTTTCGCTTTGCAGACCTCCCCAATGGTGACTTTTCGAATGCCTATTTTTTCCCCGAAGACGGTGGCATGATTGAACATGCTGCGCCGCAAAAGGCCACCGTGACGGGTAAAGGCTTGCAACTGCAAACCAAAGCCGGGTTTGAATGGAATAACGGGCAGCCGGAGAAGAACCGGGGTGTTTTGGCCTATGATCACAAAGGCGAACGTAAGGGCTTCTGGGTAGACCTGGATATGGGCAACGCGCCAGATGTGGGCGCGGAGGTTGAGAGACCGACGGAGTCTCCTGGTGGAAGCGAAAATACCACAGGATCGTCCTCGCCGAGCGGCTCCGCAGGTAAGATTAAATCAATCGGTTTTTGGGGGGCTATCTTCGGAGCTTTATTGGGCGGCCTCATTCTCAATATCATGCCCTGTGTCTTCCCGATCGTATCGCTCAAAGCTCTCAGCATCGCCAAATCAGGTAGTGAGGATAAGTCGGTCATCCGTCGAGATGCCTGGGCTTATACAATAGGTGTGCTCCTGAGTTTTCTGGCCCTGGCTGGATTAATCATAGCTTTGCGCTCGGGCGGTGCTCAGGTGGGTTGGGCGTTCCATATGCAAAACCCCATTATGGTCGGGTTTTTGGCACTCTTGCTTTTTCTTATTTCACTTAACTTGCTCGGTGTGTTTGAAATTTCCGGAAACTTTCAGACCGTTGGTCAGGATCTGACCATGAAAGGGGGCGCGACGGGATCGTTCTTCACAGGAATTCTCGCCGTCATAGTCGCGACACCATGCATGGCACCGTTTATGGCCGGAGCGGTGGGCTACGCTTTTACACAAGCGGCCACAACCTCCTTAATGATCTTCTTCATGTTGGGCCTTGGCTTTGCGCTGCCATATTTGATGATCGCCTATATACCAGCTATTTCCCGCGCTCTGCCCAAACCGGGTGACTGGATGGTTCGGTTCAAAGAATTTCTGGCCTTCCCTATGTTTGGCGCCGTTATCTGGTTGGTTTGGGTGCTGACACAACAGGCGGGCTCGAAAGGATTATTGCGGATTTTGAGCGCGATGCTGGCTATTGGGTTTGCGATTTGGTTGCTCAAGCGTACATCTGCAACGGCGAAGCTGTTCGCCGGTGTCATTACAATCGGGGCATTAGCTGGTTTGTTCACATTGCATCCGCAGCGGGTCGCAACGCCCGTTTCCGCCCAAATCTGGTCATCTGAAAAAGTGCAAAGCTTACGCGCTGAGGGTAAGGCGGTATTTGTTGATTTTACCGCCAGCTGGTGTGTGCCCTGTCAGCTCAATGACCGTGCTGTTCTCAAGCAAGAAGACATTCTTCAGGCTTTCTCGGCCAACAACACGGAATTTCTGATCGCGGATTGGACAAATTACGACCCGGTGATCGGTAGAGAGCTGGAAAAATATGGCCGGGCGGGTGTGCCGCTCTATTTGTTATTTCCGCCGCTCAACGCGGACGGCAGTAACGTTGATGTTATTCCTGAAATTTTACCTCAAATTTTGACCAAATCTATGGTATTGGACGCCTTGCAGGGGATTAACGAATAACTTCGAACCCTTACGAGGAGGACATTTCATGCGGACTTTCGCAAAATTGGCGGCTCTGACGGCTGCAACTCTGGCCATTGCCTGCACAGCGCAAACGGCACAGGCAAAAATCGAAAATGGATCCAATGTTTCAGATATGACCGTGGTCGACTCTAATGGAGTCACACATAATCTGTCTGACTATGCCGGCAAGACTGTGGTTCTGGAATGGACCAATCATGGTTGCCCCTATGTGGTGAAACATTACAGCGAAGAGCATGAGGGCGGAAATATGCAGAACCTGCAAAAGGCCGCCGCGGAGGACGATATTGTCTGGCTCTCCATTATTTCTTCAGCCCCCGGCAAACAAGGCTATGTCTCCGGTCAAGAGGCCAATGAGTTGACAACAACGCGCGACGCCTCGCCTGAGGCCGTGGTTTTAGACGCCGCCGGTTCCATGGGCCGGACATTCAGCGCCAAGACGACGCCGCATATGTTTATCATCGATCCGGGGCAAACGCTCGTCTATCAGGGCGCGATTGATAATGTGCGATCCACTAATCCGGCTGACATTGCCGGTGCCACCAATTATGTGACAGAAGCCCTAACTGCATTAAAAGAAGGCCGCCCCATTGCGGAAGCCGACACAAAGCCGTATGGATGTTCTGTCAAATACAATAATTAAGAGCTTCGCCTCGGTTCCCCCCACAGGACCCACTGGCGTGGATTACGCTGTTCTCGGTCGAGAGCAGCGTTTTCACATTTAGGAGACTGAATGATCCGGCATTTCGATCATCGCCACCCTGATAAAACCCTGGAAATATTTTATATGGGCTTTGATCATCCCGCCCGACAGGTCAAGTTTTCAAAATATCTGGAAGGCAAAGACAGAGAAGCATTCCTCAAGATCTACAATAAACTACCAGACGGTCTTCGTCATAGGTGTCATGTTCCCCATCACGGATTTCGAATTATCAATGATGGAGTAATGCAATTCGAGTGTGAAATCTGCTTTCGGTGTGACAGCATGTTTTTTGACGGTCCTGCCGCGAAAGTTTCCAGCTCTACTTTTGACTCGGCTTCAGTTAAAGCGGAAGAGATGTGGCTCTTTTTTGAAAATCACCTGGGGCCACATCCATTCTTAAAAGACAGGGAATAGATTGCCGAGCTAATAACAACTAGCTATAGCCCGCTTATGACAGACGTAATCGACATCGGCGTATTAGGCGCGGAAGGCCGCATGGGCGGGGCTATCATTAGGGCCTTGCGGGAAGAGCCGCGCGCGCGCTTAACTGTGGCAATTACGAATCCCGGGTCATCCCATCTGGGCAAAGACGCCTCAGATCCTGCAGGTCTCTCACCATGTGGCGTTAATCTCTCCAGCGATATTCGAGACGGGCTCGAGGCCTGTGATGTCATGATTGACTTCTCTTCGCCGCAAGCGGCAATCGATGCGGCGTTGACTATGCATCAAACCCGCTGCCATACGCTGATTACCGGGACGACCGGTTATACACCCACAGAGGAAAAGGCGCTGTTAGCGGCGGCGGAAAGTGTCACTCTACTCAAGTCAGGAAATTTTTCTCTCGGCGTGAATATGCTTGAAGCGCTCGTGGAGAAGGCCGC
>JAHDBU010000104.1 GCA_020630275.1 Hellea sp.
ACCGAACTCTCAGGGGCGCGAGAGTTCGGTTTTTTATTGGCCCAAAAAGAGCTTCGCACAAAGCCTGTGCATTTTGTGATTTCCGTGCCCAGAATTTATAACCGCGCTAGTCCCCGCGACGGAATCGCGGGAATCCGCTCAAAATTCCATCTTGAAACCCTCAAAGCGTGGGCAACTTTTCTTAATATTGAGGGAACCATGAAAAAATATATACGAATAATGGGCGGGGCTATGCTGGCATTGGCTATGGCCTCCCCGGCTTATGGCCAGACAGTGGCCGAACAGGTGGCGGCGAATGCGGCCAATGACTCTTTTATCTTTAGTACGCTGCTGTTTTTGATCGGCGGCTTTTTGGTCATGTGGATGGCCGCAGGCTTTGCCATGCTCGAAGCGGGCATGGTGCGCTCCAAAAACGTCTCCATGCAGTGTCTGAAAAATATTATGCTGTATTCAGTTGCAGGACTGATGTTCTGGGCGTTTGGTTACAATCTGCTTTATACAAATGTTGATGGTGGCTTCATGGGAAGTCTTGGCTTTGGCTACTCCATGGTGACAGCGGATACAGCCGAAGCGAGCTACAGTGTTGGATCTGATTGGTTTTTCCAAATGGTCTTCTGCGCCACAACAGCCTCGATCGTTTCCGGTACAGTGGCGGAGCGGGTCAAATTTTGGCCATTCATTATCTTTGTGGCGATTTTGACAGGATTTCTATATCCTATCACGGCTTCCTGGGAGTGGGGAACAGGCTGGCTGGACGTCAAAGGCTTCTCTGATTTTGCGGGTTCAACGCTCGTTCACTCTGTTGGTGGTTGGGCCGCGCTGGCTGGCGCGCTTGTGATCGGGGCCCGCAAAGGCAAGTATGTCAATGGCAGAACTGTTCCAATCTTAGGCTCATCTATTCCACTGGCCACTCTGGGTACGTTTATTCTGTGGCTCGGCTGGTTTGGATTTAACGGCGGCTCACAGCTCGCCATGGGAACAATTGCAGACGCGGAAGCAATCTCCAGAGTGTTTGTAAATACAAATCTGGCCGCTGCAGGCGGGGTTGTCGCTGCCGTGTTCTTAACGCAACTGCTTTACAAAAAGATCGATGTCACGATGGCACTGAACGGGGCGCTGGCCGGCTTGGTCGCCATTACCGCCGAACCTCTGGCCCCGCTGGCGTGGCAGGCTATATTGATTGGTGCCGTGGGCGGTATCATCGTTGTGCTCACCGTGCCTCTTCTCGACAAGCTAAAGATCGATGATGTTGTCGGCGCGATCCCTGTTCACCTGATTGCTGGCATCTGGGGCACTATGGTTGTCCCGGTGACCAATAAGGATGCCAGTTTCTTCGTTCAAGCTCAGGGCGTTCTTGCCATCGGTGCGTTTACGTTCTTCATCAGCTTAATTCTATGGACCGCCATGAAATTCACCATTGGTGTCCGGGTTTCAGAAGAAGAAGAAGAAAATGGTATGGACCAAGCCGAGATCGGCGTCCCGTCCTATCCGGAATTTGTTCAGGGTTAATCCCAGAACAATTAAAGGCTAAATCTCCCCAAAAGATACCGGCCTTTCCCTGTGTGGCCTAGCCGCACAACACTAAACCCGCTTCGCACTGCTTTTGTGCAAAGCGGGTTTTTTGCGCCTTAATTTAAGGCGCGACTTCGCAATCCCCGTCTCTATCAGGTGAAGGATTCGAGCCCTGCGCGCCCAGGATTTAGCCAAACCCCGCAATAAACGCACAATTGTGTTCGAGGGAAAGACATGTCTAAGACAAAAATAACACTAGCGGCAGCAGGGCTCTCGCTATTCTCGGCGTCGCCGGCCTTTGCTGCTGATGCCATCGTGGCCGGTGATACGGCCTGGATTTTAACCGCCACTGCTTTGGTGCTGTTTATGTCCCTGCCGGGATTGGCGCTATTTTACGGCGGCCTGGTTCGTTCTAAAAACTATCTGGCCGTTCTTATGAAGGTTTACGGTATCGCCGCATTGGCGACACTTGTCTGGGTGGTGGCGGGATATTCCATCGCTTTTGGCAGTGGCGGTAACGCCTATTGGGGCGGGTTGGATAATCTGTTCCTCAATAAGCTTGAGCTTGGCGGTGTGCTGGATGGCGGCACAATTCCGGAAAGTGTTTTTCTGGCGTTTCAGATGACCTTTGCGATTATCACGCCAGCGCTGATTGTCGGGGCCTTTGTAGAACGGGCGAAGTTCGGCTCTGTTATGGCCTTTTCGGCCCTTTGGATCCTGTTCGTCTATGCACCTGTTTGTAAATGGATATGGGGCGGCGGCTGGCTGGCCGATAAAGGCGTCACCGATTTCGCCGGCGGCCTCGTGGTTCACGCCACCGCCGGTATTGCAGCACTGGTCTTTGTGATGATGCTGGGTCAGCGCAAAGGCTTCCCTAACGACGTCGAGCCCCCACACCGTCCGGCCATCGTCATGATGGGTGCGTCCATGCTCTGGGTCGGCTGGTTTGGTTTTAACGGCGGTTCTCAATTAGCCGCAGACGGCGGCGCGGGTATGGCACTTCTGGTTACGCACATCGCGGCGGCCATGGGGACATTGTCCTGGATCGCGCTCGAAGCCATTCAAAACAAAAAGTCCACATTGGTCGGCGCAGCGACTGGCACGATTGCCGGTCTGGCCACCGTCACTCCAGCAGCGGGTGTCCTCGGGCCAGCGGGCGCATTGATCATCGGCCTTCTGGGGGGTGTTGTCTGTTACTTCGCAGTCCACTTGATCCGAGTGAAATTGAAATTCGACGATAGTTTGGACGTCTTCGCGGTTCACGGTGTCGGCGGAATTCTAGGTATTCTGACCCTGCCATTCTTATCCTCCAAAGCGTTAGGCGGAACGGGCGACGGGGATTTCATGACCCAGTTGCTCGGAACAGGTGCCGTCATACTTTATACGGCGATTGTCACAGCGATCATTTTGGCGATCATCAAAGCGGTCCTCGGCCTGCGTGTCAGCGACGAAGCCGAATATGATGGCCTCGACCGGGCTCTGCACGGTGAGAGCGCTTACGGCTAAATTTTAAACCCTCCCCAAATGGTTTGACCGGGTCTCGAATTCGAGGCCCGGTTTTTTGTTTTCATGAGCCGCGTCTTATTATAGCCTCGCCCCATGACAGATATGACACCCGACCAAATCAAAGCCGCGCTTGATGCGGGGATTATTTCCAAAGATCAGGCCGACCGAATGCTGGGCAAGGTCGGGGCCTCGGTCAAAACGGCTGCCGAGCCTGTTGCCGAGATTGGTAATGAAGAAGACATGCGCTTCATGCGCAGCTTTGCCGATGTGTTTATCGCCATGGGGCTTTTTCTGCTCTCCGTCGGATTTCTGATTATCGGGAGAATGCTCGGCGGCTCCTATATGTTCCTTGGCGGTGCGGCGATCATGTTTTTGTTTGCCAATCATTTTGGCCGCAAGCGCAAGCAAAACCTGCCAACGCTGGTTTGCGCCTTTTCTTATCTCTGGTTTGTGCAACTGGGCATGAGCGACTTGATCGGCGATTTACCGGTTGGGCCAGACATAGCTGTGGCGAGCGTAACCTTCCTCGCTATGCTCGTATTTTATTGGCGCATTCGATTGCCGTTCTGCATGGCACTGATGGCCATTGCGCTTTTATACCTGTTTTACACGATTGTGTTTTCTGCGGCACCGGATTTTGCCCGGAGCAATCTCGGTTGGGTGTTCTTACTGGGGGGTCTGGCCACCATCGCTGTCGCCATTATTTATGATATGCGGGACCCGGAACGGGTAACGCGCTTTTCGGATAATGCGTTTTGGCTGCACCTTGTCAGCGCGCCCTTGATCATCAACGGGCTAGGACTTGTCCTTGGAGCCCTACAGGTCTTGCGCGCCCTGCCCGGCGTCGAGCTCCCATTTGCGATCCCAATACCTTATCCGGGCGAAGAATGGAAAGTCATGGCCATGATCGGCTTGTTGACAGTCATCGGACTGGCGCTCAATCGCCGGGCTCTTGTGGCCTCATCATTGGGTTATGCGGCCATGGCCATTGGATTGATGGTGCGCAATTCCAATGTGGCTGACCGGGTCGCCGATGGCGGTGGGGCTGCATCTGAACCGGCGTCGATTATCGCCATCACCCTGGTGATCCTGGGCATGGCCATCGTCTTTCTGGGTGTGGGATGGCATTATGCAAGAGGGCTCTTACTCAAGGTCTTGCCTGACTGGAAAATCTTTCCACGGATGACGGACACACCGTGACTTTGTCACGGATCATCGGATCCATATTATTCGCCATTGGCGCGTTGCTTCTATATTTCTCGCCTAAGGTTTTTGAAAAAAACCGAATCGAAATGGAAAGATGGATACCTCATGAAGCGGTGGTGGACCGGGCTGACATGCGCGAAAAGGTTGATGATAACCGGAAATATCATCGCGTTGACGTCAAATATGACTATGAGTGGAATGGCAAGACCTATAAGGGCACGCGGTATAGTCTCCCGCATAAATGGGATTACGGCCGATCAGGATATAAGAACCAGAAAGCCATTTATCGCAGCCTCCTGAGGGCGAAAAATGCAGACGAAATGATACAGATTTATATCAATCCTGATGACCCTTCGAAAGCGGTTATTAAAAATACGCCCAGAACAGATGGGGCAGAAGCTATGCTTGTTGTCGGGGCTATTTTGATTTTAGCGAGCCTCTATTGGTTTTTCCGAGGCTTATTTCAGGATCTATTCCGGCAACGATATTAGGCGCGCCAAAAGGCCGGGGTTAGAACCACCAGCGCCGTAATAATCTCCAATCGTCCGACAATCATCGCCGTCAGCAAGACCCATTTGGCCGAATCCGGCAGGGCCTGATAGGTGCCGGACGGGCCGATAATATCGCCCAGTCCCGGACCGACATTGGCCACGGCACTCCCCGCACCGGACCAGGCTGTCATGGTGTCGAGTCCCAGAACAGATAGAATAATAGCGGTCAGGGCAAAGGTCACAAAGAACAAGAAAAAGTAACTCATGACGGAATGCACCACCGTCTCGGATAAAGGTTTGCCGCCATATCGCATGGGCACAATCATATTGGGCCGGGGCATGCGCAAAAGGTAAGCTCGCAGGGCTTCGAAGGCTACTTGATAGCGGAAGATTTTGATGGAGCAGGCTGTCGATCCGGCGCAACCGCCGATAAACATAAAGACGAAGAAGGCCGCCACCGCAAAAGGCCCCCAGCTATTGTAATCTGCACTGGCATAACCTGTCCCTGTTACAACAGAGATCGTGTTAAAGGCTGAAAATCTGAGCGCCTGCATTTGTTCGATATCGGATGTCTGCCAGAGAAATAATGTCACTGTCAGGATCAGAAATGCCATCACCATTAAAAAAGTGCGGACCTGCTGATCTTTGAAAGGCGCCGTGAAATGTCCGGTAAAAAACAACATATAAATCCCGAAGGGCATGGCTCCGGCCAACATAAAGACCATGCAGACGATATCCGCACCCTGGTCCATGAATCCGCCCATGGACAAATCCGATGTGGAATAGCCGCCTGTCGCCAAAGTCGTCATGGAATGGGCGGTGGCATCAAACGTACTCATACCTGTCATGATATATCCCACGGCGCAAAGTAGGGTCAGACCCAGATAGGTCGATACAATCAAAAAGGCGACTTTGGTCGGGCGCACGAAAATCTTGTCACTAATGTCCGAGCTCTCCTCTTTGAAGAGCTGCATGCCGCCGATCTGTAGCATAGGCAGGATGGCCATAGCCGTCGCGATAATACCAATCCCGCCAATCCATTGCAGAATGGCCCGCCAGAATAATATGCCCTGGGGTTGGTCATCGAGGCCCGTCATCACCGTTGAGCCCGTCGTCGTAATGCCGGATGTGGCCTCAAACAAGGCGTCGGTCAGGCTCATCTTGGCCGGGTCCATCATGAAGGGTACAGCCGAAAAAAGCGACAGTAAAACCCAGGACAAGGCCGTTAGGATAAATGCCCCGCGCGCACCCATATGCATATTTTTGGAATAGGTCGCCATGGCGATCACCCCGCCGATCAGCGTGGTGAAAATACCCGACATGGCAAATGCGCCCCAGCTGCGGCGCTCCATAGCCAGATCCACCAGCATGGGGACAAACATGAAAATCCCCAAACCGAACAGCATCAAGCCGATAATGAAAAAGACGGGCCTTAAGTCCATGGCCACGGCTTACATGGGGACGGGAGCCAAGAAAAGAGGAAAACTATTGCCAATCTCTGGCATCGGCAAAC
>JAHDBU010000105.1 GCA_020630275.1 Hellea sp.
ATTGACGACAAGGGTCCACAACCATTATCGCCAGGCGACGTCACCACCCATCCCGGCAGAGACGGCAATGGTCACCATATGATCAATGAAACAGAGGAAGATGTGGTTTTTCTGGTGGTCGGTACCCGGGCCGCGCATCTGGATCATTGCCGCTATCCAGATATTGATTTGGACTTGCCAAAGACAGGACAAGATTTTCGGCCCTTTAAACGCAAAGACGGAACTCCTTTTTAGAATTGAAATCACTGACTATTACAGTAAGGTCACGCAAACAATTCAAGGGGAGGTCTTCATGGCTGAAGAGAATTACGTCGCAAGCTGGCGAATTATTTTATCTGCAATATTAGACTTTTTTACGGCCTTTTTCGTATTTGGCTGGATTGTTGCCTCCCTGACCGGCGGATTGACAGAAAATGGATTCTCATTGAACGGGTTACCGGCATTATTGGTACTTTTGCTAATTATTTTGTATTTTTGGGCGTTTCCAAAATTTCTTGGTGGTCGTATTTGGCAGCGCATTCTCAAAGCTGTAAGAACGCCGCCTCAAGGATAGCTTTGAAAATCTAAAGCGTTTTTGCGTAATATCGCAATGACGCATTGTGGTTGGGGTAATCCTGATCGCCCAAAACATCGAAGCCGAGCTTCAGATGAAAGGCGTGAGAGCCGGGATTTTCAGGCTTGGTATTCACCTCACAGGCCAGATATTCATAACCCAGATTCCGCGCATAAATTTCGATATCCTCGTATAAAATTCGCCCATAGCCTTTGCCTTGTGCGGCTCCGTCAATGATAATCCGGTCGATATAATAAAAATTGTCCAGATGTTGGGACAGCCAGTTCAGGTTTTTATGATCCGGGTAATTCACATCGTGAGAGTAACCCATGAGTATGGCCTGTGCATTATCGATCTGTCGGGCATAATCGGCACGCTCTAACAACCAATTCAAGCGATCTTCGTCCAGTGGAGAAAGCCAATCAACAAATTCTTCATTGATCTTTAAAATTTGAGCGTAGTGTTCTGGCCCTATATCAGAAATCATATTCGAGCCTTATAAACACCTCGGGATAAAGCCCGCGCCACACATCGTGCGGCGGCAGCGCCGAGTTCCGCAAGATCAACCGGGCGGTCACAAGGTTTGTCACCTGTTGATAATGCGAAAATTGTATCTCCATCTAGGGGCGTATGAGAAGGTTGGACGGCCATAGCGATCCCGTCCTGAGCCATAATCGCCAGACGTTTGAGTTGTTTCTGCGACAACGCCGCATTGGTGGCGACAGCACCAATGACGGTGGATTGTCCGGCCATTTTCAAAAAAGTGAGCTTGGTATCAATAGGGTCTGACCACGTATAATCCGCAGGTGGACGCTCGCCGCCAAATTCGCTTTCTTTTTCATAGGGCCAAGCCCAGAACGCTTGTGTGCCGGGCATATAGGGGGATCCAACCGGATTGGCAGCAATTAGAGCTCCTACAATGATGTCTCCGACTTGCTCGGACGCCGAGCCCAACCCACCTGGATAAAGTCCCGCCATTGCGCCAAACCCAGCGCCAACGGATCCTTCAGGGCAATCATTCCGGGCCGCTTTGACGGCCTCAGCCCCCAGAACTCGAAAAGGCGGAGTCTCGCCCCAATCCTTGTCACCGCCATTGGCGTTATCAAAAAGTATGGCACTGGGCACGATGGGCGACACAGGAATGGGGGCCGGACCGGGCGCATAGCCGATACGTTGTGCACCGAGGTAAGCGGCCACACCGTCCGCGGCCGCCAGACCGTAGACAGATCCACCAGACAAGACAATCGCATGCACCTGATCAATCAGGCCGCCGTCCTGTAACGTATCGGTTTCGCGCGTGCCCGGGCCACCACCGCGCACATCCACGGCGCAAGTCGCCGGTGCATCCGGGAAGATAACCGTCACGCCCGTCTTGACCTTTTCGTCACGGGCGTTACCGATTGTCAGCCCGCCAACATCCAAAATAGAACTCATAAAAAGAGATTAGCCTGTGAGACCCAAAATGAAAGCCTTTTCCGCCCTGCTTTTAACCAGCGCCCTCATTATGGGTGGCTGTAAACAAACCGCGTCAAAAGTCGAAACCTCATCTGGTCATAATATCTCGACCACAGTGGCCAAAGCGCCCGGCATGGTGGCAGCTGCCAATCCTTATGCGGTCGAGGCCGGACTGGAGATTTTACGCGCGGGGGGGTCAGCCGTTGATGCAGCCATTGCCGTACAGACAGTATTAGGTCTGGTTGAACCGCAATCCTCCGGCATTGCTGGCGGGGCCTTCATGATCCTTTATGATAACAAATCCGGTGATGTCTGGTTTTATAATGGCCGGGAAACAGCGCCGGCCGGTGTGACGCCGGATATGTTTCTGGATTTGGAGACAGGAGAACCTTTGGGATATCTGGAGCGAGTTGGATCAGGTCGTTCGACAGGTGTGCCCGGCGTTATGGTCATGCTGGAAAAAGCCCATAAGGATTACGGCAAGCTGACATGGGCGGATAGTTTTGCGCCCGGTATTAAATTGGCCGAAAACGGATTTGAAGTCAGCCCGCGCCTGAATAATTTATTAGGTCGCATGCAAAGATTTGGTTTCTTGAAGGACGCGGACGCGGCTGACTATTTCTTGGATGAAGGCGAGATTTTACCCGTCGGATTTAATCGAACCAACCAGCCTTATGCCAAGGTGTTGACAGCTCTGTCCAAAAATCCACGCGCGCTGCTCGAAGGCCCCATTGGTGAAGCGATCATCGCGAAAGTTCAGAGCGAGCCACGTCCCGGGTCTATGACCCTCACTGACATGGCGGCCTATAAAGCACAGAAGGAACCCGCACTTTGTGCGCCGTACCGGGCATATACCTTTTGTGGAGCCATGCCGCCTTCCTCGGGTGGAGTAGCGGTGCTGTCTATTCTGGGGACGCTTGAAAACTTTGACATGAAGGCTTTAGGCAATTCTCTGGATGGCTGGCACGCTTTTGTCGAGGCCTCTTTCATGGCCTATGCGGACCGGGACAAATATGTGGCTGATGATGATTTTGTTACGGTGCCGATCAAAGATATGCTCGACCCGGATTACCTCAAATCTCGCGCCGCGCTGATCTCTATGGAAACAGCACAGACGGACGTCAAGGCGGGTGATCCGGTTGACTTTGTCCGGGGCAAGGACGCCACGCCGGATAATCCCGGCACGTCGCATTTCACAATAATCGACAAAGACGGGCTCACTGTTTCAGTGACCACGACGGTTGAAGGCCCGTTTGGGAGCGGTCGTATGGTCAATGGGTTTATGCTCAATAATCAGCTGACCGATTTTTCCCATAAGCCGGTAGACGCCGACGGCAATCCTATCGCCAACGCCATCGAACCGGGCAAACGGCCCCGGTCTTCCATGGCTCCCATGATTGCCTTCGGGCCGGACGGGCAGATGGCCTTTACAACCGGATCGCCGGGGGGCAATTCGATCATCGCCTATACAGCCAAAACCATTGTCGGCATGGTCGATTGGGGATTATCGCCACAAGAAGCCATTGAGCTTCCTAATGTGATTGCCCGCAACGGCACAATCCGACTGGAAGAAAACCGTTTGGATGAGGCCATTATCACCGGGCTCGAGGCGCGTGGCCACAACATTCGGCGCAGCAAAGGCGAAATTTCTGGCCTGCATATCATCCGTCGTAACGCCGATGGCAGCTACACCGGTGGTGCCGATCCACGCCGCGAAGGCCTGGCGAAATCCGAATAACAACAAAACGAAACATGAGTTGAATTCGCCTAAATAGACATTTCAGAAACCGTTCATCCGCGCCCTCATAGCGCGAGGCTATGACCAAAACAGCGATAATATTAGCCGGTGGCAAAGCCCGCCGTATGGGCGGAAAAGATAAAGGCGAGATTGTCCTGAGCGGACAGCGTTTGATCGATCTCGTCCTAGAACGCCTCAAACCTCAAGTCGACCAAATTTTCATCTCTGGTCAGCGGGATTATGGGACTGGTCTGGAGCTAATTTCTGATTTAGATACAGGCCCCAAAGGACCAGCCGCCGCTTTATTCGCTATGATCAATGCCTATCCCGGTATTGAAGGGTTTTTGACAGTTCCGGTTGACGGACCGTTTTTTCCATTTGAACTCTACGGAGAATTATCTGGAGACGGTAGCGCCATCGCAACAGGTCCTAAGCGAGAGCATCCGACTTTTGCATTCTGGACGACGGCGGATCTGTTATCGGTATTTTCGACAGAGAACGAAGACAATCTGGCTCTGCACAAAATCGCGGAACTTGCCAAAGCCCGAAAGGTCACCTTCCGGGCCGAAAGCTATTTTAGAAACTTCAACAGTCCGGAAGATCTGGATTTCGCGATTTAAGACAGAAGCCTATTTGATCAAGGCATGCAACGATTCTTCAATCTCTTCCGGTGAGTCGTCAATATACATGAATTTGATGATGATCCGTCCTTCCCGCGGCTCTGCCTGAGGCTCCGCCAGGGCCTTTTTCATGGCGGCGGTCGAGTGGGGCTCAAAACAGGGGTGATTGGACGACACGACCTTCAGATTATGAAGCGTCCCGTCTGTGCGGACATCAAAACTGTGGACGACCTCTCCGACAATCATGCGGTGACGTTTCTTCTCCCCGCCTTTAGGTAAGTTAGTTGTTGTAAAGGAACGCTCAACGGTTGACAGGTCGAGACCTTTGCAGTTCTTCGGAAATGTCGGCGGGACCCGCTTCACGAATTTGACGGGGTCCTGATCCTGTTCCCACGGGCTAGCACTGACGCTAACAGCTCCGACAAATACGGTCAGTAAAGTCGCTAGGCAGACTCCGTAATCCCAACGCATCTTGCGCGCATGTGCCTCATTTTCTAGAATATGTTTCAGTCTCATTTTAACGCTCCTATATCGTGTTGAGGTGAGATGGGCGGTCGGGCATGGCAGTGCCTGATCGTCCTTTTTAAATTTTTCCGGATGCAAACCGTTTAGCAATAGTCCCGCATATGCTGTGCGTTCGTCTTTTGAACAGTTTTTCATTGCCGCAGTGTCGGCACGCAATTCGATTGATAAACGCCATTGACGCACAAGATAACTGATACCGGGTGAGCGCCACAACAAATCCCGCAATACCAACATTAATAACGTCAACTCGGCATCAAAATGTTTGAGGTGAGTTTTTTCATGGGCGATAAGACCTTTGGCACCGTCTAATCCTTCAGGGATAAGAATTGCGCGCCTGGGCCAGGACAAGGTTAAAGGCGGCACGGCTTGGCTGGAAATGTAAACATCCGGATCATCGGTCGGGTTTGCTGGCAGTCTCTGCAGTTTAATCCATCGCCAAAGGGTTTGGGTGACAAAGGCGCTTGCGGGCAAAAAATATAACCAAAGAAGGCTAAATGAAGCTGACCCGGGAAGATCTCCAATAGCATTAGATGCAAGACTTGTACCCACTACGTCTAAACTCGGTAAATCGTAAGGCGGGTCTACCGGTACAAAGCTAAAAATCCCCGGAACCATACATAGATATATCAATCCCAGCCAAATACCTGGAACCGGGAAATTACCACCTAATTTTCCATTGCCGTCGCGCTGTAAAACCCAGGCAAATCCGGCGAGGAACAAACTCCAGACGTGAATAACAAACAGGGCTTTAATCACGATCCTGTTCCCCGTTTAGATATTGGTTGAGCTCGTCCCACTCTTCCCTGGTAAGCATTTTGCTTTCGTAAAAGGCCGCCGTAGGGACTGGGCCATCAATTTCAAGAACGGACTCAAAAAAGTCCTTCATTACCGTGGACAAGGTTCGGGCTTTACTTTGCGCCGGTAAATAGACCCGAACGCCATGCTTTTTTTCTGTTTTGAGAATGGATTTTTCCACCATGCGCGAAAGCGTTGTCCGGGTTGTTGAAAATGACCAATCCAATTTGGGCCCAACCTTTTCCTGTAGTTCCCGCGCAGAAAGCGGAGCCTCCTCCCATAATATTTTCAATATAATTAGTTCAGTTCGATTAGGTTGTGACATGCGTAGACATGTATGTTACACGTGTAACATTGTCAATATTAATTCCCCCATCCCTCGTGAATTACCTCACATGCGCCCAATGCGCTTCTTTTCCTTGCTGGGACGCGCTGGCATAAATTCGTCCCGGCCAAGATTGAAAAGGTGCTATAGCATGAGAAAATTGGGACGATCTGCATCGACAAGCTTCGTCCTTGAGACGATTGGCCATTCCCGAT
>JAHDBU010000106.1 GCA_020630275.1 Hellea sp.
TATAGTAGTCCGTCTGGGCCAGCATATGCAGACTCATATATCCACCATAGGACCAGCCATAGACACCCATGCGGTCCGGGTCGATGAAGTCCTGTTTCTTGAGCCATTCCGCGCCCGCCGATTGATCGACGACTTCAATGCGACCCATGGAGCGGTAGAGATGATCCTCAAAGGCCTTGCCGCGATTACCGGCACCGCGATTATCCAGGGTAAACACTACATAGCCGTGATGGGCGAGCATACGCGGGAAGAGCGCACGTCCCCAGGTTTTTGATACCAGTTGCGGCCCGGGGCCTCCGTAAACATAAGTAATGGATGGACGTTTCTCACCGGGCTTGAGATCGGCTGGTTTGTAGAGCACGTAATCCATCATGGTGCCGTCCGGACCTTTGAGCTGACCAAATTCCGGGGAAATATGATTGGCCATGAAGGGCTTATAGGGATGGCTATCATCCAGCTTGTTTTCAGACAGCCAGGTCAGGGGCTCACCTTTGTTGTTATAGGCGCGGCTGCGGGAAGGCGTATCCGGATCTTGATAGGTGCCTATATAACTGGCGCAGTTCTTGGCAAAGCTGGCACTATTCCACCCTGGTTCGCTCGACAAACGAGTCAAGTTCTCGCCTGTCATATCGATGGCGAAGACGTGCTGCTCAAGCGGAGATTGGTCCCACCCGGTAAAATAAAGCCGCGCGCTGCTTTCATCCACACAATTTATGCGTTTCATTAAGACTGTGTCCGGCGTTATCTGACGGGCTTTTCCATCAACGCTGATCTCGTAGACCTGCCGCTTGCCGGATGTTTCCGAGCTCCAGAGAAAGCCGCCCTTGTCCAGAACCGTCTCGTCGGTGCCGACATTGATCCATGTCGGACTGGTTTCTTGAAAGACAATCTCAGAGGCACCGGTCGCCGGATTGATCTTGTAAAACGAATGCGTTTTGTGATCACGGGCCAGGATACCAGCGTAGAGTGTTGTAGCGTCCTTGCTCCAAAATACGCGGGTCAGATAGACATCCGGATTGTCGCCGATATCGACCCAAATTGTATTGCCACCGTTTCGGCTAATGATACCCAGCTTTATCGTTGCATTGTCGGTCCCTGCAAATGGATAGCGCTGTTCAATTTGCGAGATACCATCTTTGCCAAAATCAATGCGGGTCTCGATGGCGATGGGGCTTTCATCAATCTGAGTGTAGGCGATCTTGTTCTCATCCGGCGACCACCAGTAACCTGTATGACGATCAAGCTCTTCCTGAACCACAAAGCTTGCCGTTGCATTGCGGATGACCTCCGTAGCGCCCGACGTGACTTTCGTTTCTTTGCCAGATGCTAATGCCGTGACATGCAATTCATTGTCGCGGACATAGGCGACATGATTGCCAAGAGGGCTGACCTTGGGGTCGGTTTCAAATCCTTCCGTGTCCGTCGCTTGTTTGGCTTTGCGGGTTTCTAAGTCATAGAGATGAACATCCCCACCGAGGGGGAACATGATCGTGCTGTCATTGACCCAGCTATAGCTGATGATCCCACTGCCATATTGTCGGGCTCTTTCTCTGCGGTTCTTTTCTTCTTCGGACAAAACTTCGGGAGCGCTCAGCAGATCTTTGGTGCCGACCAGACGCTTTTTGGTTCCGTCTGATAAATCAAATGCCCAGAGGTCAAGCTGGCCCCCACTATCCGGTGACGTATCGAGATAGGTCACCAGTTTGCCATCGGGTGAAACCTTGGCTGAGCGCAGGCTGGGCCCACTCAATCCGGATAGTCGAGCTTTGGGTGAAATAAATCCGGGTCCGACCTCCGTCTTTATAAAGCTTTTTATCTCTTCCTGAGATTCTATAAGTTCAAGCTTATTCTCTGTTGTGCAGGCCGCTAATACTAATCCCGATGCAGCAAACAGAGTCCTTATAAATGGTCGAAGGGTGTATATCATGGCTTTACCTCATTTTTTCAACGGGACGTTCAACTCAAAGATTTGCTGTGGCCCGGAATCGACTGTTTCACCGAGGGTTTAGCATGCTCCGTGCAGAGGGAATAAAAAAAATGGAGATTTCTTGCACGGCTAAATCCCCTGCTTATTTAGGTTTTTTTTTGTCAACAGAAAAGAGTCGGTAAAATGCAAGTTTTTGTCGTTGACGGCGCAAAAAATCGACGCTTTAAAGGGGTCATCCGGGAGGCCAGCACGCAGCGAAATCGATCGGGGGCTGTCGTTGGAAGAGTGTTCTGCTCAACCAACAAAACAATAAAAAAGTAAATAAATTCAAAGAGTTGCTTGCAACCCTTGTAGTTCTGTTTGGAGTGAATTAGGTGAAACGGGGTTCCGGGTCAGACGTCGGCATTGTTTCTGGTAAGCCGGACTTGTTCACAGGCGAAGCCCCTGTCGAAAGTGCCCACAAAACCTGGGCAAAGGTTCAAAGAGACCTATCCTATGCTCTTGGCCCGACGATCCACAGAACTTGGACTGCGCGTCTCCACATAGCATCCGCCGACGAATATAAAGTCACGCTGTCGGCGCCCTCCAAATTCGTTGCTCATAAAATCGAGAATTCGTTTATCGATGAATTGGAACGTCTCTGGAAGAAACATGATCAGGTTGCACCTCCGCGTGGTGTCGTTATATCCAAGCCTGAGGCGGACCGACAGGTATCATCTCCAGTCTCAATTTCAACGACTCCGCGTCCCCAGCAAAAAACACCCGAACCTGTCTTTGCCAAAGGGTCTTCGTTACGGGATAAGGAAGACAAAGCTATAAATCGCAGGGGTCGGTTTACGTTCGATAATTTTGTGGTGGGAACATCCAATGAGTTTGCGTTTGCTGTCGCGCGGCAAGTTTCCAACTTTGATATCGCTCAGTACAATCCAATTGTGATCTACGGTGACAACGGTATGGGCAAAACACATTTGCTCTATGCTATATTGGACGAGGTCGAAAAACTGGAAACGCCCAGGACGGTTCTCAAGGTTTCGGGCGAAGAATTTGTCAGTACTTTTGTCAATTCCTTACGTGGCAAGGATCGCTCCGCCATTGAAGCGTTCAAATCGAAAATCAGAAATGTTGATCTTCTCATGATCGATGATGCCCACTTTATTGCGAGTAAAAATTCAAGTCAGGAAGAGCTGCTCCATACAATGGTTTCATTGGTTGGTGAGGGACGCCAGATATTGCTAACCCTCGATCGTCATCCGGAGGAGCTGGAAAAAGCGACTCCCCGACTGAAGTCGCACATGAACAGTGGTCTTGTTTGTAAAATTGGCGCGGCGGACTATGATCTCCGCGTTCGCATACTCGACCGACTAATCTCCTTGCGTCGTCAAAATGGCCACCCGGAACTGACTGTTCCGTCTCAGGCGAGAGACCTTCTTGCGGCAAGAATCAATGCGACGCCACGTGATCTCGAAGGTGCCTTTAATCAGATTGTTGCTCAGAGCGAGTTTCTTGGAAAGCCAATTACAATGGAGACGATCCAGGAGACGCTTGCCAGCTCTAAATATATGTCCGGCATGCGTCTGACTGTCGATAAGATCCAAAGGGCCGTGACTGAAGAGTTCAAAATTACCATGGATGATATGGCCTCCAAACGCCGGGCTCGCGCCGTGGCGCGTCCACGCCAAGTGGCCATGTATCTTTGTAAAAAGCTCACCAAACGGTCCCTCCCGGACATCGGAAGACGATTTGGTGGCCGTGACCACACGACGGTTATGCATGCCGTAAAGCGGATTACTGAACTCCGGGTTGAAGATGCGCTGTTAGATAGCCAGATCAAGACCCTTGAGGAAAAGCTACAAGGCTGAGTTACACTCAAAAAACTGTGTTTAAGATTTCGCGGGCTGGGGCTTGGCTTTTTCCCCTGAAAGGTTAAACTATTCATCTCGATTTCGCCTCGGTACTGACGTCAGTGATTCTGATGCTCACATCGGGGCTGTTTTAACAGGATGCCAAACAAGGCGAGACTCCCTGGGGGACGAAATGAAAATAGCCATAGAACGGGCGGATCTTTTACAAGCACTGGGCCGGGTCCAAAGCGTCGTTGAACGACGTAACACGATCCCTATCCTGTCAAATGTTATGATGAGCGCTGAGGGTGGACGATTGCATTTTGTGGCAACGGATCTTGATATTGAAATCTCTGAAGGGGCTGATGCGACGGTTGATGCACCGGGCGACATCACGGCTCCTGCGCATACGCTTTATGACATCGCCCGCAAATTACCAGATGGCGCGCAAGTTTCGCTCAAGATTAATAATGATGACCGACTTGACGTCGATGCGGGTAGAGCTCACTTCACTTTGCCGCTTTTACCAGCCGGTGATTTCCCAAAGATGACAGCGGATGGATTTTCTCATGAGTTCGATATGCCGGCCTCTGATCTGCGGCGTCTGATCGATAAAACCAAATTCGCTATCAGTACCGAGGAGACTCGCTATTATCTCAATGGTATTTATGTGCACGCCCATGATGGGGCGTTGCGGGCCGTTGCCACGGATGGCCATAGACTGGCTCTTAGTGAAAGTCCGCTGCCCAATGGGGCTGCGGGTCTGCCTGGAGTCATCATTCCCCGCAAAACGGTTGCAGAAATTCGCAGACTGATCGATGGCCTTGACGGTGATATCGGCGTTTCTGTCTCTGATGCGAAAATTCGCTTTAGCCTAGGTAGTGCAGTTCTGACATCCAAGCTGATTGACGGAACATTTCCAGATTATGAGCGCGTCATCCCTCGCAATAACGATCGGGAATTGGTTATCGACAACAAGGTCTTTGCTGATGCCGTTGATCGGGTCGCGACCATTTCCGCTGAGAAGTCCCGATCCATCAAGCTCTCTTTATCCAAAGATAGCCTGTCATTGCTGGTTAATAACCCGGAGAGCGGGAATGCTCACGAAGATCTGATGGTGGATTATGGGTCAGACGCGCTGGAGATTGGCTTTAACGCCAAATATCTTCTGGATGTGGCTAATCAGATCGAAGGGCAAGACGCGACCTTTATGTTGGATGGCCCGGCGTCCCCGGCTCTCGTTAAAGATAGCGATGACAAGGACAGCCTGTTTGTGCTGATGCCGCTTCGGGTCTAGGTGGGTTCGACACACTATATTTCCAAACTCCGTCTAACGGATTTTCGTAATTACAAGGTTCTGGATCTGGAACTGTCCGGTACCCCTGTTGTGCTATTTGGGCAAAACGGCGCTGGAAAAACCAATCTTTTAGAGGCTGTTTCGCTTTTATCGCCTGGGCGGGGTTTGCGCCGCGCCAAGCTGGAGACGTTAACCCGGCAAGAGGGCGAAACCGTTGCCCCGGCATGGGGCGTCAATGCCGAGCTGCAGTCAGAGGGTGATGATTATCGTCTAGCCATTGGCCAAATCCCCGAAGCACCGGGACGCCGTATCGTCCGGATAGACGGTAAAACCGTGAGCGGCACGGATCTGGCGCGCCATATGACCGTTTTCTGGCTTACCCCGGATCAAGACCCGATCTTTCGTGGCCCGGCTGGCGACCGGCGTAAATTTCTCGATCGGTTCACGCTTATGCACGCGCCAGACCATGGTTCCCACGTCAGCGCCTATGAAAAACTGCGCAGCGAGCGCAACCGGCTCCTCTCGGACGGGGTAACTGATGTGTTATGGTATGAGGCGCTCGAGGCAGACATGGCCGACTTCGCCACGCGGATCGCTTATGCCCGGTCGGAAACGGTAACGAAACTCACCGAAGAAATCGATCACCGTCCAGAAGGCGTTTTCCCCAAAGCCTTGATATCTCTTGAGGGCGAAGCCGAAGAGCAAATCCAGAGTGGCATTGACCCAGACGCCGTGCGGGTGGGCTTGCGAGCCATGTGGGCGGAAACGCGCGGGACGGATATAAGGGCAGGACGTACTTTACGCGGTGTCCACCGCTCGGATCTTTTAGTGCGTCATGAGGTCAAAGACATGCCGGCCGGAAACTGCTCCACCGGTGAGCAAAAAGCGCTCTTGATTGGACTCATGCTGGCGCAAGCGCGGGCCCAGGCTGATAAACACCCGTTTTTACTCCTCGATGAAGTGGCGGCCCATTTGGATGAGCATCGTCGGGCTGCGCTGATTGAGGAACTCTTGGAACTCGGCACCCAGGTTTTCATGACCGGGACAGACGCGTCTTTGTTTGAGGCTTTTGCGGGGCGGGCAGATGTATTTGAGGTCAGTGAAGGGATGATA
>JAHDBU010000107.1 GCA_020630275.1 Hellea sp.
CCATCGACTGCCTTTTTGTCGTCCCCTGCTTCGTTACAGCCCGCCAGGGCCAAAACAAATGCGCTTGTCAGCGCCAACAATTTTATTTTTGTCATGGGGGCTTTTATTCAGAAACTCGCGCCGCGACAAGTAAACTCGACCAAAATTTGGCTCAGGATTTCTTCTTTTTATTGTGCACCTTCTGCAAGTCTTGGAGATAAAGCTGATAAATCCGGGGCTCGAAGATTGAATTGACCGGCAATTTCAGATCCCCCTTGCCCACATCCTCGGGGAAAATATTAGACAATTTATGGATTTCGCTCGACCAGAATCGGAGGTCCATATCCAAATCCTCTGTCAGAGATAAATCCCGCTCGGACTTGGACGCTAGTTGAAATCCCCATACGCCAAATGACGGAATAGATGCTTGTAATGGCATGACTTCGGGAAAAACGGCCTTGAGCGTTTCGCCCACACACCAAAAGGTTTGGTTCGCAAAATATGGCGAACTGGACTGAGAAATGAGAATACCTTCATCCGTCATCACTTTGCCAATCATGGCGTAAAATTCGACAGAATAGAGTTTGGAAAGCGCCTCGTTATGTGGGTCAGGCATATCAATGATGACCCGGTCATATTTGATATCCGTTTCCTTCACGAACAGGAAAGCATCCATATTATAGATATTGACTTTGGGATCGTGCAAAGCATCTTCATTGAGCTTACGCAGCGGTGCAAACTCCAAGCCCAGCTTGGTCATTTCCGGATCCAGGTCCACCAGATCAATACGTTTTACGTCGTCATATTTGAGGATTTCCCGGGCTGCTAAACCGTCGCCTCCGCCCAAGACGAGGATATTTTCCCGCTGACCACGGTGAGCCAGGGTCGAATGCACCAGCATCTCATGGTAGCGATGCTCATCCAGCTCAGAGAATTGCAGATGACCATCGATAAAGAGCCGCAAGTCGCGACGCCCCCACTCATTGGTCACAACGAGGCGCTGATAAGGCGAGTCCTTTTCCCAGATCACCTGATCGAAATAGAGCTTGTGTTGAGCAAAGGCGCTAATTCTCGAGCCCAGAATAATCAGTCCAAACAAGGCGATAAAAACGCCCCCGATAATGGCCATCATCCGCCCGGCCCCTTTGAAGTGATCCTTCAAGAAGAACACGGTCACAAGAGCGACCATGATATTGATCAGACCAATGCCAAATGAGGCCCGGACAAGGCCAAGGCTCGGTAAAAGAAACAGCGGGAATGCGACTGACCCGATCAAGGCCCCGACATAGTCCAGGGACAAGACTTTCGCGATAGATCGCCGAGTACCGGACCCTTGCGCCAGAATTCGCGTCAGGAGAGGAATTTCGAGTCCCACCAGCGTTCCGATGGCCGTGATAAAAATAATCATCACCGTTCGGTAAATCCACGGCGAGAACGGGAAGGTCATAAACAGGGTAATACTACAAAGCCCGCCAATAATGGCGAGGGCGACCTCAACCCTGACAAAATTCTTGATCAAGTCACGCCTGATAAACTGGCTCAGATAAGAGCCAATTCCCATAGCAAACATAAAAAAGCCAACCGTAATGGAAAACTGGTAGATCGAGTTCCCCAATAGATAACTCGAAACCGCTGCAATGATCAGCTCATAGACAATGCCGCACATGGCGACAATTAAGATTGAGCACAGAAGTATGCCTTCCGCCCGACTATCTATCTGGGAGAAATCGTCTAATTCTTCATGCTCAGCACTGATGACGTCACTCGTCATTTATTACCCCGAAAAATAAGAAAAAAAAATCGGTGGTCACCCACCGATTTCAAAAAACTATTTAATCCAGACTATTTGCCAGAACGAGACGAACCGGTTTTTGTTCTGGAACGCGCGCTGCTACGCTTGGAGTCGTAAGATGACCGGGCAGTCGTTTTGCGATTAGCAAAAGAAGACGGCTTTACGCCAGCACGGCTTTGACGACCCAAAAGACGGCCAACCAAAGCACCCGCCAGGAACCCTGTTCCTGAAGCACGGAAGGTTGTTGCTTCTCCTGATACCAGATCGGTCGCGATCAGACGACTTCTTTCGGCGTCGATTTCGACCATAAAGATGTCTGTCTCACCAGCGTCGCGAACATTATTGTTGTTCTTGTCCTCAAATCCTTTGAAACTGGCGTCTTCCTCCAGAGTCATGCCTAGCATTTTTGGATAAAAAGCTGGAGAGGCGTTCATGACCTGGGTCATCACGCCTGTGAAGTCAGTCAACATTTCGTCTGTGACTTCCACAACCTCTTCTGGGTCGCTTGTGATTTGTCCATGGTAATACTCCATGGCGTAAACAGTACGGTCAAGAACCTGACCAAGGTCTGGGCCAGTGACTTTCGCTTTACAGCCTGAAAGCGCCAGTACACCAACCAAAGATAATGCATAAATTGATTTCACGGAAATCCCCCATCTATTTTGATTGCAGGTCTAGCCTACTATATCTAAACCCCAACGCAAGATTAAATTGAAATTATGGTTCGTTTTTGCAACTTAGCCTTAAAAATCCGTCCACCTACCCACTGATAACCATCATCATTGGGGCTATATGCCTGATATTCTTTGCCTTTTCCCTCGCGACACCGGATGGGTTTCTGGCTGCGCTTGACCCGGCGCGAAATTGGATTCTTGCGCCACTGTACTTTGTTGGGACCAACTTTCTCCACTTAAACTGGGCGCATTTGCTTATAAATCTGTCATTGTGGGGCATTCTAGCGAGTCAGTATGAATGGCAAGAAGGTCCCCTCAATCTGATCGGAATTGTTATCGTCGCGTCGATATTTGGAGGGAGTTTAGAGTGGATAGTCAATGATCTAAAATTTTCAGGTCTATCCATTTCCATTTTCGCGCTCCTAGCAATTTTTGTTTTCGATTGGTTAAGTGAACATCCTTATTTTTTTGACCGCTCGCGCTTTTTTACTTGCGCCGCCGCAGCTGTTCTGATTTTCCTATTCATAGGAATCGAGGCTGTGATCGCCTATTCAGGGGGATATAAAACAGCCGTCGCCGCACATGTGGGGGGAGCTATGGCAGGATTATTTTCAAAACTTGGCGGGCGCGGTCGTGGCCCCAGCAACGGTTTTCCGTTTCGGCCCATGCGTCAGGATGATGTTGGTCCTGTGCTCGATATCATTTTTGATTTTGATGAAGACGACGGAGAAGAAGCCGAAGAAAGTTTCGAGCGGTCTCTGGATCACAAATTTGTCGTCGAGATCGACGGCCGAATTGCAGGCATGACCGGATTCAGCATAGATGACCATGGCAGTGATATTGCCTGGTTGTCTTGGACTTATGTCCATAATGATTTCAAGCGGCAGGGCATCGCCTTTCAAATGATGCAAAGCATTCGCGGCGAGCTAGAACGTGCAGGCATGCGCAAAGTCTTTATCGCGACTAGTGATTACATTTGCGAAGAGACAGGCAAAGATATCTACAAACCGGCGAGGACGTTTTACGAAAACAAACTCAATGCAACCCGCGAGATTATCGTCCAAGACTATTACGGCAAAGGCGAGTCGAAATATGTGTATAGCCTCCCCGTGCGCGATCCAATGGGTGCGCCTGTCCCGCAAGGCGACGGTTTTTATCCTCTGTTTATTGAACTCCTCGAAGCTGATGAGAGCGAAGGTGGGTATGTGATTGGTTGGGACGAGAGCGAACGGGCTCTAGATCAAACAGGAGCCTTATTATCACTAATTGATCAGGGGCGACAAAAGAATGCCCATGCCATTTTTGTCACCATGCCGTCCGGACTTTCCGCCAATGGCGCCACATCGCTAACAGCAGCGGGATTTAGACAAGTTGGACGCATCACCGACTATTACGCCTTTGGGGTAGACGACACCTATTGGGCCTATTATTTTGAGGGCAATGCCAATGCCGCTTGATAGGGCTCCCGACTTCGAAATTTGCGAAGATTATTTCATTCGCGAAAACGGCGAAACCTTTGCCGGTCGGCACCTGATCGCCGAACTCTGGGGCGCTGAGAATCTCGACAAACCGGCCTTTATTGAAGACACGCTGGTCGCCGCCGCCAAAGCCGCAGGCGCGACCGTCTTACACAGCCACATCCATAGCTTTGATTCGGGCGGCGGAGTGACGGGGGTTGTTCTGTTATCCGAGTCTCATATCTCTATTCACACATGGCCGGAGCGGGACTACGCGGCCATAGATATCTTCATGTGTGGGAGCTGCGATCCCTCCCTGGCCGAGGAATATATTGTCGGAAAGCTCTTGCCAAAACAGGTTTCAAGTCAGACATTGCGCCGAGGAAAAACAGCGTAGGACTTGCTCGTCATGAAAATGATCCAAAATTTCGAGGTCCAGGGTGGCCCGCAATATGGCCGGGATAACCTCCCTAAACTCCGTAAAGCGATTGATGAGGCTGGGCTGGATGGATTTCTAATCCCGCACGAAGACGAATATAACAATGAATACCTGCCGGACTGCAATGAACGCCTAATGTGGGCGACCGGTTTTACCGGGTCCGCAGGCGCTGCCGTTGTCCTCAAGGACAAAGCTGCCATGTTTGTGGACGGGCGCTACGTTATTCAGGTTAGATCGCAAGTGGATGAAAGCCTTTACGAATATCAACGTGTCGAGGATCGCGGACAAACTAATTGGCTGAAGGCCAATGTGAAATCCGGCGATAAAATCGGCTATGACCCTCGCCTCCATAGCCCGTCTGCCCTCAAGGCGCTCGACGATGCGATCACACTGGCGGGCGGCGAATTAGTAGCGCTTGATCAAAACCCTATCGATGCGGCTTGGGATGACCGCCCGGCAGAGCCTGTCACGCCTGTCATCATTCAACCGGAAAAACTTGCCGGCGAGTCCCATGAGAGCAAGCGCAAACGCATTGGCGAAGACATTGCCGCCAAAAAAGCCGACGCAGCCCTGATCACGGCCCCGGCCTCAATCGCCTGGCTTCTCAATATCCGCGGTGGAGATGTGATGTGTACGCCTCTGCCCTTGTCGACGGCCATTCTAAAAGCCGACGGCCATGTTGATCTTTTTATCAAGCCGGAAAAAATGTCGGACGGCGTGCGTACCCATCTCGGCAATGCGGTCACCATTCATGATGAAGCCGGATTGATCGACGGCATCAAAGCTTTGAACGGTAAAAAGGTCATGGCGGATCCGGGCACAACATCGGCCTGGTATTTTGACAAGCTCGAGGTTGCAGGCGCTGAAGTCATCAAGTCTCAAGATCCCATAGCCATTCCCAAAGCTTCCAAAAACAAAGCCGAAATCGCGGGCACCACCGAAGCCCATAAACGAGATGGTGCCGTGATTACCAAGTTCCTCTATTGGCTTGATACCGAAGCGCAAAGCGGCACTTATGATGAAATTCAGGCCGCTCAAGTTCTTGAGAAGCTCAGACATGAAACCGGGGTTTTGCGCGACCTGTCATTCGAAACAATTTCAGGCGCAGGCTCCAATGGCGCGCTTTGCCATTACCGTGTGTCCAAAGCCACTGTAAATAAGCTAGCCAAGGGTGATCTTTATCTGGTCGATAGCGGCGGTCAATATGATGACGGCACGACAGACATTACTCGTACCGTTCCTATTGGCGAGCCTACTGACGATATGAAGCGCATGAACACTTTGGTTCTCAAAGGCCACATCGCACTCTCTGTTGTTCGCTTCCCGAAAGGCACGACTGGTTCCAATCTTGACGCGCTCGCCCGCATGGCACTTTGGGCCCAAGGCTTTGATTATGACCACGGCACGGGCCATGGCGTCGGCGTATTTTTAGGCGTCCATGAAGGGCCGCAACGTATCTCCAAAGCACCAAATACCATCGCCCTTCGCCCGGGTATGATTGTTTCTAACGAACCTGGATTTTACAAGGATGGTCAATACGGCATCCGGATCGAGAACCTACAATACGTGACTGAAGCTACCCCGATTGAGGGCGGCGAACGGCCCATGCATGGGTTCGAGTATGTGACCCTCGCCCCTATTCACAAGGGCCTGATCAATAAGAACATGCTGACAGATGATGAGGTCGCCTGGCTCAATGATTACCACGCCAATGTCTGGAAAGAGATCGGTCCTCGTGTGGACGGAGAGGTGAAAGACTGGCTCAAGGAAGCCTGCGCGCCCATATAAAAAAACCCGGCCTAGGCCGGGGTAAAGTCGGAGAGAATTCTCTTTTTAT
>JAHDBU010000108.1:0-1329 GCA_020630275.1 Hellea sp.
AGAAATTGACCGCTGGCCCTAATTGGCGTCGACTGTGGCGATATAAAGCTCGCGGGCGCGGGTCAGGATGGAGTTTTCGATCTGACGACCCGTGTCAGCATCCATATTCGCATCTGCCCAACCACCGCCATTGCGGACCTGTTTGAAGATCGCCGTTTTCAGAGCGTCTGCTCGCAGATTTGTATCCAGAATGTAGACATTGGCCTTGAAGCGCTCATTGGGGGCTTCGGGGTTGGAATACCAATCCGTGATGATCACGCCGCCAAAAGGATCGACAGATGCCAGAGGCATGAAATTCAAAGTCTCCAGGCTGGCACGCCAAAGATAGGAGTTAACGCCCATGCTCGGAGCCAGTTTGGATTGTTTCGTCGTGGCAGCCCGCTTGCTGTTGGACGAGCACCCGGCCAGGATTGCGGCACTGAGAACTGCGATCATGGCGATTTTGGCCGGTTGAAATCTTGTTTTTGACATTCGGGGGTTGCTCCGCGATTTGTAAATTTTTCCGCTTATAACACCAGATTTTCGCAGGGCTAGTGTTGCTTTCATGAAATTCCCCTCATTTTTGACGGAAAACCCATACGTTAACCCTTTATTAGGGTCGGTTAACATAAATGGTTAACGGGTGTTTAACCCTTCTTGCGCAGATTATGCGGGTTCATGGGAAGGCCATAAGAGAATAAGATGAGTGAGTACAGACAAACCGTTCTGGTTTTTGCGTCGACACTAGCCATAAGTGCCCTGGGGATCACCTTGGCGGCGCAGGCGCAGACCATTCCGTCCCCTTTTGCCAAAAAGGGCAAGCAAGCCTGGGAAAGCGGCGGCGCTCATACCACACAGCAACCTTATCAATATCCCTATAATGGCGGCACAACAGCACCGGCTCCGGCCCCTGCACCAACGACAACCAACCCCTATACAACCGCCCCGTCTCCGACGCCAACCTATAGCTATTCTTCCGGCGGGAGCCCAACGCCAACGGTCACCTCAACATCATCCAGCGCAAGCCCTACCTCCTCTTACAGCTATCAAATGCCGAAACAGTCAACCCCGCAAACGGCGCCTTATTCTGGTGGGTCTGGGACTTATGTACCGTCCACAAACGGGATGACCTCTGGCGGTTCGCCCTATCCCAGCACATATTCTGGCGGAAGCGGAACTTATCAACCCCGCCCTCAACAACAAACATCGCAACAGCCCCGCTATCAACAGCCGCCCCAACAAGGCGCGACCTATGATTATCCTAGCTATAAAAGGGCACCGTCTGCAGGTCGAACAACATCCGCCAGCGGCGCCTATTATCCAGGGCGAGTCAATGGCGGACAGGGTTAT
>JAHDBU010000108.1:1429-6177 GCA_020630275.1 Hellea sp.
GCTTATTATCCGCAACAAGCCCAGACCTCTTATCCAACACCGGGGCCATACGGCACACCACAGCGGCCCAAACAGTCTTTGGGACAAAAGCTCGGGCTCAATAATATTGATGTCTATTATGAAGGTCATGTCGCCGGAGGCGCAGCCGGAACCTACTTTAATGACCGCTCTGTAGCCGACCGCGAATGGCGTGAAGACTTCGTTCTGGACGGGATGGGCATGGTCGAGGTCAGTGCCGTCACCCAAGGTGGCCTCGAATACGGAATCGCTGGCGAGTTGCGCGGGCAATATGATCCCTATCGGCGCGGCTTTGGCGGCCGGGTCGGGGACTGCCCACCTGATGTGGCCGGATGTAACGGCATTAATGACAACGGCACAGATTTCACCCTGCGCGGGCACACTTCGCGTCTCTATGCCAGTGGCGCCGATGACGCCAAAGATTTCCAGGCCCAGCTCGAAGGCGCGCATATCTTCTTACGCTCTGCCTATGGTGATGTCACTGTTGGCCGGGATGACGGCGCCGCCTATCTCTTCTCCCTCGGCGCGCCGACGCTCCTCAATGTGGGCGCATCTAACAGCCCGGTGGATTATACGGGTCTTGACGCCGTCAAAACCGTCAATGATGCCTCCGGCTTTTCCGAGAAGATCACCTATACCAGCCCGCGCCTTTTGGGTGATACGGTTGGTGTTGGTGTCCAGATCGGCGCGTCCTATGCCCTGGATGCCAAAGCCTGCGGCGTGGATTATTGTGTGCGCGACGCCGACGACGAACCCGCCGGTGTTCTGGCGCCCGAGCTTGAGGATATTGTCGAATTTGGCCTGGCCCTGGACCGCAAATTTGACAATGGTCTCTCAATCGAGGCCACGGGTACTTATGCCATGGGTAGCCAGCAAAGCCAGCTCGCCGCCTTTGATGATCTGAAATCTTACGGCCTAGCACTCGAGTTGGGTTATGGCGATTTTGTGCTCGGCGGCTCATATCTGAACAGTAATAATGCCCTCGCTAACGGGGACTACGAAGCCTATGATGTGGGCCTGACCTGGCAGCCCTCCAAGCTCGGCGTTACGGTCGGCTATGGCCATGCCACGGATGACAATGTGGGCCTAACCTCGGATCAGGCCGTTGCCGGTGTGTCCTATGATTTCAACGATATGTTCCGCCTCTCGACAGGTGTGCAATATGTCACTCGAAACGTGAATGTCTATGATGCGACGTCAATGTTGATCAATGCAGACGACGAAGATGCCGCTTCTGTCTTTGTCGAGGGCCGTATCAAGTTTTAGAAATGTTTTGGCGGGGCAGCGATAATTTAAGGCATGCAGCCAGCATTCTTTCCATCCTGCTCATATGGGGCTGCAACGAGAAAATCCACAAATTCGAGGGTGTGGAAGGACCGACGCAAGCGGATGTGCTGTTCGATCCCGTCAAAGCCAATCCGGCCGATTACAATCGGGGCGAAACCAGCCGTCTGGCCATATGGCTGACCCGCGAAGAGTCGAACTGGCTCGCTTTGGTCAGCGGGCTGAAATCCATCGGCATTCCGTTCCGCCTAACCACGGATTACCAAGAAGCGCTACGCCATGATGTGGTGCTGGTTTATCCTTATATTTCGGGACAAACTGTGTCGCGCCAAAGCATTGGCGCCATGCAGAGTTTTGCGCGAAACGGCGGGACACTGATTGCCACCAATGTCCTGGGCGGCGGGCTGCAAGACGTCTTTGGCTTTAAATCCGTGACCGAAGCCAAGGATCAGGCCTACCTCTCTTTTTCCGCTGATTATGATGAGACCGCAGATTTTCGCGACAAAGGTCTGACAGCGCTCAAGATTGGCAGCGAGACCGACACAGCCGCCAATCCAGGCACTAATCATTACGATGTCAGCACCGCCTCTATATTGGCCCGTTATGAAAACGGCGAGGCGGCCATCATCAAGCGCGATTACGGCAAGGGCAAGGTTTTTGCCTTGGGCGTAGATCCGGGCCAGCTCATGGCCAAGGGGTATAACCGACGGCAAGAAGATATCACGGACAGCTACGCCAATCGCTACCGGCCGACACTGGACGCGTTGTTGATATTCTTGGAAAACATCTATCGTCAAAATCAGGACGGAGCTGTTACGCTGGGTACAGTCCCGGACGGCAAAGACTTAAGCTTTATTCTCTCTCATGATGTGGATTATTCGAAGTCATTGAAAAACGCGATTCCTTATGCGGAGCACCAAAAGGAGGAAGGCATACAGGCCACCTATTTCATTCAGACCAAATATATCGAGGATTATAACGACAAGATATTCATGAACGACGACGGGGCCAGCTACACCCAACAGCTCGAAGCCCTCGGCGCGGAAATCGCCTCGCACTCCGTCTCTCATGCGGTGGATATGTGGGATTTCCCTTTTGGAGACGGCACGGAAACCTACCCCGATTATCGCCCCTTTGTGCAAACCAAAGACAAATCCCGTGACGGTACGATTATGGGCGAACTCAGGGTCAGTAAATTCCTGCTGGAGAATTTTGCGCAGAAAAAAGATGTAGTCTCCTTCCGGCCAGGCTTTCTCTCCAACCCCCAGGACATGCCGCAGGCACTGGCCTCCAGTGGTTATAAATACAGCTCTTCATCAACGGCTAATATCTCGCTGACCCATTTGCCCTTTCAGCTCACCTATGGGCGCGGCTTCGAGGCGCTCACCCCTATATACGAATTTCCGATCACCGTCGAAGACGAGCTGCCGCCCAAAATGATCGACCGGTTGGATGACGCCAAAGAGCTGGCGCGCAAGATCGCCAAAATCGGCGGGCTTTATGTGGTGCTCACCCATACGGACGCCGCCGACAGTCGGCTCGATTTCCAAAAAGGGATTGTCGAGGAGGTCAGGCCCTATGCCTGGATGGGATCTATCCGCCAATTCGGCGATTGGTGGACTGCCCGAGATCAGGTGAGTGTCGATGTGAAAAGCCGCGACAATCAGATCGAAATTATACTAAATGCACCCTTGGCTCTGTCGGGCCTCACGCTGGAAATGGACCAATGTTTTGAAGTTGTCGACGCAGGCGGTTTGGACGTGAGCTGTGAGGACGGGAACTATCTCCTGAGCGCGCTATCTGGTGAGCAGCGTTTGGTTTTGAGGGCAGAGTAAATCCCCCAACTCTCCACTCACCAGCGACGTAAGTGGGACGCTATCCCAACAAACCTTCTATCCCGGATAGCCCGGCGGCCCCGCTCCCAATCAATTCATGAACCGTACGCTGGTTCACCCCGCCCAAGGCGAACACAGGCACGGGTAAACGCTCACAAATATCGGACAGAGCCTCGACGCCGATAGGGTCCCCTGCGGACGGGCTTTTGGAATAAAATACGGACGATACAAACAGACCGTCCAGCACGGACAAGTCTCCGCTATAATTCGGCTCGCCCTTTAAACCTGCCATGGTGATAATCCAGTCCGGGCAGTTTTCCCGCCAAAGGGTTGGCGCGATAAGGCGCGCGTCCCGGCGGAAATGCACCCCGTCCGCGCCGATCTGAACGGCCAGCTCCGGATCATGCCCCATAAGCAGTTGCTGATCGCGTGAAAATGTCACTTGCCGCAGGACTTCGGCCTCGCGCCGATGACCTTCCCGCCCAAAATGGCGGTAGATAATGGCTGCGCCCACCGGCAGGGCGCGGGCCACGGCCACCGGATCGAGCACACGCTGCGGGTCGGTCATAAACACAAAGGGCGAGAGCGGCGTCGGTCGCTGGCGGGCCTCAAACAGGTCTTGTGCCACAGAGGCGACGCTTCCCCTCATTCCTCTTCCATTATATTTCCACTTTGTGTATGGGGCTGGCATGAGCCGGGACCTCTCAGAACTTTCCATCGCCGAACGGCGCGCTGTCATCCTAGAGCGCATTGCAGGTGCCGCCAAGTGGGCGAGGCGTGACGCGACTGATATTTCCTTTGTTGCCGTTTCCAAACAGCAGCCGGACGCGCATATCCAAGAGGCGCTGGACGCCGGGCACCGCGTCTTTGGCGAGAACCGCGTCCAAGAAGCCCAGACCCGCTGGGGCGAAACATTTGCGGACCAGCGCCAAGAATTAGAGCTGCGCCTGATCGGACCTTTGCAAACCAATAAGACGCTGGACGCCGTCAAACTGTTTGATGTGATTGAGACACTGGACCGGATGAAACTGGCAGGGGCCATTGTAAACGCGGCGGAAAAAACCGGTAAAATGCCCGAGCTCTTCGTGCAGGTCAATATTGGCGCCGAAGATCAAAAGTCCGGCGTGCTGCCGGGTGAACTGCCCGCATTCCTACAGAGCCTAAAAACCGAATATGACATCACGCCGTCTGGCCTGATGTGCATCCCGCCCTTTCATGAGGCTCCCTCGCCGCATTTCTGGGTGCTGTCTGACCTGGCGGCGCAACACGGCCTTGAAAAACTATCCATGGGCATGAGCGCTGATTACGCAACCGCCATCAAAATGGGCGCCACCCATGTGAGGATCGGCAGCGCGTTTTTGGGGGCGCGTTAGAGCGCCGCCCATTGCAGGCGAGGCGGTAAAGGGTCGCTGGCAAAGTCAATCCGCAGCAAGCGCCTTGGCTTTCCCGTTTTTGATGACAGGGAGCGGTGCAGGAGCAGAGATTTGCAGATAAGGATATCTCCGCGGTCAGCCTGACAAATATGTGTATCGGAGCGATCGATAAGGTCGGCGATTTGGCTCGACGAGACTTTGCCGTTTTGGTGGGAGCCCACAGCTAGTTCCATGGGGC
>JAHDBU010000109.1 GCA_020630275.1 Hellea sp.
TGAAACGGATAAAAGTCCGACCCTAGATCCAGAATGCGAGTTAACTCGTCGAGAGCTTTAAAACTTTCCTCCATCAAAGACGGATCGGATAAATCCTCAGGTGCCAAGGTCTCTCTATAATGTTTACGGGCCCAGTTCTCCAGTTTGGAAAATAAATGTCCATCCATCTTCATAGCTGGATTAACCTGCGACCACTCAGACTCTGTCATGGTAACCCGTAGTCGCAAGCAAGCCGGACCACCGCCATTGCGCATGGACTGACGCACATCGACATATTGAACTGTGCCGATCGGGCCATTTCCAGATGTCAACTTATCACAATAGTTGCGGGTCCGGTCATTATCCCGCGTTTCCGTTGGCGCAATAAGCGTCAATCGACTGTCTCCTGGAAATTTGACCAGCATTGAATTGAATAAATAGGCTTTGATGGCATCTTCTATCGGCACTTCGTTGATCGGTACTTCAACAAAAACAGGCTCAAAAAGACCTGTCGCGGCCTTTCGGATTTCGGCCTGAACGGCCATCGTATCTTCAAATGCAAGCTCGTGATAAAACAAGGTTTCCATTGCACCGACACAAACCACATCATTGTGGAAAGCGCCCGCATTGATAGCCTGTCGAGATTGCCTGGCAAATATGGTCCGCATGGGGCTTAAGCAGTGTCGGCGCGCAATAGCCTCAGAGGCCTCCCTTGTCTGTCGGGCCGGAAACCCGGCTGTCGCCGCTTCGAACCCGTCACGACCGTAGACAAACAGCTCCACACCAGGGCGTCCCCGATCTGCACATAACCTTACATGGTTTGCCGCGCCTTCGTCCGAGAATACGGACTGAGACGACAAGGCCTTATGGACCTTGGCAAAAGGGAAAGCTGAACGCAACGTGCGGAAAGTTTGCTCGTGCTCCAGGCTGCGATGCAACATGGTCGAAAGATTTGCGGGCGTCATATGAAGATGACCATCTTCGCAATCCGGAGACGGACTGACGGTCGCCGCGTTGGCCGCCCACATGCTTGAGGCGGAAATGAGGTTTCGCATAAGGCCCGGAACCTGTTGCCAACCTTGTTCGTAAATCGTTCGGTCCGAGCCCGTAAATCCAAAGGCTCGCAAAGCCGGTAGAAATGGTCTTTGCTGCGGAGGTAATACGCCTTGCCAAAGTCCAGCCTCATGAAGTGTCAGCATTTTACCCAAGCCCTGTATGACCGCATCCTTTGGCCGCGATGTCAAACCAGCATTACTGGCGGACGCAATATTACCATCGGACAGCCCGCCATAATTGTGGGTGGGCCCGATCAGGCCATCGAAATTGGCTTCCATCGCCATTAGGACATCCCCTTAATGGCTAAAGTCTCTGGTTTTAAGGCGACCTGACTTGCCATTGGCCAAGCGCAAAAATCCGCAGAATAGTAAGCACCAGGATTATGGTTGCCAGATGCACCAGGTCCGCCAAAAGGCAGGAAACTGGCGGCGCCTGTCGTTGGACGATTAAAGTTTACGACACCCGCACGAATTCGGATCCTAAAGTCATCCCAGAGTTTAGCGTCATCTGAAACCAGACCTGCGGCCAAACCGAACCTCGTATCATTGGCAATAGCGACTGCGTTATCCCAACTATCTGTTCGTATGATTTGCAATACAGGACCGAAGATTTCTTCATCGGGAACCTTAATATCCGTCATGTCATAAATACCAGGTACAATAAAGGCTTTGCCTTTCTCGGATCGTTTAGCTTCCGAGATCACACGTCCTCCCAGGTCAACCAGATTGTTGGCGGCCTTGACTATATGATTAGCGACACCCGCACTTACCACCGAACCTGTCGAGGCATTGTCACCATCTTTCCAACTCCCGAGAACCAGTCGGTCGCGTTGAGACTTCAGCGCTTCAATGATCCGGTCCCCTTTTGGTCCTTCTGGCAAAATTAGTCGACGCGTGCAGGTACAGCGCTGACCGGTCGTTATGAAAGCTGATTGCAAAGCAATTGAGGCTGCGGCCTCAACATCAGAGGTGTCCCAAATGATAAGTGGATTATTTCCACCCATTTCAAGGGCCAGAATTATCTCGGGGCGTCCGCCAAATAACTTATGAATATAGGCCCCCGTGGACGCTGAGCCTGTAAACAGCACGCCGTTTAAATGCTCATTTCCCAGGATGGCAGCGCCCGTCTCCCGCCCGCCCTGTACCATATTGATGACACCGGGTGGAAATCCGGCTCTTTCGTACAGGCTTACCAGCGCTTCACCGACGGCCGGGCATTGTTCGCTGGGTTTAAAGACGACAGTATTTCCTGCTACTAAAGCTGGTAAAATTTGGCCGTTTGGTAAATGAGCTGGAAAATTATAGGGTCCCAAAACGGCCATGACCCCATGGGCACGATGTTGTAATTGCGCCTCTCCAAATGCCGTTTCCCTTGATATAGAGCCCGTACGGTCATGATAAGACGCGATAGATATATCGGCTTTAGCCGATAAAGCACCCCCTTCACCTGTCGCATCCCAAAGAACCTTGCCGGTCTCTTTGGCAATTAAGAGTCCCATCTCGGTTTTGGCCGCAAGTGCTAGATCCCGATATTTTTCAACAATCTGGATGCGGGCCTCAATAGGTGTTCTCGACCAAGCTTCGAACGCTTTGTGTGCCGCATTGAACGCAGCTTCTACATCTGCCGAGCTGGCCGCATTTCCACTCCACAGTATGTCTCCGTGAGCGGGGTCATTACTATAGAAGCTCTCTCCAGCGCCTTCGATCCATCGTCCATTTATGAAATTCGTCATCGTTTTATCCAAATCCTAACAGGCTCATCGTCTTTTAATAAAAGAGCCCGCATATCTTTCTCACACATCAGTAACTGATCGCCATTGAAACCAACCTTGGAAAAAATACAGCGAAATTGAGAAACCTGATTATTACAAATCAGGGCACTTAAAATGCGCTTTTCCTTCGATGGTTTGGGCCTTAGCACTCGACTATCTTTGAGGGTTCGAATTTCTCCGGTTGGCGCGCTCATAGAGGGACCACCGTCAAAAATGTCGATCATCCCATTAAACCGAAACCCTTCAGCTTCGAGAAATCTACGAGCTCCTACGCCCGCAGGATGTGTTTCTCCCATCACTTTTCGAGCGGCATCGGGCAATAATTCAACATAAATAGGGTACCTTGGCATCAGGTCGAGAATAAATTGGCTGTCTTGCTCTGCGGAAATATGATCAGCTTCGGTAAAGTCCATTTGAAAAAACTTTCGACCGATCGCATCCCAGAAAGGGGAATTGCCGTTATCGTCGACATGGCCTCTCAATTCAGAAATAACGGTGTCAGAGAAACGCTGTTGGTCACTGGCCATCAACATATATCGGGCCTGAGATATTAATCGGCCTGCACCGGTACCGCGCATTTCCGGAATTATGTATAACGACCCGACCTCAGTTGCGCCATTATATTCATTAACCATCATTAAAACATCCATGTCATAACGACGGTTCGTGACAGCGGATTTGCGCCCGACACGTAGAATTCGAAAATTAAAAAATGGGTCCTTGATTCCAATTTGCGCCTTTACAGCACTGGTTCCAACAATATCACCCGTCTCAGTATTCTCGAGCATGAGCAGGTAAATGTGATCCGGAGAAATTTTCTTGCCGAGTTCGAAACTGACAACGGACTTTCTCAGGCGTGCCTCCAAAACCTCCTCGCCGACTGCCAACGACGTGAAGCCAGGACCCGCTTTATCAGCGAGATCGATCAAAGCATCGAGGTCATTTAAATTTGCTGGACGAACAATCAGCACGAGTGGATTTCCGAATGCGCAAGAGCCTTGGCTTTTTGAGCATCGAATTCACCACTGGCAATTTTCATCAAAATCAAAGTGGTAAGTTTGGAACGCTCTATTAAGCTCGGCAGTTTAATAAACTCTCTGTCTGAATGTATGTCGCCCCCCCGGACTCCCAATGTATCCACATTTGGGCAACCTGATGCCCAAAGATTGTTTCCCTCACATACACCACCACTTGGGTTCCACCGAATATTCTGACCGAGTAAATTACCCGCTCTCTTGACCCAGTCAAACACCATGGCGTTGGCCGGGGCCATAGGTTTAGGTGGTCGGGTAAAGTCCCCAGTCAACTCGGCTGAAATGCCATCTTTGTCGTTAATTTCACGGATAATGGCATCGAGTTCTGAACGTATCCAATCCATATCCTCGGTTTCCTGCATGCGCACATTAAACCGCCCGATGGCTAAGTCAGGCACGACGTTCAAAGCACCACCTCCGTCGATCTTGGCCATATTGAATGTGACACCTGCCCGCTGCCCGTTGAGTTTATCCAGAGCCACCGTAAATTCAGACATAGCGGAAATCGCATTGCGGCCGAGATGATGCTCGCGACCAGCATGAGCTGCTTTGCCTTTTATAATTAGAGCGAAATTACCACTGCCTTTGCGAGCACCCGCCATAGACCCGTCAGCGAGCGCCGGTTCGAATGTGAGTCCTACATGGCTCTGCTTGCCCAACTTGTGCAATAACGCACTTGACCCGGGAGAGCCGATTTCTTCATCAGGGCTAAGCAGAACACTGTATCCAACTCGATTTTTATGAGCCGAGTTTTCAAAAGACGAGAGCGCTTCTGCCATGACTAATATTCCACCTTTCATATCCGCGACGCCCGGACCATTGACTGTTTCGTCATCCAAATATTCCGGGGCCTGAAAATGACTCTCAGCCGGAAAAACCGTATCGTAGTGTCCCGTCAGGACTAATTGAATAGGCGCCTTCGGACGCACGGTTAACAGCATGGCAGGTGCAAAATGAAGGTGCTGCTTCTCCCCTTTTGGCGAGACATATTCCCCAACAGTCAGGGGCGGCGTCGTAATATCTCCGGGCAAATCTTCAAATTTTTTGATTAATGCTGCCCGCATCTGATCCAATCCGTCCCTGTTACGGCTGCCAGAGTTTATCTTTGACCAGGATAAAAGCGTCTCAACCATCGATTCATATCGATCATCAAGTGTTTTTAGGATTTGGGACTCATCATTTTTAATTTGTAGATCGTGAGGTGTCATAACTCAGTCATATTAGGCTGTCTGAGCAATAATTGTCCAATTTATAACGCCAATTGAAAACAAGATTGTGTCTTTGCGTATCGCACACAAAAAAAAGGCCCGGATACCCGGGCCTTTGAAATTCGGAATTTCGAACGGTCTAGTTCAGAACGATCGCACCAGCTTGTGTCAGCTTGATGAGAACTTCCGTACGACGGTTCAACTGCTCTTTGACACCATCGCCAGTCGGTACGAAAGGCTGTGTCTCGCCCATGCCCTTTGAAGTGATGACGGCTGAGTTGATGCCCTGACGGACAAGCTCGTCTTTGGCGTCTTTTGCACGACGCTCGGACAGAGCCAAGTTGTAAGACGCAGCACCGGATGTGTCGGTGTGACCAACAACTTGAATGTTATCGACCTGACAGAACTGACCGATATCGAGGATACGGTTGATAGTCGCGCGAGTCTCAGGGGACTGACCTTTGTCGAATTCGTAGTAGATGATTTCCTGACGATATTCGTTTTCACACAGAGAGGTCACAGTCTGACCTGAACGTGTTTCAGGCTGAGCCGGACACAGAGCGTAGTCTGTTTGTGTCGAGCCATCCCAACATGTGATATACTGCACTGGAGCCGGCTCCGTTGGACAAACGCCGCCAGATCCTTCTTCGTAGCTTGATCCATCCCAGCAGCTGATCATACGAACAGGCTGAGGCTCAACTGGACAGGTCCCTTTACCTTCTTCGAAGCTAGAACCATCCCAACATGTGATCATACGCGGCTGCGCTGGGCAATCGGCCAGCATTTTGACTGAGTCACCATTCCAGCAAGTCACTTTCGGTGTTTTCGCACCGAAACGATAGCGCAGCCCGGTCATCAGCATGTGGGCACCCACATCTTCCATGAAGACTTCGCCTGTTCCGTCAGGCGTAAACCCACGAGAAGTTGTCGTTCCGTCAAAACCAAGGTTTTCGAAAGACTTCAGGAAGCGATATTGAGTATCCCAAGTAAGACGGTCAGAGATATCATAGCCTAGCCCTGCGATGACCTGCCAAGCCCAAGCATTGTCTTTGTCGCCATCGACGGCACAAGCAACGTTTGCTGAACATGTCGGGTTAG
>JAHDBU010000110.1 GCA_020630275.1 Hellea sp.
TATAAGCCGCACACACTTAAACTTCAGTGGTGTTGAAATTCCGATTCAGGTTATTGGAAATTTGAATTTAATTTGGGATATGGAACGTGCAAGTGGCTCTTGCGACCGGCTTTGAAATATTATCTTGCCACGCCAACACTTCAATAACTGTGGAACGCCGTCCCAACCGAATGATCGATGCCGAGGCGTTAAGTGTTTGAAATCGAGCAGAGCGTAAAAAGTCCACATTAGTATTGATTATTTTTGCGACACTATGTTGTTCAGTCAAGCGGTTTAGCGTTTTTGTTGCCGCGAGTTCTAAAAACGTCGCCACGACACCACCATGTATCGCTTTAATGAGCGGATTGCCAATATGTCTATCCGAAGGTTTTAGGTGAAATACAAGGCCATTATCGTTTTCCGAGGTAGTCAGGTTAATCCAATTTTCTATAGGGGACAAGTTTAGCATGTTTTCCATTCTATTTCCCGGTCGTCTCTGGATTAAAGGATGGCCCAAGCGTGCCGATCATGAACGCGGCGGTGGCCGTTGCCAGAATTTGATTTGATTGTGCATCTGATATTTCTCCACGCACGTGACCAATATTGCCTCGAACAGCATAGCAGTTGGCTGTGCACTTGATCAGTGCGTTGGCGGTTAACGGTTTGATGTATTCCATCTTTAAATTGATGGTCGCTATGGGCCGCAAATCCTGAAGTCGGGCAAAAACTGCTATCCCGAAAACCGAGTCCAAGATGATTGTCAAAACGCCGCTGTGCAGGTATTGATCATTTTTTCCTGCTCGAAAACTATCATCTGGGAGGCAGCTCACCGATACGCCTTCTTTTTTGACGGCGAGCGGTCGCATGCCCAAAGAGTGAAACAGTGGATGCGAATCAGAAAAGAAAGTGCGAGCAGCTTCCTGCCATATCTCGCTGGGCGAGGGCTCCGAACCCGGCTGTTTACTCATTTAAGTTATCTTGTAAAACTTGAAGTACCCGCCTAGCTGAGTCGAGTTCTTGTGGGGAAATTCCTGAGAATATTTTTGCGGCCAACAAAACAGCCGCCGAGGCGATATTTTCAGCGCGTTCCTCAGCTAACGGTGTCGGCTTTATACGCCAAACACGCCGATCTTGCTTGTCCGCGACACGTTTTATAAACCCGCCTTTTTCAAGCTGATCGATCAATCCACCCGCCGACGAACGGTTCATATCGAGAGCATTGGCGAGATCGGTTTGTGTGGGGTGTTCCAGCCGTAGTACATGAACCAATGTATGCCATTGTGAGCGTGTCAATCCGAGCTTTGCCATATCTTCATCAAAAACCATTCGCATTTGACGGGTGATATCACTGAGCTGAAAGCTAAATTCAATCCGCGGATCGCCTCTTAACAATTCTCGCTTCTCGCGGTGGGTCGCACGTTCAATTGTCATATTTGGGCTTGCCTTGCACAATTGTATTGTTCCATAATATATGGAAACTATCAATAATCATCTAACGTCGTCAAGTTATTCATTTAACAGCGCAAAGGCATTTAATGAGACAACTTTCAATTCACAAAACTTTGGGAATATTGTTTTATGCTACCACGCTAACGGCTTGTAGTAATAGTTCTGTAGAACCCGCGAACCAAGTGGCAACTGACGAGATAGTCTTGCCATCAGCTTCACCATTTAACCAAGCTGTTATTGTCGAGACCGTTTATCCGCAGTTGACCGAAATATCCGAACCCCTCATTGCTTCGGGTACAATTGCGGCCAAACAAACCAGCAATATCGGCGCCTTGGTCCCTGGGGTCATCGAAACCATCCATGTTAAAGTGGGGGACCGAGTCGAAAAAGGCCAACCGCTTTTTCAGACACGCCGGATCGATTACGTCCGCCGTGTTGCCGAAGCTGAGGCCGCTCTATCCATTGCAAAGTCGAGATCAGCAAACGCAGAAACACTCTATCAGCGCTATGCACGGCTTATCGAAAGTGATGCCGTCTCACGTGTTGACTATGAAGACGTACAAACAAAAGCGCAGGTCGCCAAAGCAGAAATCGGGTTACGACAAGCTCAACTAGACACCGCGCAGCAAGCTTTGTCAGACACTACGGTTAAATCACCGTTCGCCGGCGCCATCACGGCGCGTTATGTTGATGAAGGCGTTTTTATGAGCAATAGTATTTCGGGTCTTGGCAATTCTTCGGTCGTCCAGGTTCGCGAATGTGAAATTGCAGCCGGAATATTGTTCGCCCCGCAAGCAGAGCTTGGGCGTTTGGAATTGGGATTGACTGGAAAACTGTTCGTTGATGGACGCATCGATCCCATTCTCTCTAAAATCATCATATTAAATGATAGCGTCGACCATAAAGCCCGTACAGTTGAGTTCCGCATGGCATTTAAAAACCCCGATTGTGCGGTAAAGGCTGGGCAATCGGTAAGAGCTGAAATCGATATGCCGACCCGATCAGGTTTAACTTTGCCACGGCAAGCGGTTTGGGGATCTGGCACGTCGGCGCATGTTTTTGTCGTCGACGACAATACCGCCATTCGCCGACCAATTTCTATGCGCGATGTCGATGCAAACCGAATTGAAATATTGTCCGGACTTAACGGCGAAGAGCGCGTTGTTCTTTCGTCTTCGGTCCCGATTAAAGACGGCAATAAAGTGGAGATCGCGGTTCCATGATGTGGCTTGTCGACGTCTCAATAAGGCGGGCGGTTTTCGCTGTCATGTTGATCACTGCCTTGATCAGCCTCGGCTGGATATCTTTGGGTCGACTGGGTGTAGATTTTTTTCCGGAGATGGAATTGCCTTATGTTTCCGTGACGACAACCCTTCAAGGTGCTTCGCCTGAAACAATTGAGACGGAAATCACCGATATTATTGAGGACAGCCTGAGTACTATTGATGGCATAGAAACGATGCAGTCTTTCAGTTCCGAAGGTCGCTCACGTGTGGTGATAGAATTTCTGCTTGAGGCGGATATTAACGTTAAAACCCAAGACGTACGCGATAAGATTCAACTCGCACTTTCCGACTTACCACAAGGCGTTGAGCCGCCTGTCGTCGACAAAGTCGATCCTGACGCTGCACCTATCGTTTCTATAATCATAGCAGGGGATATCTCAATTCGCGAAATTACTGCATTTGCAGAAGAAGTCGCAAAAAAGGAACTGCAACGAATATCGGGCGTTGGATCTGTTAGTATTGTCGGCGGACAAGAGCGCGCAATTCGCATTTGGCTGGATAACAATAAAATGCGCGCTTATCAGGTCAGCGCAGACGATGTGCGAAAGGCTATCCAAACTGAGCACGCAGAACTTCCTGGCGGACGCGTTGAAATTAACGGTGGCGTTCAGGAATTTGGCGTCAAAACCTTGGCAGAAGTCAAACAGCCCACTGAATTTGCGCTACTCCCCGTCGCTTATCGTCCTAACGGTATCACCATAAAAGTCGGTGATGTGGCGGAAGTGGAAGATGGAACGCAAGATGAAAGATCCGCCGCCTATTTAAACGGTCGGCGCGGTGTCGCTCTCGACGTCAGAAAGCAATCCGGTCGAAATACCGTCGAGGTGGCACATGCCATCAAAGCGCAAGTTGAGACCCTGCGCGAATTGGCCCCCGAGGGTACCGAGATTATAGTTACCCGCGATAATGCCAAGTTCGTCGAAAGTTCGATTCATGATGTCGCTAAAGATATCCAAATTGTCATCGGCTTGGTAACCTTTGTCTGTTTTGTATTCTTATTGAATGTCCGCGCAACACTGATTGTCGCAATGGCGATACCGACTTCGTTGATTGCGACCTTTTTCGTCTTTTACATCTTTGGCTTTACCATCAATATTGTAACATTACTTGCTCTGACTATTGCCATAGGCCTGTTGGTGGATGATGCGATTGTTGTTGTGGAAGCAATTACGCGCGAACTGGAAGCCGGGAAGCCCCCAATGCAGGCAGCGTTCGATGGCACAAAAAAAGTGGCGCTCGCTGTACTGGCGGGAACGATTGCCACCCTGGCGGTTTTTGTTCCAATCGCCTTTATGAGTGGGATGATTGGTCGGTTTTTCTTCCAGTATGGCCTCGCAATTGTTTTTTCCGTTTCAGTATCTTGGGTCGTGGCCATGACATTGACACCGATGCTGGCATCGCGCTTTCTCACGTCTGGCAAAACTGCGAAATGGTTGCGCCCGATTGAAGCTATGTGGGACACTGTTGATCGGAGTTATGCTCTCATCGTTTCAAAGGCTATACAGCTTCGATATATTGTCATCTTGATCGCAATCGGATCATTATCGGCTGGAGGGTGGTATGCAACCCACGTGGCATCAGGGTTCCTATCCAAGACTGATCGTAGCGAATTCATCGGGACAGTTGAACTTCCGGTCGGGACGGGTATCCAGACGGCAACAACTGCGGCTGATCGTATAGAACGGGCGTTAAATCCTATCTCGAATGTCGAAAACGTGTTCATAACCATAGGTGGCGAAGCCCAGGGCGACGCCAACGTGCTAGACTTATACGTTGGCCTCACACCGAAGAAGACTCGAAAGCAGTCCCAGTTTACGATCATGGACCAAGCCCGTGAGGCGCTTTTAACTGCCGTCCCAGGCGCCGTAAAAATTTCCGTTAGCGACGTTCCTTTGGTGACGGGAACAATTTCGGGGGGCGCAGAAATTGACATCATACTCAAGGGACCTGATTTGAATGTCGTCAACACATATGCGGAAGAACTAGTCCGTCTGATGCGGCATTCCCCGTCCTTCGCTGATACTCGCACAACATACACCGCTGGCAGGCCGGAAGCACAGTTTGTATTTGACCGGGTAAAGGCTGGTGATCAAGCCATATCCGCCACCACCTTGGCACTAACGTCGAGAATTGCTTTGGGTGGGTTTGACGCGGCCAGCTTTGAAGATAGTGGTCAACGTTATGATGTAAGGATAAGATTAAAGGAAGAACAGCGACAATCCATAAGTGATATGAAGCTTGTACAGGTGAGAAGCCAAAACGGAGAATTGGTTGACCTGGCGTCAGTAACACGCGTTCAGTTCGCATCGGGTCCGTCCCAAATACAACGACAAAACCGGTCCCGAAAAATATCCGTCGTGACCAACACATCGACCGGCACAGCATTAGGCGATGCAACAGATGCCATTGAGGCCATACTTGCAAAAACGCCGCCTCCAAAAGGTGTGAGCTATGAGATTGGCGGATATGCCGATATTATGCGGGATACGGTCAGTAGCATTATTCTAGCGCTAATCATGGCATTAATTGCGCTTTATATGGTGCTGGCAAGTCAGTTTAATTCCTTCGTCCAGCCACTAATTATTATGGTGACAGCGCCGTTGAGCTTTTCGGGTGCCTTTGCCGCCTTGTATTATTTTGGATTTGAATCCTCAATGTTTGCTCAAATCGGACTAATCGGGTTAATGGGTATCGTCATGAAAAACGGAATCTTACTTGTCGATCGTGCCAACCAACTAATCGCCGACGGCCGGTCCGGGCGCGATGCAATTGCACAAGCTTGCCCCGACAGACTGCGACCGGTTTTGATGACCGCCATCTCGGCAATATTCGGTATGATTCCGGTGGTTTTGGCGACATCCGACGCTGCAGAGTTTCGTAACCCCCTGGGTGCTCTTCTCATTGGAGGGTTAACATCGTCAACGATCCTGACCCTTCTGGTCATCCCGGCTGCTTTTATGATTCCGTATGATATAAAACAGTTCGTGCGATGGGTTTTCAAGCTTTCTAAACAAACAATGGCGCAAGTCATAAGGCGATTCAGGAGTGCCGGGACGTAGCTCTGAATTTCAAATTGCTCAGAAATACTTCGATGTAATGCCATGCTTCCCCGTACCGCCCACTGGTAAACGCTGCATTAGTCTGACACTTGGCAGGTTGATCTAGATATGTCGGTAGGCAAAGCCACAATTAGTTTTAAATTATGAACCGGTGCTTGCCCCTATGAGCGCCGAACTCGCCTCCCAGTCCAACTGGGAGGTCTTTTTTTTATTTGTTATATTGGCTCAAATATTGAAGCAACCAGTCAGTAAAATTAGATCTACCTACAATTCCAAACGGGCAATTAACCAGGCGTTCTGTTCCCGCAGCCGTTTTAAGCCGCTAGTTG
>JAHDBU010000111.1 GCA_020630275.1 Hellea sp.
CCCACGCCGTCGTTTATACCCTTGGTATCCCGTTTTTACGAACCCCCGTTTACCTTGTGTCCTGGTTGGCCGTTCTCGTTATCGGCGCTCAGGTCGTTTTGTAAAATCCAAACGCTCAACCCAGACCCTCTGGCCACCCTTTTAGGGTGGCTTTGTTGCTTTTGGCCGCGGCAATCCCTCCCTAAATCCCCATAGACAAAAAACACCAAACCCATTAGAGCCGAAACCGAATTGAAGAGGCTTTTTATGTCCAAAGGTTTGGTTACGGTTTTTGGCGGCGCTGGCTTTGTCGGCAAACATGTTGTCCGCGCTCTGGTCAAGGATGGATGGCGCGTGCGTGTCCCCTGCCGCAGACCCCATACGGCACAGGAACTCCGTGTCATTGGCAATGTGGGACAGATCCAACTCATGCAAGCCAACATCAGGGACGAAGCCTCAGTTATGCGCGCTGTACAAGGTTCGGATGCGGTGATTAATCTCGTGTCCATCCTCTTTCAACAGGGCAAACAAAAATTTGAGAGCGTCCACCTGGGTGGTGCCGAAAACCTGGCAAATGCCTGTGCAGCCGCGGGTGTATCCAATGTCGTGCAAGTATCCGCTATTGGGGCAAATGAAGATGCCGCGAGCGACTATGCGCAAACAAAAGCAAAGGCTGAGTCAATTATTTCTAAAGCTATACCGACAGCTGATATTGTTCGCCCATCGATCATCTTTGGACCCGAAGATCAGTTCTTCAATCGCTTTGCGGGAATGGCTGCCATGGCACCCGCCCTGCCCCTCATAGGCGGGGATACGAAATTCCAACCTGTTTACGCTGGTGACGTAGCGCAAGCGATTGCCAAGCTGGTTGGACAAGGTACCGGTGGCGAAACTTATGAACTGGGTGGGCCGAGGGTCTATTCCTTCAAAGAGTTGATGCAATTCGTCAATGAGGCGACAGATAGAAAACGGTTTCTTATCCCTGTACCTTGGATTGGCGCGTCCATTTTGGGTATGGTCGGCGAAATTGCTGGGTGTCTCCCATTCGTCAAGCCGTTCCTGACTCGAGATCAAGTAGCTAACCTCAAAGTCGATAATGTGGTCGGTGATGAGGCCAAAGGGTTCAAGGAGTTGGGCATTGATTTGGAAACGATTGAATCCATCGTGCCGCCCTATTTGGAACGCTACCGCAAACACGGGCAATTCCACGAAAAGACATCTTAATTGAGTGCAACAAATGACAACTCGGCCGCCATCATTGGACCGGATTATCATAAATCACTTCTAACGCTCATTTTCGCGCTTTTAGCCTTGCGCATCGCGTTTCTTTTTATCTCGCCCTATAATCTGCACGGAGATGAGGCACAGTATTGGGCCTGGTCCAATGATCTGGATTGGGGGTTTTTCACCAAGCCGCCGGGTATCGCGGCGGTCATCGCTTTTTTCACGAGTATTTTCGGCGACGCAGAATGGGCGGTCAGGATCGGCTCGCCCATACTCCATTCGGTGACCGCCTATGTAATTTACCGAACCGCAAGGCATCTCTATTCCGGCGCCGTCGGTTTTTGGGCCGCCTGTTTTTATCTATTGATGCCGGGCGTATGGTTTTCGTCCAATCTGATCAGTACAGACGTGCCGCTGCTTCTATGCTGGGCTTTGGCATTAAATGCCTGGATACATCTCCGAGATACACCAAGTTGGGCAAGAGCTATTCAATTGGGTATGGCGCTAGGTCTTGGGTTTTTGTCCAAATACGCCATGCTGTTTTTCTTCCCGGCGCTTATTCTGACGCTTGTTTGGGATAAGCCTACTCGGCGGGCACTTCTGTCTCTAAAGGGTCTTCTGGCACTCGCATTGTTCATCGGCTGGGTCATTCCCAATATGGTCTGGAATATGAACCATGATTTTGCGACGCTAACCCATACGGCAGCCAATGCGGATTTTGAGGCCGGAAGCGCGCTGATCAAACCCATACAATTTCTGGAGTTCTGGGGCGGACAATTTGCTGTCTTTGGGCCGGTGAGTCTGGTCCTGTTGGGGCTGGCCATTGTCGCCGCATTTAAAAACCGATTGCATTCGCCGACAAAGTTATTGGCGCTGTTTGTTTTATCACCGCTGCTCATTATTTCGTTTCAAGCCTTGCTCTCGCGCGCCGATCTCAACTGGGCTGTCACCGCCTATGTGGCGGCAGCTATTCTCACGGCGCATTATTGCGTCAAATACTGGCCGCGCCTTAGGAATTGGACAGGCGGGAGTCTGGTCATCCAAAGCCTGGTCTGTTTGGTGGCTTTGGGTATTTATATGGTCCCGTCTTTGGTCAATGAACTGGGGCGTGCCAATGATGTCAAGCGCCTGCGAGGCTGGCCAGCCACCGTGGAAACTCTATCCGACATTTACAGGCGGGGCCATGACGGCAATGATTTTCGGGCGATTGCCATGGACAAACGTATTCACTTTTATGCACTCAATTATAATGGCATTCGAGAAACTGCACCGCTTTATATGTGGCTCTATCGCTCCTATGCGGATAATAATCACGCCGAGATTTCACATCCACTCCCCGCTGGTGAAGCCCCTGTTCTTTTGGTCAATTATCATCAAAAGAAAGAATACCCCATTGCCTTCGCCGAAGACTTTACACGCATAGAAGAGCTCGCACCTCTGGATGTAGACTTGGGCGGCGGTAAACGCCGTCAGCTTAGATTATGGGCGGCGTATGGTTATACGCCGACGACTAACCGGTAGGCTTTATCCGACCTCAGAGGATGGCAGAGGCCCTGTTCCAGGTTGAATGGTCTGAACCTCAGGCGGTGCGTAAGGATTGTTATAGGGATCGACATATGGCGCCTGCTGCGTAGCCGGATAGGCTGGCGGTGCCTGATAGGGCTGAGCTTGATAGGGTTGCGGTTGATAGGGTTGCGGTTGAAAAGGCTGAGGTGCGTATGGATCCTGATAATGGGCTGCCGCCGGTTGCACTGGTTCTGGTATATAAGGCTGCGCGGGATTTCTAGTCGGCACACCCACACCCCATTCATCAGACGCGTAGTCGGCTACATCCGGGCGAGCACGCATACGACGCGTTGGATCAGTGTAGAGACGCGGATCCAGGAACACACGTAATAGAGCAATCATAAAGAGCGTAAACGCCCAGCCAATGGTGATCAAAGCCCACATAATTTTAGCCATGTTGCGGCCTTTGCGCGGCAAGGTCGCGTAAGCGATGACCTTGACGTTCTCGACGTTGGCAGCCTCAGCTTGTTCTTGGTTAACTTGGGCTTCTTGTAGCTTGCTGTTCACACCTTTCAGGCGCAGATCCAACGTCTCGCGAAGCCGAAGGAGGTTATTATATTCTGGCGACAAGGTTTGCAGCTTCTTCACCTTAGCATCATTATCACCTAAGAGACGGGTAATGCTGAATTCGCGTTCACGCAAAGAATCAGCAGATGCTCTTAGTTCATTTAAACGCGTCACCAGGGCCTGATGAACCGGGTTAGGGCCAATTTCACGACCACCGATTGGATTGCCGCCATTGGCGTCTTGGAGAGAGCGTAATTGCGCGATTTCGGCTCTTTTGGCCCGAACCGGGTCACTATTGGGCAGATATTTGGCTTCAAGCTGTTTCAACTCCAACTCTGCCTGTGAGACTCGCTGCAATCCCAAATCCGTGACGCGCTGATTAATGCGTTCTGGTGTACCACGAAGTTGACCTTCAACAGTTGCCATGGCGGCTTCGGTTTCAGCAGTTTGGGCTTTAATAGAATTAAGCTCGGCTCGGAGGGCCTCTGTTCGCTCTGACGCTCCGGTTCGTTCGGAGTCAAAACTGGAGATCCCATTTCGTCGGAGAAATTTCTGAATATCCTTTTCAACCTGATTGAGTTGCTCTTCGACGGCTGTCGCCTGCTTCTGGAAAACATCAGCCGAACCATCGACAAAAATATTACGGCGATAGGCGAGATATTCGTCAATAAATGTGTTGAGGGTATCTACGGCGATTTCACCGTCTTTGTGTTTATAGCCCAGATCAATAATTCCCGTCTTTGGTCGAGGCGTAACCCAAAATGCATTATCAACAGATTGGTGAAGCTTAACCCGGGCATCTGCCAGGCTTGCAGCGTCGCCCGATCGGGTAGCGCTATTGATTTTTTCGAAGGCAGACTTGTCAAAACGACTTTCGCCATACTTGGCGACCATCTGTCCAATAACACGCTCGATCACTTCATTGTTTTTCATGATCGCGACTTCGGCGTGGGTGATGGCTTCTGGCCCTTGCAGAATAGAAGACCCAGCACCGCCACCAATTGGCGTAAAGGTGTGCTCTTCACCTTGCTGCACATAGATACTCCCCGAACCTTCGAATGTCCGTTCGATATCTTTTGTCAAATACCAAGCAATCGCCGAGCCGATTATTAAGAGTATGATCAGCCATGGAAGTTGCCGACCAAATGAGCGGAACATCTCTCCGAGACGGATATTCGGCATAGCATTGGCGTAGTCGCCAACGGTCATATCACCGATGGAAGTTCCGTAATTATTGCCACCATGACGGGCCATGCAAAATCCTTAACAAAAATGGTTAATGGGAGTTGGAAGGCCTAAAATTTAATTTTTCGTTATCCATTTTTGTTAACACTTCAAAAAACGACATTTTCTCAGGTCCGAAGGCTGAATTTATGCAAAAAACGCGAAAAACACGGCAAATTATGGGGTTATTGGCCGTTTCAGCCCTCATTTTAGGGGGGTGTCAGGCCCAAAACATGGCGAATCACCCCTACAAAACGAATCACTTTCACGGGGCAAAACCCGCACCCAAAGGTTACTACAAGCCACCGCAGTTAAGACCTCGTTCACAAATGCGACGCCCAGACGTTAATAATCGTTTTGCGCGCAAACAGATGAAAAGACCGAAACGCCGGGGTGAAAAAGTGTCATGGATAGACCGCTTAAATGGCAATGCCCCGCACCGGCACGGACATATGATGATGCCACAATTCCAGCAATGGATAGAGTATGAGCCGGTCTACACACTTTATCCCGGCGACCAGATTGATATCGTGGTCTCCAGTGCCCCAGAGCTCTCCCGGACGCTGACCGTTGGCCCTGATGGACGCATTCTCATGCCCATGAGTGACCCGATTATGGCCGCTGGCAAAAACATGATCCAAGTTCAGCATGAGCTTAAATATCAGCTGTCCAAACAGCTGCGCGACCCGACTGTAGCCGTTACGCCGCGGGCTTATGGTCCACAACAGATCTATGTGGGCGGAGAAGTTGGACAACCCGGAACATATACCCTGCCTGGCCCGATAGGCGCGATTGAAGCCCTGTTTATGGCCGGAGGCATGCGGGATTCCGCTAAAACCAACCAGATCGCCGTTCTCAGACGTGCGCCAAACGGCGGCATGATGATGCGGACAGTTAATATCGGTCACGGATTAAACCGACTGCCGCATTATAATGATGTGATTCAGTTGCGCCGCGGAGATGTCATCTTTGTACCCAAGACCCGCTTGGCTGAAATCGGTCTGTTTGTTCAGAGCATTCGCGGTGTGCTGCCGGTAGACTTCAATCTGTCTTACCAGTTTGGAACACAAAATGGCGGGACGACCGTCATCCAACCATAGTCTAACCTGAAATCAGGCAAAAAAAGAGGAAGCGTGCTTAGGCAGCTTCCTTTTCCTCTTTTTTACTGATCAGCGCGCGATTCTCTTTGAGCCAGTCACGGGCCGAGCGTTGCGCGGCTGTGACGTCTTCGGGGCTCATTTCAAAAGCCAGTTCGTCCCGATAAGCCTTGGCCGGGAGGGAACCCAGCATGGCCGCCAAATTGAACCACTTATGAGCTTCGATGTAATCAGGACCCCGGTCCTCTACATCCGTTGAAAACATCAAACCCAATTTAAACAGGTCTGCGCTATTTGCCCCGGTTTCAATTGCTTCATGCGCTTCGCGCACTTCCACTTCGGTAAAGGCCATAGCCCCCTCCATTTTGTTTCACCACACCCCCGGGAACTTCCCTGGGAGAAAAACGTCAGCTCAATTAGCCCTGAGCCGTATCGCTTGAATATGAATTTGACGGGCGGGATTAAATATAA
>JAHDBU010000010.1 GCA_020630275.1 Hellea sp.
AGAACACGCCCCGCCACCGCGTCAAGTTTCGCCAACAGTTTCGGATCACGGGCTTCAGGGGCTGTGATCATGGCCACATCCAGATTGGTTTCGATGCCCTGTGGACTTGGGGTTCGCTGTGTTTTGGCGAGCGTGCCCACGAGTTCCTTCACGGCGGCTCTTGCCGTATTAGCGTTTTGCATCAACACAGCAATCACAGACGCCACATCCACATTACCGTGATCCGGATGCCAGCAATCATAGTCGGTGACCATGGCCATGGTGGCATAAGGCAGTTCCGCTTCGCGGGCGAGCTTGGCTTCGGGCATATTCGTCATGCCGATCACGTCACAGCCCCATTGTCTATACATATGACTCTCGGCTTTGGTTGAGAATTGCGGACCTTCCATCGCTAGATAAGTGCCGCCCCTATGGACGGTCGCACCAGCCGCTTCCGCCGCATCACCGGCCAGTCCGGATAAGCGCATACAGACAGGGTCAGCCGTTGAAACATGGGCCACCATGCCTGTGCCAAAGAATGACTTTTCACGTTTAAAAGTCCGGTCAATGAACTGATCGACCATAACGAAATGGCCGGGGGCGTAAGTCTCTTTTAATGAGCCGACGGCGGAGATCGAGAGTACATCCGTACACCCTGCCCGCTTGAGCGCATCGATATTGGCGCGGTAGTTCACATCACTGGGCGAAAGACGGTGACCTCTACCATGGCGTGGCAGGAAGCGCAGCTTTATTCCCTCCAGTTCTGCAAACAGGATATCATCCGATGGCATGCCCCATGGGGTCTCGATGGAGATCCACTCCCGGTTCTCCAACGCCTCCATATCATAAAGGCCGGAACCGCCTAAAATACCGATAACCCATTCGCTCATTTTACTCTCCTTACATCAGAGATTTAAACATGACATAAGCATCCACATAGTATTGCGCTTTGTGATGAAATGCCCCCGGCAAAGTACCGACGATATCAAATCCCTGCGATTGCCATAGCCGAACCGCACCGTAATTGGTACTCACAACAAGGTTATATTGCATGCCGCGATAGGCTTCTTCCTTCGCAACCATTTGCGAATGCTGACACATTTTTGTGGCAACACCCCTCCCGCGAAAAACCGGGTCGACAATATATCCGCAATTACAAATATGCGCTCCCAAGGATTCCGAGTTGGGCCGGATATAATAAGTTCCACAGACTTCTCCAGTCTCTTCCTCGACGGCAACGAATGTCGTTTTATCTGAGGCAAACCAATAAGCCCGCGCATCAGCTTCACTGACATCCATGGCAACCGGATAGCTTTCTCCAGCCGCAAAAACAGGCTGTAAAAACGCCCAAATCTGGGCCCAGTGTTTATCTGGATCGCAAGGCAGGATTTCAAACATGAGGCCTCATAAACAAAAAAAGCCCGGCGTAAAACCGGGCTCTTTGTAATTCGTTCTAAAAGCTTAGTGCTTAACGTTCCGCCAAACTTCTTTGTAAGCGAAGAACAGAAGACCAGCCAGAATAAGCAAATAGATCATCACAGATAATCCCAAACTCTTGCGGGCTTCCATTTTTGGATCAGCCGTCCACATGAGGAATTCTGTCACGTCCTTGGCCATCTGCTCGCGCGTAGCTTCTGGTGGCTGGATCTCTTTAACAGAGCCATCTTTGTTCTGGACCTTGATAACCTCATATTCGACTTTTCCGTCAAACAACTGGTCCGGCATAGCTACCTTAGTACCCAGAAACTTGTTGAACATATTGTCGTCTTTGTCATAGCCCAGCAGGAAGCTGTAGATATGATTGGCACCATCCGGGCGTGCTTTGGCCATTACCGAAAGATCTGGCGGAGCTTTTCCAAAGTTCGCAGCTGCCGCAGCGACATCATTCGGGTAAGGCGATGGGAATTTGTCGACAGGTTTGCCGTCCCGAGGCAGGTCCTCTCCCGTATCCCAGTCGATATCCTGAATCGGCACAGGATAATTTTTAGCGATATATTTCACAACCGGATTATCAATCGGATTTGGATATTTCTTATCGTAAAACGGTCCACCCTTATCGCCCAGGTGGCGGAAAGACATGAACTTCAGCTGATGGCAGGAAGAACAGACTTCTTGATAGACTTGATAGCCGCGCTGCATGGCGTGCCGGTCAAATTTTCCAGTGAAACCATTGAAGCCCCATTCGACCTTCTTCTTGTATTTGCTGTCGCCACCGCCAGCCGCTTCAGCGACTTTGACGCCGGCAAATGCCGCCAGGCCTAACGCCGTTGCGGCGACCAAGGCTGTTTTCAACGTCAGTCTCATGATGACGCTCCTCCAGAAGGTACTCCTCCCGACGACGATCCTCCGAGTACGGATTTGGTGATGGATTCCGGTAACTCTTTGGGCTTCTCAATCATGCCCATAATCGGCAGGATCAAAAGGAAGTAAGCAAAGTAATAAAGGGTAGATATTCTTGACAGCCACAGGAAGTTCAGTCCTTTGCCTTCGCCCATCGGGATCGCAATATCCGATGGCGTCGCCGCACCGCACCACCCCAAAATAAATGAGTTGATCAGAAACAGAATGAACCAGATACGAGTCACAGGTCGGAAACGCATGGAGCGAACCTTGGACGTATCCAGCCATGGCAGGATGAATAGAACCGCAATGGCTCCGACCATCAGTAACAGCCCCATCAGCTTGTCTGGCACAGCCCGCAGGATGGCATAGAACGGCAGGAAGTACCATTCCGGCACGATGTGTGCGGGTGTCGCAAGAGGGTCGGCCTCGATGTAGTTATCAGCATGCCCTAACGCGTCGGGGTAGTAAAAGATGAAGAAGGCGAATATCAGTAGAAAGACGACAATCGCAAAGGCGTCTTTGACCGTGTAAAAAGGGTGGAACGGCAAAGTGTCTTCCTTGGATTTTGGTTCAATACCGACAGGGTTATTTTGACCGGTATGATGAAAAGCCCAAATGTGCAAACCAACGATTGCCGCAATCAAGAACGGCAGCAAATAATGCAACGCGAAGAAACGGTTGAGCGTCGCATTGTCAACCGAATAACCGCCCAAAATCCATTGCTGCAGCGCCTCTCCCACAAACGGAACCGCCGTAAAGAAGTTAGAAATCACGGTCGCGCCCCAGAATGACATCTGCCCCCAAGGCAGAGTGTACCCTAAGAAGGCCGTCGCCATCATGATTAGGTAGATAATACAACCTAATATCCAAGTCATTTCCCGAGGGGCCTTGTAGGAGCCGTAGTAAAGCCCCCTGAACATGTGAATGTAGACAGCAAAGAAAAACATCGCTGCCCCCACTGCGTGCATGGGTTGAATTAACCAACCAAAAGGCACGTCACGTCGTATACGCTGAACATCGGAAAACGCGACATCGACATTCGCCGTGTAATGCATCGCCAAAATGATCCCCGAGATAATCTGGACCATAAGGCAAAGTGTCAAAATACCGCCAAACGTCCACCAGTAATTCAAATTACGAGGACTTGGGTATGTCATAAAATCTGCGCCCATCCGGACAATCGGCAGACGTTTATCTAGCCACTTGGTGACGCCGTATTTTGGTTCATATGTTGAAAGATGTCCGCTCATGATTAACCGACCTTGATAACAGTATCTGAAACGTATTCGTAAGGAGGAATAACGAGATTTTCTGGTGCAGGTCCTTTACGTATACGGCCCGCCGTATCGTAGTGTGAACCGTGGCACGGGCAGTACCAACCGCCATATTCGCCCAGCGCGTCAACTTTGCCTTGCTCGCCAATCGGCACGCAACCAAAGTGAGTGCAAACGCCAACCATAACGAGGTAGCGCGGGTCCAGCTTGCCTTCTTTGTTGGGCATCAGGCGCTCATTATCTGTGGCTGGATCCGGTAGAGTTGCCACATCAACGGCTTCGGCCTCGGCAATCTCGGCAGGTGTTCTATGTCTTACAAAGACAGGCTTGCCGCGCCAAAGCGACTTTACTTGTGAGCCTTCGTCAATATTGGAAAGGTCAATTTCAATCGAACCCGCAGCCTTTGTATCGGCAGCCATACTCATTTGCGAAACCAAAGGCCATCCTATGGCGCCAGCGCCGACAGCAGCGACAGCCCCGGCAGCAATATAGATAAAATCGCGCTTCTCTTCGTCTACGTGATCATGTGAGTGTTCGGTGTCAGACACGGGAGAATCCCTTCCATTTTACACATGTAATTTCGAGCGTCGTAATAAACATTTTGTGTTTAAAAGGCTAATTTTTAATCGCGGCACAACGCCGCAAGCTTTTTATCGCCGGATGAATTTGTGGTTTGGAAACTCCACAATGTTTTCAGTCACATATTTAAATTCAGGTATGGGCAGATTGGTTGGCGAGGGTCCTTTTCTAACGCGGCCAGACGTATCGAAATGCGCACCGTGAGACGGACAATACCAGCCACCATAATCGCCCATTGGATCCTTTTTGTTTTGCTCGCCTGTAACGATCGCCCCGAAATGGGTGCAGACCGCCGATAGGATCAGAAAGCGTGGGTCCAGAGTGCCATCGGGCCTTGGGCGCAAGCGATCTTCATCGGTTTCCGGATGAGGCAAAGTGGAAATGTCGACATTCCTGGCGGTATCAATTTCCCACTGGGCACGATGACGAATAATCACAGGCGTCCTATTTGCCAAAATTTTAATCGCTGACCCTTCGGGAATAAGACTCAAATCAACAGTGATGGGACGACCGACCACGATATCATTCGCGATCCCGGTGCTCTTGGCTAAAGGAATTGTTGCTGCAGCCACGCCCCCTGCGGCCATAACTCCCGCCGAAATAAAAATGAACTTGCGTCTGGTTTGGTTTGATTTGTCCACGGTTGCATCCTAGCAAGGCGCGGAGTGAAGGCAAGATAACGGAAAGTCGCACAATGAAGGTCACGCTTTACCAGCCCGATATCGCCCAGAACCTGGGCGCGGCCATGCGGCTTTGTGCCTGTTTTGATGTGCCGCTGGGTGTGATCGAACCGTGCGGTTTTCCCTTATCCGTCAAAGCGCTGCGACGGACGGCTATGGATTATGGGACCGCAGATGATTTGACCCGCTATGCAAACTGGGACGCATTTCAATCTAAGGCCTCAGGGCGAACAGTCTTATTTACGACGAAAGCGGCCGAGCGGCTGGAACGTTTTGAGTTTCAAGCGGGAGACCATCTATTATTCGGACGGGAGAGCGCCGGCGTGCCGGACGATGTGCACGCCTCAGTCAACGCCCGCGTTATTATTCCTCTGGGCCCTGATGTGCGGTCTTTTAACCTCGCGACAAGTGTAGCCATTGGGTTATATGAAGCCCTGAGGCAAACAAATGGACTGCCGAAATGAGTTTTGATCAAAAGAAAAGACAGGCCGCCAATTGGTTTCGCGAACTCCGCGATACGATTTGCGCTGAGTTTGAAGTCCTTGAGTTGGAAGCTTCGGACGGACTTTATGGTCCGACACCGGGCAAGTTTGAGTTTGAAGACTGGCAGCGCAAAAATGATGGCGGCGGCGGAACCGGCGGCATGCTCCGTGGTCGTTTGTTTGAGAAATGCGGTGTGCATATATCGGTCGTCCACGGTGAGTTTGAAGGCGAGATGCGCGAAACTGTGCCAGGGGCCAAGGATGATCCGCGCTTTTGGGCGGCGGGTGTGAGCCTGATTGCGCATCTGACCAATCCCAACATTCCAGCTGTTCATATGAACACCCGTTATATTGTGACCACGCAGGACTGGTTTGGTGGCGGGGCGGATCTAACCCCTACTCAGGCCAAAGCCCGCGTGCAAAACCATCCGGATGCAATCGCCTTTCATTCCGGCATGCAGGCGGTCTGCAATGCGCATGATTGCGCCGATTACGAAAAATACAAACAATGGTGCGATGACTATTTTCACCTGCATCACCGCGACGAGCCCCGAGGCATAGGGGGCATCTTTTATGACCGGCATAATAGCGGGAACTGGGATGCAGACTTTGCTTTTACCCAAGACGTGGGGCGAGGCTTTTTAAAAACTTATACCGATATCGTGCGTGGCCGCATGGACGAGCCCTGGACGGAAGCCGACCGCGAAGAACAACTTATTACCCGTGGACGCTATGTGGAATTCAACCTGCTCTATGATCGGGGTACGACTTTTGGCCTCAAAACCGGAGGCAATGTCAAAACGATCTTGTCTTCCATGCCGCCCGTTGTGAAATGGCCGTAAAGTAAAACATAAAAAAAGAGGCCCGAAGGCCTCTTTCGAATTCAAAAATTCAAACTGTCTTAGTTGACACAGACGTCGTACACATCGCTAGATGTGCGCGCGATGTCACCGCCATCTGAACAACCGCCCAACAGAACAACGCCGGCAACGTGTGGCGATGCCATGGAAGTCCCGGAAATCGTGCGGTAGCCGCCATCTTTCCATGTTGAGTTAATAGAAGACCCAGGTGCAATCCAATCAACAGGTGGCTGACCGTAGTTTGAGAAGCTGGACCAACCATCACTTGATGTCGATGATGCAACTGTCAAAATGTTTGGACCGTTTGCAGAGGCGGGAGAGCCGTTTGTGAAGCTAGAGTCGTTACCAGCAGCTAGTACAAATGTCGTTCCGCCAGCAGAAGCAGCTTCGACAGCGTCATTCAGGGCCTGTGAGAAACCACCACCCAGGCTCATATTCGCAACGTCGCAGTTTGTAGAGGCAACGTGGTCAACACCAGCGATAACACCTGACGTCGAACCAGAACCACGAGCACCCAAAACTTTGATAGGAACAACTGTTGCGCCAGCGGCAACGCCGATAACACCAACTTCATTGTCAATCGCAGCAATAGTACCGGCGACGTGTGTACCGTGCCCATTACCGTCGTCCATTCCGGCGTCCTTGCCCTTTGTGAAGGCAGAGAAACCCTGAGACGCATCGACGTTCAGGTCAGGATGGTCGAGGTCAATACCAGAATCGAGGACACAGGCAACGCCATTCGATGCAACACCACCATTGACTCGGGTAATACCCCAAGGCGTTGTTTGGGCTGGGCCGGTCGTACCACCGTCACCACCGCCGCCTGGGCCTTTCCCTGGAGGACGTGGCATTGCGCGCATCATGCCGTCGGCTTCGAAATAAGCGATACGTGGATTGTTTGCGGCCAATTTTTCAGCGGCTGTCGCTGACATGCGAGCCGAGAAACCTTTGATTGCCGTAGAATATGTGTGACCCATTTGACCACCAGCGCGATTGACGGCTTGGTTGGCCAGGCCCGGGGCTTCAGCGCCCGAAACAGAATTATCGAAAACGAATATCCAGCTTTCCTGTGCGTTGGCATTGGCTGACATAGCCGCGGTCAACGCGATTCCTGTTCCTATAAGGGCTGCTTTTTTGAAAATTGCCATGCTTGTTTTCCTCCCGAAATTGCAAAGACCGCACTTTCTTTATAATCCCAACATGAATGTCAAATGATTGTATGAAAAAAGGGAAAGATTTCCAATAATCCGCTTATTTGAAGAATCATATTCCAATATTCAATGCGGGAAATATGGCAAAATTAGGACCATATGCACAAAATTGCTCATGCAGCACGAAATTTTACCACTTTTAACGTGATTTGGGGTGAATCATTCCAAGCGCCGTTAAGAGCTTCGCCTTGTCCGCTTCGAAGCCGCTTCTTATCCATAACTCTTTCAGGGCCCTAAGCATTTTACCCATTTCTGGCCCGTCTTTGACGCCTGCAGTTTTCAGGTCCCGGCCCTTTAATGGGAACTCAGGAATTGGCCAGTCGCGGGCAAACCTTGCCTGTTTTACCCACTCGGCTGCTATAATGGGATCCGGCTCGCCAGCGGCTCTGACAGTCATTCGGTCATAGGCCGTTTGCGGTGTACTGGCATAAACCCCCTGTTTAAAGGTTCGCTCGGCCATATCTGGTGAAAAAGCTACTTGATTGCCCGCCCACGACAATAATCGTGCCCGCTCAATATTGGAAATCTTCAAACGTTTGGCCAACCCCGCCATGGCCAATTCATCTCGACCAGACATGGCCATCAACCGGAGAAGTGGATCGGGCTCTATATTATGGCGCTCTTCCAATGCCTGCATTAACGCTAGACCTTCGGCATTGGAGCTTTCCGGCAGGACAACCGGCAAAATATCATTGGTCAGCATGATTTGCACGGCGCGCGCCGGTTTCGGCGCCGACAACATTTTCTTGATTTCCATCCAAACCCGTTCGGACGAAAGAGATTTCAGCCCGGCCCGGTTTTCCCGACAGGCCTTGAGCGCAGCCGCATCGATTTTTCTGTCACCCGCATACCAAGCCAGAAACCGGAAATAGCGGAGAACACGAAGATAATCCTCCCTTACGCGCGCATCACCGTCGCCGACAAAATTGAATTTGCGCGTCTTTATATCGGTGAGTCCTTGTCCCGTAGGGTCATAAACATGGCCCTGCTGATCGGCATAAAGCGCATTAATCGTGAAATCCCGACGGACGGCATCCTCCGCCCAGTCCTTGGTGAAGGCGATGACGGCTCGACGGCCGTCGGTTTGAACATCTTTGCGGAGAGAGGTGATTTCGAGCGGTTCTCCATCAACAACAGCCGTTATGGTTCCGTGCTCAATGCCGGTAGGTACGGTTTTAATATCAGCCGCTGTCAATATGTCTTGCACCTCTTTCGGCTCGAGTTGTGTGGCTAAATCAATATCACCGATGCGTTCACCCATGATCGCATTGCGCACGCAACCACCGACAAACCGCGTTGTGCCATCAGGGAGTGCGGCCATAATGGCCTTGGCACCTTTGGACGACAGCCAGCTATGTTCCTTTGGATCAAGCTTCATGGCTAAAGCCTCTTTGATAGACCCGGTAAATCATCATGGCCGTCATCCCCCAGAGATTTCTATGCACACCGTTTGGTTCGTCATATGGCATGTCGTAAAGTCGGTGCTCGCGCCCATCAAAGAATACATCTCGGGGGACATGATTATCCGGGTTCATTAAAAACGAAAGGGGAATTTCGAACAGATCCGCCACTTCTCGGGGGTCGGGCTTCATATCTGCTTGCGCGTCCACAATCCCTACATAGGGCGTTACCCGGTATTCCGTCACTGCATTAAAAGACGGCAGACGACCGATGAGTTCGATTTGATCCTCAACCAGACCTATCTCTTCCCAAGTCTCACGGAACGCCGCCGCCTGCGCCGTTTCGCCGGGCTCTATTTTGCCACCAGGAAAGCTAATTTGCCCAGGATGGCTTGGCATGGTTTCCGGACGTTGTGTCAAAATGACTTGCCAAACATCCCGTTTTACAAGCGGCATCAGCACAGTGGCACGGCGCTGGCCCTCGCGTTTGATGGCATCATCATCACCCGTGATTTCCACAGGCAATAGGGCTGATCGGATTTTATCAATTGGGTCGGTCATATAGGTCCGAGCCGGAAATAGGTGCCAGACGCCCAAATGCCAAGCTCTCCATCATCTTTTTCTACAGCGTGCTCGACCAGTTCATAGAACACAGGCCGGGTCATCAGCGCCTCTAACCGCCCTCGAACAAAAACAAAGGGCCGAGGTTCGGCCGTTTCCGGATCAATTTCGACACGAATAGGTCGGTCCGCATTAGCCTCAATCACTTCGTCAATATTGGTTGTAAAGAAAACCCGTTGGTTTTCGCCTTCGCCTTTCACGTCGACACGGATCGCCGTGAAATGCGCGACATCGACTTCGATCTGAATTTTCTCAACCGGCGTGACCAGGTAAGTTTCGCCGTCTTCGTCTTTGCGCAGGATGGATGCAAATAGACGGACTAAAGGTTCGCGGGTAATGCGTGTCCCCTCATGCCACCAACTACCGTCGGCCTTAATGCGCATGTCCATTTCGCCGCAATATTCGGGATTCCATTTGTCGACGGGTCGTTCACCGTCACCATCTGCCTGAGCTCGCGCAGATTTGATTAACTGTGAAAGGTCAAAGCCCTCTTTTTTGCTGCTTTTTAATGATTCAGGCATAGACTTTTTCTTATCGATTTTTACTGTTTAATCCAGTAGTCAGCGTCGTAACTAAATCTTATTACGATATTTCAACATAAAGAGACCGTATGACCGATAAAATTTCAGCAGCGCTTGAGAAAAAAGCGCTGGCTGCAGGTGACAAACTCGCCAAAGCCAAGTCCAGCATCCAAAACATTATTCTCGGTCAAGATGAGGTCGTCGACCTGTCATTAGCAGCCATCCTGTCTGGCGGTCACGCTCTTCTAGTCGGTGTACCTGGTCTAGCGAAGACTCTTCTGGTTGAAACGCTCGGCACTGTTCTGGGCATGGAGAATAACCGGGTTCAATTCACACCGGACCTGATGCCATCTGATATTATCGGCTCAGAGGTTCTGGAGGAAACCGCAAAAGGCAAAAGGTCTTTCAAATTCATCCAGGGCCCGTTGTTCAGCCAGCTATTGATGGCCGATGAAATCAACCGTGCCTCACCACGGACCCAGTCTGCTTTGTTGCAAGCCATGCAAGAACGCACCGTAACAGTCGCCGGCCAACATTATGAACTGCCCAAGCCGTTTCACGTTTTGGCGACGCAAAACCCGATAGAGCAAGAAGGCACCTATCCCCTACCCGAAGCTCAGCTGGATCGCTTTTTGGTTCAAATTGATGTGGACTTCCCAGATTTGGAAACCGAGAAACAAATCCTGATCGCCACAACTGGCTCGAAAGATGCCAAAGCGACCAAAGTCCTGACACCCAAAGCCCTGATCGATATGCAGGCCTTGGTACGCGAAATGCCTATAGGCGAATCCGTCGTCGATGCCATCCTGAAATTGGTGCGCAATGCGCGCCCTGATCAAACCGCAATGGACAGCATTAAAGAGCAAGTGGCTTGGGGGCCTGGGCCTCGTGCCGGTCAGGCGCTCATGCTGACAAGTCGCGCACGCGCATTGATGGATGGTCGTTTGTCGCCCTCTATCGACGATGTTCTCGCTTTGGCCGGTCCGGTTTTGCAACACAGAATGGCGCTAACCTTCGCAGCCCGTGCGGACGGCGTGACCATCGAGGATACCATCGCCCGTCTTAAGGACGCCATCGCTTAGGTGGCGTGATATGGCCAAGACCGCCGACAGACATATCGAACTTCGCCGCCGGTCCGAACGACTGGCCTCCAGCTATCCCGATCTGCTCGCTGAAGCCGAACGCGTCGCCGCAATTGTCGCCCAAGGCGTACACGGTCGACGTCGCGCCGGTCAGGGTGAGACCTTTTGGCAGTTTCGCAACTATGATCGCTCAGACGCCGTTAGTGACATTGATTGGCGGCGTTCTGCTCGCGGCGATCAATATTATGTTCGTGAGAACGAATGGGAGGCCGCCAATACGGTCTTTTTCTGGAGGGACGGCAATCCTGGTATGGACTGGCGGTCCTCCAAAGAATTGTCCTGCAAACAAGACCGGGCGACCGTGATCTGTATGGCCCTGGCCAGTTTGCTCATGCGGTCCGGCGAACGGTGTGCCGTACTTGGCGAATCCGAACGGCCTCGGTCAGGGCGTTTAGGGTTGGAACGGATTACAAAACGCCTCGCACACTCAGAAGGGCCCTACAAAAATCTGGACGGAAAAATGCCAGCCCATACGCAGCTGATTATTGCATCGGATTTCCTGGAAGATCCTGAAATATGGAAAAAACGCTTAACCCGGCTCGCTGGACGCCCAGTTAAAGCAATCCTTCTCAGGATTGTCGACCCAGCTGAACGGGTATTTCCTTACAAAGGCCGACTGGAAATGATGATGCCCGGCAAAACAAAAGCGGCCCCCTTTATTGTGGGTCGGGCGGAAAAAGCGAAAGACGCCTATCGCCGCAAGTTTGAGGCCCACGGCGCGGCCATTTCTGATATGGCACGACGTCTTGGCTGGCCAGTCATCACCCACCAAACAGATAGCCCTGCCAATGTGGCCCTGACGTCGCTCTACATGGCGATCAGCGGAGAAGCCTGATGACGTTAGGACCGCTGACATTTCTGGCGCCATTAGCTTTATTGGGATTACTGAGCCTGCCGCTCATCTGGTGGCTCCTGCGGATCACGCCGCCTAAACCCATCCAACAGATATTTCCCCCCCTTCGGATCTTGAAAGAAGTTGAGACCGAAGAAGAGACGCCCAATAGTACACCGCTTTGGCTTTTGATATTCAGGCTCATCATGGTGGCGCTTATTGCAATCTCCCTCGCCCAGCCTTTCTTGACGCGTCCCGAAGGTATTGAGTCCCGACCTGTGGTACTCGTTGTTGATAATGGTTGGGACGCCGCCGCCAATTGGCCCAAAATCACCAAAGAAGCCGAGAACCGGATAGCAGACGCGCGGCGCAAGGACGTCAAAGTTCTTTTACTGACGCCGGATAGCAAATTAGAAGAGGCTGGCTTTGAGGACCCATCCGACGCGCTCCGCAAAATCAAATCCATGTCCCCAAGACCTGAACCAAACCGCCCAGCTGACCTAGCCAAGAAACTGACAGAATTGGAATTTGCGGATGCCGATGTGTATTGGCTCTCCAGCGGTATACAGACGGAGGCCCAACAGGACCTCGTGGAGGCCATGTCCAAAGGCCATTCTTTAAATGTGTTATCTCCGACCAGCGCCGTTTTGCCGCTCGTACCTGGCGAATTGGAAGAAATCGCTGATGGCCTTAGAACCGAATGGCACCGACCTGACAGTAACGGCTTACGCAGCACGGATGTTACCGCCCACGGCAAAGACGGGCGCATCATTTCCCGCGCGACGATTTCCTTTTCTCCAGGCCAAACTTCGGCAGAAGCCGTTATGAAACTGCCGACGGAACTGCGCAGCCAGATCGCCGCTTTTCGTGCTGCCGACAGTGTGACAGCGGGCTCCATCCGTCTATTAGATGACAGTTGGGGGCGGCCCCTCATCGGTGTACTGACAGAAAATCAGGATGTCTCCAATCCGCTCTTGTCCGAACCTTTTTATGCTGAAACCGCGCTCAAACCCCATGCCGATGTATTTCGAGGCACGCTGGAAGACATTCTTCCACTCGCACCAAGCGTGATCGTGATGCCCGATGCGTCGCGAAACGACTCTAAGGAAGTTAAGGAGTTCGTTGAAAATGGCGGGCTATTGATCCGGTTTGCCGGTCCTAAACTGGCGCAAAAATCCGATCCGTTTATTCCAGTCCGGTTGCGTTCGGGTGGCCGGGCATTAGGCGGCGCGTTAACCTGGGAAGAGCCGCAAAACTTTTCCGAATTCTCTCCTGATAGCCCGTTCTTTGGGTTGGACATTCCCGCCGATATCGAAGTCAAACAGCAAGTCATGGCCGAGCCTGGCGCTGAAACCGACAGCCGTACCTGGGCGCGCCTCCAGGACGGCTCTCCTGTGGTCACATCCAAAGAAGTTGGTTTCGGACGCATTATTCTCTTTCATGTCACGGCGCATCCGGAATGGTCCAATATCCCAGTGAGCGGGCTTTATGTGGATATGCTCAAGCGCCTACTAAGTTTGGCAAAGGCTTCCAGCGCCGCCAACGCGCCGAGCGCGTCGTCTGGGGATTGGGCGCCGGAACGTGTCTTGAATGGGTATGGTCGTTTGATGACCCCTGGGATTTTCACCAAGCCTATTCCCTTTGATGGATTTGATACGATAGAAATTTCCAAGACCCATCCGCCCGGTCTATACCGTCAAGGTCCGCGACGTCAGGCCCTCAATATCGTAACTGATGCCGCCAAATTTCAGGGACTCGGCGAGATAAAAGGCGCTAAGCGAACAACCTACGGCGCCACAACGGAAAATAATCTGGGCGGAACATTGCTTTGGATTGGCCTGCTTATGCTGGCGATAGATGCCATCCTGGCCATTTATGCGTCTGGTCGGATGCGCGGATTAAAGTCCCGTCTCCGTCTATCCCCCAAGGCAACAGCGAGTATTGTTTTTTCCGGATTTATTTTGGCATCGACCGCACAAGATGCCGTGGCCCAAAAAGAAGACCATTTCGCAGATGCGCTGGAATTACGCTTAGCCTATGTTCTAACCGGCGATTTCTCAGTCGATAATACAAGCGAGAATGCCATGGAAGGCCTCGCGAAGGTCCTGAATGACCGCACAACAATTGAGCCCGTCGGCGTACGCGGTGTGGACCCGGCATCTGATCCGCTCATCTTTTATCCGTTTCTTTACTGGCCTGTGGACCGGGACGCTCCGGCTCTGACGGACGACGCCATCAAAGCCCTCAATGATTATATGGCCGGCGGGGGATCTATCGTGTTCGATACGCGTGACAGTGGCGATGATTTCCTCTCTGTTGGCGAGCCGCATCCTGGGCTGAAACGTATCACGGACAGTTTGGACGTTCCGGCACTCAATGAAGTCCCGGAAGATCATGTCTTGAACAAAAGTTACTACCTTATCGACCTTTATCCTGGGCGCTGGGCCAATGGACGTGTTTGGGTGGACCGAAATCAGACCGGTGCTGCGCGCGACGGTGTTTCCAGTGTGATTATTGGCGGCAATGACTGGGCCGCGGCCTGGGCATTTGAAGCCGATAATTATTATTTGGAAATAGAACGCGACATTCCCAAGCAAAGAGAAATGGCGTTGAGATTTGGCGTCAATCTGGTGATGTATACACTGGCTGGGAATTACAAAGCCGATCAAGTCCACGCCAAAGCCTTGATCGAACGGCGTTCTATCCGTGATCGTATCCCGCGCAATCTGGATGATGAAGACGACAGCGATGATAGCGAAGACTCAGGAGACGTCGAATAATGTCTTGGCTCCCCAATATCGCCTTTGATCCATTGGTTTCCTTGGTCTGGATCGCCGCTATTGTCATTCTGGCCATTTTGGCGGCCGCCTTGGGCGGGATCAGCAAGCTGCGCAGTTTCTTGTTTAGAACGCTGGCCGCGCTCTTTTTGGCGCTTGCCTTGCTGAACCCGCAAACGGTTGAAGAAGAACGTGAAACTTTGCCCGACGAAGTGCTTGTCATCGCCGACAAAAGCGAGAGCGCCATGCTAGGCGGACGGGATCAGAAAATCGAAGCCATCATAGAGAGTCTGGGGAACGCGCTGGAGGGTGCGGAAAATCTCGAAGTCACCCTCATCCGCTCCGGCACAAATGACGATGGTACCAAGCTGGCGACCGATATGGTTGAGGCGCTTTCTGCCTTGCCGCAAAATCGATTGGCCGGGGTGATCGCTGTGACTGACGGACAGGTCCATGATATCCCTAAGAATACGGAAAATCTCTTGCCCGAAGGTGTCCCGTTCCATGCCGTTGTCCTCGAGGACCCAGACAGTCGGGACCGGCGTATTAGTACGATTGTGGCCCCGCGTTTTGGACTCGTTGGGGAACAGACAGAATTTGAAGTCCAGGTCGATGACCCAGGTCATGAAGGCGAGACAGCGGTCATTCAAATTCGGGTCAATGGTGAGCTTGTGGCCCGCTTCCCGGCGACAATAGGCAAGCGCGTTGCCATCCCTATCAAGATCGAACGCCGCGGGACAAATACGGTAGAGCTCAATGTGGTTCCGGCTGATAATGAACTCACGCTAAAAAACAATATTTTTGTGTCTGAGATATCGGGCATTCGCGACAGCATGCAGGTCTTGCTGGTCACTGGTGAGCCGCACCGAGGGGGACGTGCCTGGCGCAACCTGTTAAAGAGTGATCCTTCCGTGGAAATGGTCCATTTCACGATTTTGACGGTCCCAGGTGTGAAAGAAAGACGGGCCTTATCCACGGAACTCTCTCTGATCTCCTTCCCTACGGCGCAGCTTTTTGAGGAAAAGCTCGACGACTTTGATTTAATTATTTTTGATCATTTCACCCGGCGCTCGTCCCCAGGACGAAGTGGCCGTATTACGCCGCTCCTGGATCCCTACTATGTCCAGAACATTGCTGTTTATGTAGAAAATGGCGGGGCGTTGCTCATGGCAACCGGTCCTGGCTATGCCAGCGAAAACAGCATGTACCGTTCCGCCCTAGCTGCGATATTGCCGGCACGTCCAACGGGCGAAGTCGTCGAGTATGCCTTCCGTCCAGAATTGACCGACAAAGGCAAGCGCCACCCGGTCACCGCATCCTTTGACGGTGAGCAATCAAAGAATTGGGGACAGTGGTTTCGAATAATCGAAAGCGATGTGGCCAGCGGCCATGTTCTCATGAAGGGCCCCGGCGACGAGCCGCTTCTGATCATGGAGAAAGTCGGCGACGGGCGCGTCGGCATGTTAATGTCTGACCAATCCTGGTTGTGGTCCAAAGGTTATGATGGCGGCGGCCCTTACAGCGAGCTATTCCGGCGCATGGCGCATTGGCTACTCGGAGAGCCTGATCTGGACGCAGAGAAACTAACGGCCGTTATTAATGGTGATGAGCTGGTCATCGAGCGCTCAACCCTCTCCGACGAGGTAGGCAGCGTTGAAGTTCGCAAACCAGACCAGAGCGTTGAAATCGTCGAATTAAAACAGGTCACCGATGGTGTTTTCCGCGGGACTGGCTCGACCGCAGGACAAGGTGCCTATCTCTTAAAATCAGAGGACATCAGCACCGTGACAGCCCTTGGGGCTTTGAACCCAAAGGAGTTCAGCATCCTGACTCCGACCACGGATATAGTGAAACCTTTAGCAGATGCGACAGGTGGCGGCGTATTTAAAGCTGCGGATAGCGGCGATATTGTTTCCGTTCGCAGGGTCGGCAAAGGTGATAAAACGCGTGGCGAAAACTGGATGGGATTGGTCGAAAACCAGCAATATGTAACCCGCAATTCAAGGCGCAAACCTTTGGCCCCTACTCTGCTCTATTTCATTTTGGCAGTGGGCGCTCTGGCGTTAGCCTGGCGTCGAGAGAGCCAATAATAAAGCTGTAACAATTCTACTGTATTGGTGAATAGAGTTAAATCGGCTCCCGTGATAGGGGATCCAGAAATTTCGAGGAAATAGACATGCCTGCTATGAAAACCACTGCCATGATGCTCCTAGTCCCGGTCTTCATGTTATCTGGATGCAAAACGACCGGCAAGGTCGTATCAGCCCCGTTTAAGGGCGCTTATGCTGTCGGCAAAGGCGCAGCCAATGTAACGGGTGCTGTCGGCGGAGCCGCTATTGATACAGGTAAATTTGTTGGTGGCGCTGCTATCGATACTGGAAAATTTGCCGGAAAAAGCGCCTACACGGTCGGGAAAGGCGTCTATTATGTGGGCTCCGTCCCCGTGAAAATCACAGATGCGGCACTGGACACGACCGAACGCGTATTGCGCATTACCAGCCATGTTGTCGATTTGTCAGGGAAAACCGTAACCGTTGTCAAAGACATTCAATCCGTTCAGCTCAACAACGAACTTATGAAGATTAAAGCCGCAAAGAATGTTTTAAGCGTATTCGTCGACGTGGCCCGGTAAGCCCAATTACATTTTCGTTATTGCTGTAGGGTCGACATTGTTTGTCGGCCTTTTTTGTGTTATGTTGTGACAAATCGGAGGTCTTTATGCGTACTGTTTTGTCCACTGTCATCCTTTCGACAGGCTTACTATTTACCTCTCCGGCGATGGCCAAGAACTCCAAGAAATTTGAAAACACCTATGCTGTCCCGGTTAGCTCCGTGAAAGTCGAAGTCGTTCTAAGCGAAGACCTCGAATGGCGTGCCAATAACTTACCTAAAGACCGGAGTGATCGTCGAAACGCCAAGAACAGCCGTGACGGTTTTGGCGGCAATGGATTTTACGGAGAACGTGATCTCTCAAAATTGGTGACACGTCTTGAAAAGCGTTTAGCGAAACAGCTTGAGAAGCGGGGCGTCAAAGTTGATCCTGAATCTGAGAACGTCCTAAAAGTGACTTTGGATGACGTCCGCCCGACACACCCTACTTTCAATCAATTGTCCAGAAATAGCAGCCTCTCCATGCGGAGCGTTGCGCGTGGAGGCGCGTCTTTTGTCGGTAGCCTCATTGCGAATAATGGTGAAGACCAAGGCAATATTTCCTATGCTTGGTATGAAAACGATATCTGCAACACTGCTGGCACAACCTGGTCAGATACGAACCGGGCAATTGATCGTTTCGCAAAAAAGACAGCCAAATCCCTCGCTTGGAATTAAGCGCTAAGGCACACCTATCCATTTATGAGTCTGCAAGCTTAAACGCCAACGCGGGTTGGTAAGGCAATAGTCAAAAGCTGCCTGCATATTCTCCTTCTGATTATCATCATCCAGAGGCTGAAGGCAGAAATATTTAAAATCCATGCTTTCGAATTTTGTGGGCTCGTTTTCCCGTTGCGGGAAAACGAGCTTTAGCTCGTGACCAGAGGATTGCACGATCTCTGTGTCTGCTTTGGGGCTCACGCAAATCCAATCAATTCCAGGAGGCGCTTTTAAGGTTCCATTCGTTTCAATGGCAATTTTAAACCCGGCCTTATGAAAGGCATCAACCAAATTCGGATCAAGCTGCAACAAGGGCTCACCCCCTGTGCAGACGACCCAAGGCTGGCCTATTCCTTCCGGCCAATGGGATTTAACCGCTTCGGCTAACTGGTCCGGCCTCTTGAACTTCCCTCCGCCTGGACCATCCGTCCCGACAAAATCTGTGTCGCAAAAATTACAAATAGCGGAGGCGCGGTCGCGTTCCAGACCAGACCAAAGATTACATCCCGCAAAGCGTAGAAATACTGCCGGCATACCGGTTTGTACGCCCTCACCCTGTACGGTAAAATATATTTCTTTGACGGAGTAAGTCATGCGGTATTGGCTTTAAATTCGCGCCAACCTTTGGCGCGGAGGTCACAGGCCGGACACGCCCCACAGCCATATCCCCAATCATGTCGGGTACCTCTTTCGCCGAGATAGCAAGTATGGGTCGCTTCTAGAATAATGTCGACGAGTGCCTGACCACCCATATTTCGCGCCATTTTCCAGGCCCCGGCTTTGCTGACATGCATAAGCGGTGTTTCCAAGTTGAAAGTCTTGTCCATACCCATGGAAATAGATGTCATAGTCTGGTCCAACGTATCCTGACGGCAATCAGGATAGCCCGAAAAGTCCGCCTCACACATGCCACCAATCAGATGGGTGATACCCCGGCGATAACCCAACGCAGCCGCGAAATTCAGGAAAATCAAATTGCGTCCAGGAACAAAAGTTGACGGCAATCCAGTCTCATCCATTTCGATTTTTATGTCCCGCGTAAGCGAGGTCTCACTGATTTCACCCAAGACAGATAGATCAAGAATATGATCGTCTTTAAGGGCATCTTTCCAGTCGGTTTTCAAAGCAGCAATCTGTTCGCGGACCTGCGCCCGGCATTCTAGTTCAACAGCATGACGCTGTTCGTAATCAAACCCGACGGTTTCGACGTGATCAAATCTTTCCAACGCCCAGGCGAGACAAGTAGCCGAGTCTTGGCCCCCCGAAAACAACAACAGAGCTTTTGCGCATTTTTCCATGGCCGCGCCTATATCCGCTTCTTTGAGCTTTGGCCAGTGGCACCTTTCTTGAATAGACTAGCTCGGAGGCAAAGAATGCGAAAACGCACTATTATTATTGGTATAGCCATTCTGGAAATTCTCGCGATTCCAGCGGCAGCACATTTGCATTCAAATCTGGATATCAAGAAGCGCGTCAATGTAATTGCTGCAGAGATCGAAGCGCCGAAAGGGGTTAAAAGCTACTTTGTTAGTAGTGACGGTCCGTTTGTGGTTACCGGAGATGGTCTAAGAGGAAAAGCCATCATCGCCTTGTATACAAACGGTCAACTTGGTGAAGTCAGTTTTGGTAAAACAGCCCAACTGCCAGGCCCAGCTCAATCCTGCGTCGTTAGTCTTTCAGATCGGAAACAAATTATTTACGCGGCGGATCAGTCGACCGTCACCGATAAAGCCGATGTATTATCGGGAGCTGTGCTTTTTAACTTGTATCACGATCCAGCTCTAGAACCTGAAATTCAATTCTTGAGACCGTCCAAGGCGGATGGGTTGAAATCAACTGACTCTTGCCGTTCGCTTTAATTCGGGATAGCTCCGAAACAATTCACAGGGAGCTAACATGGCAGGTCTATATTTTGACGAGTTTGAAGTCGGGCATATTTTCAAGCATGAGCTGCGCCGTACCATTACCGAAGCGGATAATATGTTGTTTTCCAACATGACATTAAATCCGCAACCCTTGCATATCGATTTTGATTTTGCCTCTAAAACCGAATTTGGCAAACCTCTGGTCAACAGCCTCTTTACCTTAGGGCTCATGATCGGGATTTCAGTGAATGATACAACAATTGGTACAACGGTCGGTAATCTGGGAATGAGCGAAGTGAAATTCCCTCACCCTTTATTTCACGGCGACACAGTTCGGGTCGAAACGGAAGTCAAAGCCGTGCGCGCAAGCAAATCCCGTCCAACACAAGGGATCGTCACCTTCGTTCACCGCGCCTATAATCAGACGGATGACTTAGTGGCAATTTGCGAACGGGCAGCTCTCATGCACAAAAGGCCTAAGAGCTAACTTTCGCCAAATAAAAACCCCGCTCAAGGCGGGGTTTGAATTCTTGGAAACAAATCTCTTCCTAGAACTTGTATCGAAGTGTCGATCCGAACATGCGGCCTTCCTGCAAGAAGGCTGAACGGGAGCCAGTTCTTAGAACCGTGTTAAAGGTTACACCGCGTGTAACTTCGTCGGTTAGGTTGGTCACCCAAGCTTCCAATGTCCAATCTTCGTTATAGGTTAATCCACCACGAAGATTGATTTTGATTGATTCCTGCTGGACATCGAATGGGTTGAGCGGAGAATCCGCAAGTCCTGCAACCGTCGCTGGAACCAGTCGGCCTTGTGTCGAAGTCCGGCGGTCTCCTTCAAAACGCATCTGTCCGTTCAGGAAGTAATCCAGACTTTCTGAGATATCATTTTGATAATTTGCGCCTAACAAGCCTACCCATTCTGGAGCATTTGTTAGAGAGAAACCACAAAGAGCTAACACACGGACCGGCGCGTCTGTCGGGCCGCAATCGTCAGGGTATTCTGCATCCGTATAAGTGACCGCAGCCGTCAAGTCGAAATTATCTGACAAACGTGAGAAAGTTTCCACTTCCACACCCCGTGATCTGGCTTTAGGAACGTTGAACGTCTGAAACTGAGCACCCGTAAATTCAAGAACCTGGAAGTCCGTAAAATCTTCCCAGAAGCCTGCAACATTTACCGTGATCCGACCATCCGCCAGTTTAGACTTTAACCCGATTTCATAGGCGTCGACCTTCTCAGAGGCAAAGCGCGGGTCGGCGCCACCGACTGCTGCAGTCGAGTCAAGGTTGAAACCACCTGACTTGTAACCATGTGTGAAGCTGCCATAAACATTCGCATTGCTACCAACATCATATGACAGCTTTCCGGTATAAATCAGTTCATCATCTTTGAATTCACCCGCAAAAGTTCTCGGTAAAGGAAAGAACTGAGCTTGAGGTAAATCGGCGGGCGCCGTGAAGGCGAAGCACCCTGTGCCAAATACCGGGCCAAAGACACTAGGCGGAGATCCGGCAAAGAAAGGCTGACCTTGAGGCGTAAACTGGACATTTGCCAACAAGCTCGTGCAAAGTGGGTTATTCACACTTGGCTGTGTGAAGCTGCCGTCTTTGCTTTCGTCTGTATATCGAAGCCCTACGGTAACACTTAAGTCGTCGGTTACATCAAAAATATTGTGCGTAAACAGCGAGTAGCTTTTACTATTTTGAGTGTATTTATTTGTGGCACGAACCACAGATGGATCGACACCACCCGATAGTAGCGTTAACGGATTTGGCCCGAAGGCGGCACCAAACAGTGCGCCAATGAGCTCGCCATAGTCTTCACCAAGGCTGAAATTGACCTGTTGTTCAATATCTTCATCAGAATAATAAGCGCCAACAAGCCAATCGATTTTTCCGGCTTCGCCTTGAACTCTAAGCTCGTGGGTCATGGTATCAATAAAGGTACCACCACCTTGATCGCTGCGAGTAACGTTGAAAATGTCCAGCCCAGAGAAACCTGAATCATAAAGCTCAGCGGCCTCATATTCGCGGTATGATCCGACATATACGAGATCCATCGAGTCAGACAGATTATACTCTAGATCCGCTGTAAATCCGATTTGTTCATTACTTGGATCAGGCACTTGTGAAGAGGATGCCCAACGATCATCAAGAGCCGCATCCAATACGTCAGTCTCAAAAATATTAGCTGCAACATTTGGTGCAGTCATTCCACCTCGGGGGCCTAGCCCAACGGCGTTGAAAACGCCGCCTAACTCAATCGGTGATGCCAAAAGTTCGACAGCTGAACAGCAAACAGAGTCACTATCGGAATAATCTGCGATCAAACGACCTTGAAGCCCGCCCGTCTCAAATCCTAGTTGACCCCGCAACATCATTTGGCTGATCGTATTCGACTCACCAATTTTTGTCCCAGTTCTGTCATAAATATCAATTTCACCATCCCGCTCTCTGATCGCTCCTGACACGCGCGCGGCCAAAGTATCGTCAACCAAAGGAATATTCACAGCACCCTGTAAACTACGAAGATTGTGATTACCGATTGAGGCGTTCACAAAGCCTTCCATTTCATTCATGACCGGACGCTTGTTAGTGATGTTCAATGCACCCGCTGAGGTGTTCCGACCGAATAGCGTTCCTTGTGGACCGCGCAGAACTTCGACCCGTTCCACATCCACAAATTCCCCGAGAGCAACGCCCGGACGAGATTGGTAAGCTCCATCAATGAAAATACCGACAGCGGACTCAAAGCCGATATTGTTCGATGTGGTACCGACGCCGCGGACACGCAAAACAACCGATCCTGATGCGATCTGTGCATTGGATGTCGAGAAGCTCGGTGCGACACTTGTCAGGTTTTGGATATTGACCACCCCTTGCTTTTCCAAAGTTTCCGGTAGAACAGCCGTCACCGCAATTGGAACATCTTGAATGCTTTCGGCACGACGGGTCGCCGTAACAATAATCTCGTCATCCTGAGCAACCGCCTCGACGGGCACACACGCCGCTAATGCAGAAGTTGCCAGCAGTAATTTGATGGTAGTTTTCATTTCTTCCCCTTTTTTGGTTTGATCGAATTATTATTCGTTATTGCTAAAACTCTATCTGGCGAGCTCACATTTGGCCAAACAAAATTGTGCGCATATGCAAAAAATTGAGTATTTTCGGCTTATTTCAACGGCTTTGTTGCATTTCTGTCACAAATAATAACGAACAAAATATGTTAGGCGACTCAAATGATCAGAAGACAGTTAGACAAAGTCATAGCCGCCGCAGGGAGCATTTATGCCCTTTGGGTTCTTGGGGTTGTGTCATTTTTGGAGAGCGCACTCCTTCCAATACCCGTCGATCCATTTGCCTTGCCTGTGATGATGGCCAACCGAAAACGGCTATGGCAAGCGGCTCTTGTCGCCAGCCTGGCCTCGGTAGCAGGCGGTTGTCTGGGCTATTATATCGGCGCTTTTCTCGCGGACAGCTTCGCTGCTTGGGTTATCAACAGTTATGGCATGGATAAACAATTTGATGGATTCAAAACCGATTTGCAAACCAAGGGCGGTTGGATGATTGCAGTGGCTGCAATTTCTCCCATTCCTTATAAACTGGGCGCTATTGCGGCGGGCGTTGTTAAATTCAGCTTCCCGCTTTTCCTCACCATTTCCATATTTTGCCGAACATTACGCTTCTTAGCATTTGCAGGGGCAATTTACGTTTTGGGTCCGTCTTTCGAGCGAGTGTTGAAACAAAAGCCTGCTCTGGTAACAGCTTTGCTGATAGCTGTGACAATTGCAGGATTTGCGGCCCTTTTTTATGTATTCTAATCAAACCAATTTGTCACACGCCCATTCCATCAAAATCAGTTAGAAGGCGCACCATGTCGGAACAAGACAAACAATTTCGGCGTGGCGGAGGGACAGCTTACGCAGCCAAGATTGATCAAGAGAGCGGACATCGTTCGCGGTCTCGGTCCATCAAACCTCTCCGTTACATCTGGCCATTTATTGCACGGTATCCGGGACGCCTGATTCTGTTTTTGATCTTTTTGGCTTTGTCTTCCATCGCAACGTTGACGATTCCAGCTCTAGCCAAACTCATTATTGATTGCGGGTTTGGCGGCGAAAAGGCTTTGACCATTGAAATGTGCCAAACCATCAATGTCTACGGCGCAGCAGACCTCTCGCCTTACTTCAAATTTGCGTTTATTATTGTGGGCATCTACGCCATTGTGGGGCCGGTCCGAGCGTTCCTGATCAACACCCTTGGACAACGGGTGATCGCCGATATCCGCAACAAAGTTTACTCGCATCTCTTAACACTCAGCCCAGCCTATTTTGAGCGGGTTCGAACCGGAGAAGTGCTCTCCCGCCTGACGACCGATACAACCCTTATCGAAACGGTTGTGACAGGTTCGATCTCGTTTGGCATCCGCGCTCTAGCCGTCGCGGCCGGCGCTATTTTCATGATGTTTTTCACCAATTGGAAAATGGCGCTCATGGTCGTGGCTATGGGCCCCCTGATCCTGATACCAGTGATTGTTCTGGGCCGAAAAATCCGCAATCTCTCCCGCGATGGACAAGACCGCTTGGCCGATGCTTCTGCCCGAGCGGGTGAAACCTTGTCAGCCATCCAGACCGTACAAGCTTACACGCGGGAAGGATATGAAGACGCGGCATTTTCAGCGGTCGTAGACGCGACTTATGATTTACAGGAAAAACGAATTGTCATCCGGACATTTTTGACTGCGATCATATTCTTAGTGGCTCTAGGCGGTGTTGTTAGCATTCTATGGTACGGAGCCAATGAAGTCGTATCCGGCCATATGACAGGTGGCGACATCGGACAGTTCTCTCTTTATGCCTTTTTGGCGTTGTCAAACTTCTCATTTCTAACAGAGACCTGGACAAACTTGTTACGCGCAGCAGGTGCATCTGAACGCCTTGTGGAGATATTGCAGGCTAAGCCAGAAATCTTGTCGCCTTCGAACCCAAAAACGCCAAAGTCTGATACCGGCATTATTTTTGAAAATGTAGCATTCAGATATCCAACTCGACCGGATGATATTGTTATTGAAGAACTGAGCTTTAGTGTCAGCCCGGGCGAAACCATTGCAATTGTCGGTCCCTCAGGAGCTGGCAAATCGACATTGTTTCAACTTATGCTCAGGTTCTACGACATTAAGTCCGGCGCCATATATCTGGGCGGCGTCAACACGAGGGAGATGAACCCGGAAACTCTGCGCGAACAATTTGCAATCGTCCAGCAAAACACACCTTTGTTTTCTGGCTCGGCGATGGACAATATCCGATATGGCCGTGAGGGCGCAAGCGACGCAGACGTCAAAGCCGCTGCCAAAGCTGCTTTTGCTGACGACTTTATTATGACCTTACCCGAGGGCTATGAGACCGATCTCGGAGAAAGAGCGACCACTTTATCAGGCGGTCAACGTCAGCGCATCGCCATTGCACGGGCCATCCTAAGAGATGCACCGATCCTGCTGCTGGACGAAGCGACAAGTGCACTGGACGCTGAAAGTGAATTAGCGGTCCAAAAGGCGTTCGAGGCTCTGTCCAAAGACAGAACCACACTCGTCATTGCTCACCGACTAGCCACCGTGAAAAAAGCAGACCGAATAATTGTTATGGACAAAGGCCGGATTGTCGAGGAAGGCACTCACGAAGACTTGGTTAAGAATGGTGCACTCTATGCACGCCTGGCCGATTTGCAATTCAATCCCATCAATTAAGCCATCCAATCAGGCTCGCCTAAGAATGAGGCCCCTTCTTCGGCGTTACGACTAGCGGCCCGCATTGGCGCGAACATGTCCATACCTGTCATATCCGATAGAGCCCGCTTTTTAGGTTCGACTTTCTCGCGCTTGGAGAGATCAACTCCTACCACTTCAACCATGTTATTCAGTGGATCAATGCGGATCATATCACCATTCTCGACCTGTGACAGCGGTCCGCCCTCCAAAGCTTCTGGTACAGCATGAATGGCGGCAGGAAATTTCCCTGACGCACCGGAAAGACGACCATCTGTTATTAGGGCGACTTTAAACCCTTTATCCATCTGCGCACCAAAGATTGGCGTCAACGCATGCAACTCAGGCATGCCATTCGCTCGCGGGCCCTGAAATCTTAAAACAACAACGAAGTCTTTTTCCAATTCGCCAGCCTTATGCATTGTTTTGAGCTCGTCTTGGTGCTCAATGACGATCGCGGGCGCTTCGACAAACCAGTTTTCACGCTTGACAGCCGACACCTTCATCATGCTCCGACCGAGATTACCCGTTAACAGGCGCAATCCGCCGTCGGGACGAAATGGCGATTTGAAATCTGTCAAAATCTCTTTGTCGAGGCTTTCCGTCGGACCTTTTCTAAACAGAACATAATCTGCTTCGGCATGAGCATTCCGAATAGGTTCTCGCGTATACTCATGGAGACCATTGCCGCCTGCAATTGTCGTCACGTCTGGATGAACGAGGCCTTCTTCAATGAGTTCACCGACTAGATAGGCCATGCCGCCGGCTGCGTGGAAGTGATTCACATCAGCGACACCATTGGGATATACTTTACAAATCAGGGGTACAGCCGCAGAAATCTCAGCAAAGTCATCCCAATTTACGATGATGCCCGCCGCGCGTGCGATAGCCACAAGGTGAATAGCCACATTGGTTGATCCGCCCGTTGCCATTAGACCAACCAGACCGTTAATGACCGCTTTTTCGTCAACAACTTTGCCAATAGGCGTGTAGTCGTCGCCTAAGTGAGAAATTTGAATAGCCCGACGTGTCGCCTGAGCGGTCAAGGCATCGCGTAAAGGTGTGTTGGGATGGACAAAAGACGTGCCCGGCAATTGCAGCCCCATCAATTCCATCAGCATTTGATTAGAATTAGCCGTGCCATAAAATGTGCATGTTCCCGGTGCATGGTAAGAGGCAGCCTCAGCTTTCAACAATTCTTCACGGCCGATTTCACCCAAAGCAAATTGCTGGCGTATTTTCGCTTTTTCTGGATTGGGGATACCAGAGGGCATGGGACCGGCTGGCGCGAAAATCGCCGGTAGATGACCATATCGGAGCGCCCCAATCAACAACCCCGGAACGATTTTGTCGCAAACACCTAGCAGAATTGAAGCGTCAAACATGTCGTGAGAAAGCGCTACCGCCGTGCTCATGGCAATTGTGTCGCGAGACAATAGCGATAACTCCATGCCGTCTTTGCCTTGGGTCACCCCGTCACACATCGCTGGCGTACCGCCTGCAACTTGCGCCGTGGCCCCATTGCGCCGCGCAGCATGTTTTATCAATGGCGGAAACTTCTCAAAAGGCTGATGCGCTGACAGCATGTCATTATAAGACGTGACTATGCCTATATTCGCCCACCCGGCTCCGAGAATATCCGTTTTTTCGTGTAATGGGCAGGCGGCAGCTGCATGAGCAAGATTACCTTCAGATAGGAATTTACGTCGCGGTCCATCTCGGTAATTAGACTTGAGCTGATCTAGGTATCCGGCGCGAGATTTCGCCGAACGCTTGATGATGCGGTCGGTAACGGTCTGAATAATTGAATTCATTTTTAATCCTTATGGCGCCCACATTACGGTCAATCGGCGCCCTGCGGCAAGTAGGGCTTTGACAGGCGCTTCAAAGACTGACTTTTCTGTCGCGTGCTCAAATACTCTACGCTTTTCCTCGCCCGTTATGAGAAGAAGGATTTGCTTGCTATTCATTACTGCGGGCAAAGTCATCGTTAGACGATGCGGATAAATACCAGCACCAGGGCATCCCATCGCATCAATCTCAATTGTATGTTGATTTGAATGAGGATTTAGCGCGTCTTGTAAACCGACAGAACCTGGAAACCAACTTGCCGTGTGTCCATCTGTACCCATTCCCATAATCGTTAGGTCAAAACCGTTGGGACTAAATTCATGGCTTGCCAATGGCGTGAAAGACATGTCGGCTGCTAGGTTTTGAACGAATAACGAACGTACCATTGCCGCATTCGACCCCAATGGATCATCAGTTATGCGATCATCCACGAGGGTCGAAGTTACCCGGTGCCAGTTGAGCGGCGCTTTCGAAAGCGCTGTATAAACAGGTTTGGGCGTTGATCCCCCGGAAAGCGCCAAATTCGTTTGACCCGATGAATATTTGACCAAATCAGTCACATATTGACACGCAGCCTCAACCAAAGCGTCTCGGGCATCGTATAGCTGGAAGCGATAATTTGATTGTATGTGTTGGCTCAGTCCCATTGATTACCGTCCTTGGCCAACATGTCGTGAGACTCATCAGGTCCGTCCTGCCCCGCTTGATAGAGCTCCAATCGTTGACCTGAGGCCTCCCAAGCGTTGATTATCTCGTCGACCCATTTCCAGGCGGCCTCAACCTCGTCACCCCGCATAAACAAGGATAGATTTCCGCGAACAACATCCATTAATAATCGCTCATAGGCATCCGGGTATCGTACGGCGAAATTATCGGCGTAGGACAAATTGAGCGGCAGTGTTTTGAGCCGAAGCCCCCCTGCTCCTGGCTCTTTTATTTCCATCCAGAGATTAACAGCCTCATCTGGCTGCAGGCGAATAACCAGTTTATTGGGATTAAGTTTGGTCTTGCCAAATACGGAATGTGGTACGGGCTTGAATTGGATGACTATTTCTGACCGCCGAGACGCCATGCGTTTGCCGGTTCGGATATAAATGGGAACGCCGGCCCAGCGCCAGTTGTCGATATGGGCTTTGATCGCCACGAAGGTTTCGGTCTCGCTAAAATCCACGCCGACATCAGTTAAATAGTCGGGCATGACTTCGTCACCAACCTTGCCCCGTGCATACTGACCACGAACAGTGACATAAGAAGACACGTCTTTTGTTATAGGTCTTAGGGCTCTGAGGACTTTCAGTTTTTCAGTTCGCACGTCATCAGCGTCCAGCGAGGCAGGCGTTTCCATTGCTGTTAGACACAAGAGTTGGAGCAAGTGATTTTGAACCATGTCCCGGAGCGCGCCCGCCGTATCATAGTAGGAGCCTCGTCCGCCCACACCAATGGATTCAGCAACAGAAATTTCCACATTATCGATGGCCCTATTGGACCAAAGCGGCTCCAATAGGACATTACCAAACCTCAGAACCAATAAATTCTGCACGGTCTCTTTGCCGAGATAATGATCAATCCGGTAAATCTTGTTTTCGTCAAAAACGGCGCGCACGCCTTCATTGGTCGCTTTGGCGGACGCGTAATCCGTGCCCAGTGGCTTTTCCAAAACGACCCGCGCATTTTCTGTAACGAGTCCCGCTGACTTCAGACCTTCGCAAATAGGTACAAACAGTTTTGGCGGCACGGCCAGGTAAAAAACACGTACCCGCTTTTTATCCTTGGACAGGGCTTTCCCGAGCGCTTTCCAGTCGGCGGCTTTGTCTCCAATATCCAGACTGACATAGCTCAGCTTATCTGTGAAATCAGACCATCGCCCGTCATCATAGTCATCACCGCCGGAAAACTCCTTATAGGCTTCATGCATCTGCTTGGCATAGGCACTATCCGTTCTATCAGAGCGCGAGGTTCCAATAATACGGCTGTCGTCACTAATCTGACCATCACAAAAACGGTGATACAGAGCCGGGATGAGTTTTCTCCGGGCCAGGTCCCCTGTTCCGCCAAAAACGACCAGGTCGAATGTATTGACCGGAAGAAAGGCCGATGAAGTTTGTTTGTTTTTGTCTTTAGACATGTCGATATCGCTTGTCCGAACTATCAGTCAGGCCCCTTTAGCAAAAATGACAGCGCTGTCAATTCTTGAGTGAACGCGTGGATGCTCTTTCTACCAAAGCATGATTTAGAATATTTTGACTCAATTCCGACTCGTCCTTTTGCAGGAGTAGTTTCGCGGCCCTATACCCCATATCAACGACCGGCTGGCGAATAGTTGTTAAGGGCGGCCAAACCGAGCGCGCGATGGTTGTGTCGTCAAACCCCGCAACTGACAGGTCATTCGGAACGGAGATTCCAAGCTGCGCGGCAGACGACATAACCCCCGCCGCCGAGTCATCATTACAGGCAAAAATCGCTGTCGGTCGTTTGCCAGACTTTAAAATCGCTAATCCTGCATCCACACCTGATTTGTACGTAAAATCTCCATCAACAACCCAATCGGGACTAATGGTAATTTCAGCCGCCCTCATAGCCTCGCGATAGCCCTGAAATCTAAGCGCGCTGGCACTGTGACGCGGATGCCCTTTCACAAACCCGATATCCCGGTGCCCCAAGCCTATGAGATAGCTGGTCATTTCCTTTGCGGCCCGCACGTCATCCATTTTGACAATAGAAACGTCACCATGATTGGCTGACGGAGCAATGGGAATGTAAGGGGTGTTTTTTTTAGCCAGTAAACGCACTACCTCTGCATTGTCACACAGTGGTGGCGCCAAAATAATGCCGTCCACACTCAGACGGGTTATGAGCCCAGTAATCTCTTTTGTGATGTTTTCCCCCGCCGTATCCAAGGGCTCAACAATAAGATGGTAACCATGCTCACGGCAGGCATTTGTTGCCCCCTTTTGCAAGTTGATCGTGTAGCCAGGGCTCGGGATATCATAGAGCATAGCGATGAGAAAAGATTTGGAACTGGCAAGCCCTCTGGCAGCCCGATTAGGGGTGTAATTCAACTCCAACGCTGCACTATTGACCTTTTCGCGGGTTGTATCTGAAACCGAAGGTTCATTATTCATGACGCGCGAAACGGTTTTCATAGAAACCCCGGCAAGACGCGCGACATCCATAATTGTTGTTTTCATGGGCAGGTGTTTAGGCGGTTCGTGTCACAATCGCAACCCCGCCTCAGGTCTCACTCCGGAGGCGAAATCGTCAGAGCATTAAACGCCGAAAAGAAGCGCCATCACAAAAAGAATGATAGCGATGAAAATCTCTTTCAAGTCCATTTTCCAAAATCCCTCTTACGTTGTTGTCTTTAAACGTAAGAAAAGGGAAAAAGAAGCCTAAAAATTGTGAAAATCTCGCAACGAATTAGTCGTAGAAATGCACTAACTCATCAAGCTCAGCCCGATCTGCCCATAAATCATTGACCTTGGCCTCCGGATTTCCATATCCCAAGGACATACCGACCAAGACGTGTTCGTCGTCTGGTACACTTAAATATTTTCTAACAGTTTCGGGGTGACGACGCCACCAACCTTGTGGAGCGGTGTGCAATCCTTCCTCGCGCGCTAATAGCATGAGCGATTGCAAATATATGCCGACATCCAGATGTTGGGGCATGAGCAGGTCTTTGTGGCCCGTAATGATGATACCGACAGGGGCCTCGAAAAACCTGGCATTATTGGCCAACCAAAGCAGTCGCCCCATTTTATTATCTCTTGGGATATCCAGCAGCGCATACATGTCCTCGCCCAGCTTATACCGCCAGCTGCGCTGCGGCTCCCAGAGCGGGCTGGGATAGGCAGGGAAAGTCTCGCCTTCCTGTTTACCGCCTAAAGTGCTTTGAGCGGCTTCTTCCGTAAATTTCTTCAGCGTTTCGCCGGTCATGACATGAGCACGCCAGGGTTGAAGGTTACCCCCTGACGGCGTGCGGCGCGCGGTATCAAACATCCGGGTCAGAGTCTCTTTCGGAACAGGTTTATCCAGAAATGCGCGGACCGTAATCCGGGTCATGAGCGCGTCAGTCACAGAGGAAGATTTGTCGGTATTTAAGGGCATTTATAATCTCGCTTTAACGTGCCTGCTTTACACATCAGGCGAGAGTTCAAATCAAGGACTGTCTTATTTCTTGAAGACTTTTTTCAACATCATAAGGAAAACATAATCGGCGACGGCCAGCCCAATTCCAACAGCCATGGCCAAAGCCGGGTTTTGCCATTTCTGCCAGACCAGAAAGCCGATGCCTGCGCCGATAATTAACGCACCGAAAGCCGCACCTTCATCGAGTTTCATAGCATTTGGCCTTGGGCTTTGGACATGCCTATTTGATAAACGTCCAGACGAGCGAAGGCAAGAAGGTCTTATTCCACCAATCTGAATTGGATCTCATTGCGACGCGCAAAGCCAGGCACGAAGGGCGGATCATAAAAGGCATAGTCCGGCGTATCCGCGATTTTCAATCCCTTGGCGGTCGCATAAGCGCGCAATTCTCTGGTTTTCTTGTCGAGTTTGGATTGCTTCCAGCGGCCTGAGAAACGGATGGTAAGCGCCTTATAGGGCTTAGTTTCGCGGATGGTGATTTCAGAGTTTGTCGGCTTGGGAAGGGTTTCCATGGTATATTTCGACGGCATCATGAAATTGACGACCCATTGTCCTTCGGATGTTTGTGTCTGGACAACCGGAGAGGTCATTTTAATCTTTTCAGATTTGATCTCTGTCTGAACAACCGGTGATGTCATCTTGATTTTGGACTGCACCTGATTGTCACCAAAGATGAAATCAGCCAGTTTGCGAAAGGCCTTATTGGCGGCCTGTTTACGGTCTCCGGTCACGGTGACTTCCGCCAACAACATAGGCGGATATTCACGAATTTCGATTTTTCCGTCTTCCTGCAGCACCTCATAGGCGGGCTTTTCGATGGCATAGGCTTTGGGCGGCACGAACATGATCATGACAATAGATATTGCCGTGAGAAACAAAACAGAAAAACGGGTCATTAGGACACCTCCTAACCCGTTTTACGCGTTTCTATATCTCGTAGATCAGAACAATAGCAGTTGGCTACAGCCCCAACTTATCCCGCAAAATTTGGTTCACAGCCTGTGGGTTGGCTTTGCCGCCACTGGCTTTCATGACCTGCCCGACAAAGAAACCGAGGAGTTTCGGATTGTCTTTGGCCTTTTCAACTTGAGCCGGATTGGCGTCGAGCGCCTCTTGGACTAAGGCTTCGATAGCGCCCGTATCTGTTACCTGTTTCAAACCTTCCTTTTCGATGATGTCGTCAGCTGAGCCGCCGCCTTCGAACATTTTCTCGAAGACTGTTTTGGCAATTTTACCGGAAATGGTGTTATCGGCAATCCGGTCCAAAAGCCCACCCAACGCATCAGCACCGACAGGACTATCAGAAAGATCGATCGCAGACTTATTGAGGGCTCCGAACAGATCTCCCATCATCCAGTTGGCCGCTATCTTGGCGTCGCGCGGTTTATCGCCGCCTTTAACTAGCTGCTCATAGAAATCGCCAACGGTTTTATCGACCGTCAGAACACCTGCGTCATAAGACGGGATACCGAATTCCGACACAAAGCGCGCTTTGCGGGCATCTGGCAATTCCGGAAGGTTGGCTTTGATCGCATCAACAAAACCCTGCTCCAGGTTCAGGGGCAACAAATCCGGATCCGGGAAATAGCGATAGTCATGGGCGTCCTCTTTTGAGCGCATGGACCGGGTTTCGTTTTTGACGCTGTCATAAAGACGCGTTTCCTGATCAATGGTCTCGCCGGCCTCGATGAGGTCGATCTGGCGACGGGCTTCATGCATGATGGCCTGACGAATAAAGCGCAGGGAGTTGACGTTTTTGATCTCGCACCGCGTACCAAGCTCCCCGCCCGGACGGCGAACCGATACGTTCACATCCGCCCGCAGATTGCCTTTTTCCATATCGCCATCACAAGTGCCAAGGGCCCGGACAATGCCGCGGAGCTTATCCACATAGGCGGACGCCTCTTCGGGCGAGCGCATATCGGGCTTGGACACAATCTCCATAAGTGCCACGCCGGAACGGTTCAAATCTACATAGGTTTCGTCATCTGATAAATCATGCACGGATTTTCCGGCGTCTTGCTCGAGGTGCAGCCGCTCAATACCGACGGTGATGGTTTCACCGTCTTCGCGTTCAATCTCGATCTCGCCTTCGCCCACGATAGGATGGGCGAATTGAGAAATCTGGTAGCCCTGCGGCAAGTCTACATAGAAATAATTCTTGCGATCAAACCGGGAATATAGGTTGATTTGTGCGTTCAGACCCAATCCCGTACGGACCGCCTGCTCAACGCAGAATTCATTGATGACCGGCAGCATGCCTGGCATGCCTGCATCGACCAGCGACACTTGCGTGTTCGGCTCGGCCCCATATTCCGTGGCAGCCCCAGAGAAGAGCTTGGAATTAGACGCGACCTGAGCATGGACTTCCATACCGATGATGATTTCCCAATCACCGGTCTCGCCTTTGAGCCAATCTTTTTCATCGGCGACGCGTTTAGCTGTAAACAT
>JAHDBU010000112.1 GCA_020630275.1 Hellea sp.
CAGAGCGGGATCAGTTCAGATGTTTTCTTGGCGCCCATAATGCCAGCGAGTTCAGCGACAGTGAGCACATCGCCTTTTTTGTTTTCACCGGATTTCAGATGGGTGAGGGCGTTCGCGGACATATGGACTGAGCCGCGCGCAACGGCCACGCGTTCGGTGACGGCTTTGCCGCCCACATCGACCATATTGACCCGGCCGTCCTTGTCGAAATGTGTTAGCTTGCTCATTTAGACCTCATTTAAGCGGGGCATGAGCTCCACCATATTGCAGGGGCGGTGGCGGCTATCGAGTTGCGCCTTGATGACCTTATCCCAACCATCTTTGACGGCCCCGTTAGAGCCCGGCAGGCAGAAAATAAATGTGGCATTGGCGAGCCCAGCCATGGCCCTGCTTTGCAGGGTCGAAAGCCCGACCGTTTCAAAACTCACCATATGAAAAACAACAGAAAAGCCGTCGATCTCTTTTTCAAACAAAGGCCGGACGGCTTCGACGGTGACGTCACGACCGGTCAAGCCCGTCCCGCCCGTCGACACAACGGCGTCGATATTGGGATCATCAATCCAGCTTTGGACTTGCGCGCGGATGATGTCTTTATCATCCCTAAGGAGTGCCCGGTCGCCCAGCGTGTGACCGGCCTCCGCGACGCGCGATGCCAGCAGGTCGCCGGACGTATCGTTTTCAGCCGTGCGTGTATCGGAGACGGTTAAAACCGCAATATTAATGGGTTTGAAATCCCGGGTCTCGTCAATGCCAAATCCCATTATGTCCAACTCTCTTTTGCTTTGTAGTCGCTGTCTTTGGGTTCAATCCAGACCTCTTTATCGCCCCGCTTTTCTTTTTTCCAGAACGGCGCACCGGTTTTGAGATAATCCATTAGAAAAGTGGCGGCCTCAAAGCTATCTTTACGGTGGGCCGAACAGACGGCGACAAAGACGATGGGTTCTCCGGGCTGCATAGGGCCGTAGCGGTGGATGATATGGGTTTCGATGCCGGGCCAACGGGAAAGGGCGTCCTGCTCGATTTTGGCGATCTCGGCTTCCGTATAGCCAGGATAGTGCTCTAGCTCGAGCGTGTCTTTCCCTGCCTCACCGCGCACATGTCCGGTAAAGCTGACGACTGCACCCATATCTGTGCGACCATGCATGAAAGCATTGAGCTCCGCGCCCGGGTCAAAAATTTCGGCTTGTACGCGTGTCATCAACCGTCAGCCTCTAACCACCAGAGAGGGGCGGCATGAAGGCTACTTCTTCGATTGTATCCGGTAGAACTTTATCGACCAGAATAGATTTATTAACGATCATCCTTATGGACGGCTCGGCCAGTTCTTCGGCCAGCAATTGATCGCCATTGGCTACAAAAGCAATGAGCTCTTCGGGGGTTGTCATGGCTGGTAGCTCAACCCGACGCTCAGCGCCGCCGGCACTGTCTTTCAGCCATCCTAAAAATACAATCTTTGTCATAGCCTATATACTGAACCATTTAAGGGTCAGGCGTAAAGCCACATAAAGAATTAAAACAGCGGTTAGGCGCTTGACCCAGATCTCGGGTATTTTGAACACGCCGAGATAATTGCCGATCAGCCCGCCTATGAATACAGCGGGGATGAGCGGCCAATAAGCATAGGCGGCTTCCACCTGCCCCATATCCGATAGTTTGGAATATTGTCCGGCCATACCGGCCAGCGAGTTGACCAAAATGAAAAAAGAGCACGCGGCGGCGATGGCGTTGGCTGATCCCCAGCGGGCAAAGTATAGTATCGGCGCCAGAAAGATGCCGCCCCCTATGCCCACCAGTCCGGCGTAAAACCCGACCCCACCACCGATGAGAGCTGTGAGGGCCGGACCCAATCTATTATCGCCCGTGACGTCCTGTTGCTTTTGAAACGAGTTCAAAAGCAAGCGGATACCTGCAAACGATAACGCGATAGCCAGCAGAGCGATAAATACCTTTTGCGAGACCGGCAAAGAACCGCCCAGCCAGGCCATTGGAACCGATAAAATCACCAAGGGTAGGTAGCGTTTGAAGTCCAGTATCTTGGCGCGCCAATATCGAAAGACATTTCCACTGACGACAACAATATTACAGGCCAAGGCGATCAATGGCATGATCACTGTTTCTGTCCCCGACATCACCAGTAGAGCATTATAGGTGGAGCCACCGCCAAAACCCACGCTGGCATAAAGGGCAGCGGTGAGAAAGAATAAGGCTATCAGGCCGAGTTTCAAAATCTGGTCCGTTAATGGGGGACTAGATATTTATTTCTAGCCCGCTTGATCTTCGAAATGAGGTTATGAGAGCCGTTGTCTTTGCGCAAATCTTTTCAGGAAGTTTATCATCCAAAACGCGATTGCGAAGCTGGAAGATAAAATCAGGCTCTTGGGGATCTGTAACTTCCTCAAACCCCATAGCCCAACCGGCGAATTGCCGGGCAGCTATATGGCCCTGTGACAAGACGATAGAATTTTTGTGTCTGGGATCGCGGCTAATCCGGTCATATAATGACAGCACATTATCTGAGGGACCCTCGAGAACCTGAAAGATAGACTCGTTGTACAGAAGCAAAAGACCTGTGATATCAAGTTCAACATTGGCATCTGCCGCTCCCTGCGCAATATTTCTAAAGGCATTGGCGTTATAGAGCCCGGCTGCAGAACTGGCATATATCAGTTGGAATACCATGAATTGACCCTATCATGAATTCATTAAGGCCTCATTTAGAAATTCAAAGCTGAAAATCTGAGGGGTGATCAAAGTCAACGGACATTTCCTCTGGTAGGGAAAGTCGGGTGATCGTGAACTCCGACAGGTCCAGTGATTTTGCGCCCTTATCGCCTGAAAGCTGCGTTAAACTGTATAGAGCCTTGTGGCGGAACACGGCAGGCGGCTGATCAAGACCGTTGACCTCACTAAAGACGATGTCACCAGGTTCACGGCAAAGTTCTCGGATATAGTCGGACAAGACCATGGGCATATCGCCGAGAAGGATACAGACCGCATCAAATCCTTTTTCGATCACATACCGGCTCCCCAGAGCCAGAGAGGCACCCTGTCCGGCTTCTGGAGCGGGATTAGATATAACTCGAAAGCCATGGCGGCGTGCAAGATCGGCCCGTGGATCCGGATCAGGGCTGACAACATATAAACCGTCGAAACCCGACTCTCTGGCTGCATCGAGACAATAAGCTAAAAGTGCCTGTCCCTTGAGTTCTGCCAGTAATTTATCTTCGGTGCCAAATCGCCGGGACAGGCCGCTGGCTAGAACCAGCGCCGCTGTTTTCATGACAGGCGCCCCTGTTTTTGCGCCGCGTCGATTATTTCCGCCAGAATGGATATGGCCAGACGATTGGCGTCACGCATGGCTGGGATAAGCCCGATAGGCCCTCGGACGCGGTCCAAATTTTTAATGCCCATGTCTTTCAATGTGGCCAGTCTTAGGGCATGTGTGCGTTCGCTGCCCATGGCACCAATATAAAAACTCTCACCCTGTAGGGCCTGTTCCATCAAGACCGGTTCCCAATCATGGTCATGGAAAAGAAACACCACAGCACTCCAGGGATCAGAATGACATGGAAATGTTTGGGAGGGGTCTTTCAAATGATCGAAACGCGCGAAGTCATCCTTATTCAGATCTACATCGGGGCTTTGACCATGGACCTCAAAACCTGAACTACAAGCCAACTCTGCCATAGCTTGAAATGGTGCCCCGCGTCCCACTACCCGTAAACTGAGCTTGGGGGCATAAGCGTGGGAAAACCCTGGTAAGGTTAGTGTACCGACCTGTCTTTGTTCGACGGATTTAAGGACTTCGGAAATGACGACTTCATCAGGATTGGGAAATATGGAAACCTTGACCGTACCGCCACAGGGAAGGATTATATCTCTAAACGAGGAACCTTCACCGTAAACCAAGTGCCGAACCTGTCCGTCCCGCAGAGCTTCCCGAGCCTGAAAGATAATGTCACCATCGACACAGCCTGCGGAAATATAGCCGAATACATCGTCATCCGTCACGGCCATTAATGCGCCTTTGGAGCGGAGTGTGCCGCCGGAGATATCCGTTACGGCTATAAGAGCGCATGGCCCCCTGTTCGCAGCGACGCGCGCTAAAATATCCAAATTGTGGTCAGGCAAGACTACTTTTCAAATTCGGTCTTGGGAGCCCAGAGTAATCGGAATAAATGAAATACCCCTATAACCTGGAGGATCATAATAAGCATCCACCACCAAGCGCCGATAGAACTCGTTCCCATGGCGATCAGCGTAACCAGCATGGCAATCAAGGTCAGTACATAGGCAATATAGGCTAGCCAACGTCGTCGCCCCCGCAGCAATAATCCGAGTACGAGAAAGAAAAGGCCGAAGACCAGAAAACCCTGAGTCCGAGCGGACCAGCCTTCCAGTAAAAACAGCGGGATATAAAGCAGGCCGGACAGCATGATAAACGCGCCGGCAATATCGTAATTACGTCGGATAGGTTTCATGATCTCTCCCCTGATTTGCAGAAACTATAGGCGAGAAGGGATGAGGCGTCCAGAGACTGTTTAGCCGAGCATGGGATACAGTTTTTGTAGAAGCAACCAATTATTGGCCCATGATAATATGAAAAAGGCAATGATCGGTGAAAAATCCAACCCGCCGAACGCAGGCACGATTCTCCGGATAGGGTCTAAAATAAAGCCACTGACTCTTTCAAGCATGAGATATATTTGTCGTACGGTAGGATTGTGTGGATTGACGACATTCAATGCGAACAACCAGCCCAATATGACATAGATAACGATAAGAAAAATATAGGCGCTGATGAGCGGGGAAATGAAATATACAATCAAAGACTGGGCAAAAGACATAATACTCTTTCTTGTTTTCCTGTATCTAGGAAAGTCGAAGATCAAAATCCACCCTTTTTATGTTGACGTTATCAAATGCGCTCCCCACATAATCGCTCATGCCTCCTCGCGGTTCCAAACTCGACACGCCCTCTGAACAAAGTCTTGGTTATCAGCTCAAGAGCTTTTTTAGGCTCTGGCCTTATCTCTGGCCCAAAGATAAACCCGGCTATAAATTACGAACTTTTCTGGCTCTTCTTCTGACCATTGCCGGGCAATTTATTTTGGTGGGCGCGCCTTTTTTCCTCGGTTGGAGCGTGGATGCCGTTAAAAATGCAGAAGGATTAAGCTCAATCTTTGCACAGGGTGGCCTGTTAATTCTGTTCTGTATCCTCGGTTATGGTGGTTTGCGTTTTGCCTCCGTACTCATCAGCGAGGCGCGAGAATATCTGTTCACGCCCGTTGGCCAGTTTGCGCAGCGCTCTGTGGCAACAGCCACTTTCGCCCATCTTCATAAATTGTCGCTGCGTTATCATCTGGAAAAACGCACCGGAGGGCTTTCGCGCGTTATCGAGCGCGGCATCCGCTCGATTGATTTTCTGTTTCGCTTTTTGCTGTTCAATATCGGCCCGACGCTCCTACAGCTGGCCATTGCGGGTGTCGCCTTTTGGGTCGCCTATAGTTGGCAATTTGCGCTCATCGCCGTCGTGACCGTCATCCTCTATATCTGGTTCACCGTTGTTACCACTGAATGGCGTCTGAAGTTTCGCCGCGATATGAACCGGCAGGATACGGACGCCAATGCCAAAGCCATTGATAGCCTGCTCAACTATGAAACCGTAAAATATTTCAGCGCTGAGGATTTTGAAACCAACCGTTATGACCGAGCTATGGAGGGCTATCAGAAGGCTGCCATCAAATCACGAACCTCTCTGGCGACGGTGAATATTGGGCAAAGCTTTCTTATGAATGCCGGTCTGATTGCCATGATGGTCCTGGCGGCTCAGTTCATCTTAGACGGCAAAATGACCATTGGCGCTATGACAACCATTACCCTGGTCATGATGCAGGTCTACCGGCCGCTCAATATTCTCGGCTTTG
>JAHDBU010000011.1:0-23232 GCA_020630275.1 Hellea sp.
TTGACGGGTTTTCAAGCGAACTAGAATGGCGGCATCTCGGCGAGTATTTCCTCGACCCCGGCAACACCCAGACCTATCCGGGCCATGATGTCTTTGTCCTGCGCGGGCAATATGAATTCACCGAAGGTCACACATTTTTTGCCCGCATGGATAATCTGTTTGACAAACGCTATGCCAATCGGGCTGATTTCGCCTTTGGCTCAGAGCGTTATTTTCCTGGACGGCCGAGAACAATATTTGTCGGTTTGCGTGGTGAGTTCTAGACATTTCGCCTAATCCCCCCTAACTACCCGCCATGCATATACCGGATCAAAAACTTGCGCAGGTCGTCGACCGTTTCGAGCATATCGAAGCCCGTATGGGCGCCACAACGGATGGCGATGAAATTGTGCAACTCGGGAAAGATTATGCCGAGCTCAAGCCTGTGGTCGAAGGCGTCCGCAAGTTACAAAGCGTGCGTGCCGAAATGGAAGACCTGGAGGTCATGCTGGATGATCCTGAAATGGGCGCCATGGCCAAAGAAGAGCTACAGGCCCTAAAGGATAAACTGCCTGAACTTGAGCAAGAAGTCTCCATCCTGCTCCTGCCCAAGGATAAGGATGACAACGCGTCTATCGTGCTTGAAATCCGTGCGGGAACCGGCGGCGACGAAGCGGCAATCTTCGCCGGCGACTTGTTTCGTATGTATGCCCGCTACGCCCAGCTGTCCGGTTGGAAAGTGGAAGTGGAGTCCGAATCCGAGGCCGATATGGGCGGCTATAAAGAAATCGTCGCCTCCATCTCAGGGGCTGGCGCCTATGGTAAAATGAAATTTGAAAGTGGTGTCCACCGCGTCCAACGCGTGCCTGTCACCGAGACCCAGGGCCGTATCCACACCTCGGCCGCAACGGTTGCTGTCCTGCCCGAGCCCGAAGATATCGATATCGGCTTTTCCATGAGTGATGTGCGTGTCGACACGATGCGTGCCTCAGGTGCTGGTGGTCAGCACGTCAATAAGACGGACTCGGCTGTGCGTATGACCCATATCCCGACGGGCGTGGTCGTCGTCTGCGATGCCAAGTCCCAACACATGAACCGGGCCAACGCTGAACGCCTGCTCAAGATGAAACTCTATGATATGGAGAAGCAGCGTCTGGACGCCGAACGTGCCGATGAACGTAAGGGGCAGGTTGGTTCGGGTGACCGCTCAGAACGCATCCGCACCTACAACTATCCGCAAGGCCGCGTCACCGATCACCGGATCAATCTGACGCTCTACAAGCTCGACAAAATCGTTGCTGGCGATGAGTTATCTGACGTCATCGATGCCCTCATCGCCGAGGATCAGGCGGCGCGTCTCGCCCAGATGGAAGCGGACGGGTAACGCCCGCTCTTTATCCTACTGACAGACATACATGTAGTTGCCGCATGTCTTCATGAAATAGACCGGTGTTCCGTTCGCGCTTTGAATTCGGAAAGCTTGCAGATCTCTTGGTGAAGAGACATTGAGCTGCGAAAACTCATAACCATGAAATTCGCCATATCCGAGCAAGCCTTTTGTACCTTGTGGCAGTCTATCGTCGGAAAAGAATTCCGGTCTTGCGTCCGCGAACCCGTTTCTAAAACCCATGGATTTGAACAGATAGTTCAGATAGCGGCGATCATTGTCACTTGTTTGATGACGGGTCTGCAGTTTTTCATAGAACTGAACAGGCGTCAGACCGTGACTATCGCCAAACTGCGGGAACGTCCCTAGTCGTGTCACATTTTTTGGCGTTGCGCCATAAGGAACACTAAAGATCGCAACATTATTCGGGCCGCATGTTCCCCAAGGTGAAGCCACGGCGACAGGTGATTCCGGGGCCACTTGAACGGGCTCAGGCTCGGGTTCCGGCTGGACCACAACAGGCTCCGGTGCGGGAATTGGATCGGGCTCAGGGGCCGGTTCGGGCTCAGGATCAATCACGGGCTGAGCCTCAACGACGGGCGGTTCGGCGGCGGCGGGTTCTACCACTGTTGCTGCTGGTTCACTTGGTGTTTCAGCCACAATGGGCGGTGCCACTTCTGTCGCCGCTGGCCAGCATTGCCTCAAACCAAACAGCGCCAGTAAAAGCAGGAGCGGCAAGAGGAGCCAGATCCATCTAAATCCGGCGGCAGCCCCCGCTGTCGTGCCTGCGGTCGTGGCCGCAGCGGCTGCGGCTGTTGTTCCAGCGCCAACGGCAGCAGCTTTGGCGGCAATGGGCGCTGCCTCACTCATCATGGCAGGGGCAACAGGCGCGGGCGGTGAAGGCGGCGTGGTCGGCACGGGTGGCGTAGGTTGTGTTGGCGGCGTCGGTTTAACGACAATAGGCTCAACAGTTTTTGGAGGCTCGGCAGGCTTGACCGTTTCAACCGTTTTAACAGGCTTCGGCCTTTTGACAGGCTCAACCTTTTTGATCGTTTCGACCGGTGTGACAGTCTTCGGCTTGGCAGCCGCTATGGCCGTTCCGGCAGCCGCCGCCGCAATGGCTGCGGGCTTAACCCGTTTAACTTTGGGCTTGGCCACACTTGTCCGGGTGGATTTTGCCTTAATCCTCTGGACCGGTTTTCGTTTCGCCGTCGTTGCTTTGGCTTTGGATTTCACCGCAGCCTTTTTAACCGTGACTGGCTCTGCTGCAGGTTTGGCCACGGGCTTCTTGGCAGCAGCTACTTTTTTCGTCGCTTTTGGCTTTTTCGTAGCTTTTGGTTTGGCCGCAGCTTTGAGCTTTTTGACTTTGGGTTTCTCAATCGGATCAGCGAAAATTTTGGCCGCGACCTTTTTGGGTTTAGCGGTTGATTTTTTGGCCGCAGGTTTTGCCGTTGTCTTAGCGGTGGTCTTATCTGTTGTCTGGGCTGTTGTTTTTGCCTTTGGCTTTGCGGTGGATTTCGCTTTGGATTTGGCCGACGTCTTTGGTTTACTGGTTTTCTTTTTGGCGCCGGCAGCTGTCGCGGAGGCCGCGACCAATGCGCTGGCCCGCCCTGCTCCGCCCAGACGCGGCTTGGACTTGGCCGACTTGGATTTGGCGGGAGTGGCTTTGCGGCTCTCGACCGGTGACGATTTGGATTTGGACGCGGTCAAAGGCGAGGCCTTTTTGCGATAGATCGTTGTTGTCAATTCATCAGACTTGGCCGGGCGTTTTTTGGGCTTTTCTTTTTGAATGTAATAAGTCTCAAGCGGACGCTGCGTGAAACCGCGACTGCGATAGAACCAGGGTCGGCGGCTGCGTCCCGATGCGCTTTCCATATCATCGTCAAAAAAGGATCTGACATCTTCTGCGCCCAAACGAGCACCTGCAGCGCTGTCATACCAGACAGACCGGGCGATCTCTTTGCCGTTGCGGGCTTTAATCCGGTAATCCCTCTTCCCGCTTTTATAACGTTTAAACACGTAGCGGTTCTCATCGGGCATATTGGTAATAACCGAGTCGACTCCGTTGAGCATGGCCGCTTCTGAACTATAACCTTCGGAAATCAGCTCGATATGGCCATCAATATTATAAGTAAAATAGTGGAAGCCATCGTCGCCCAAAAAGGTTGTGAAGCCGTCGACGGCGGCATCGATCTGACGTTCATAAAAGGCCAGCGGTCGGTAATCTTGCTCTTTCGGCCTGGCCTTTGGGGCGGTTTTAGTCTTGGCCGCAACCATCTTTTTTTGCGCGATTCCAGATGCAACAGCACCACTCATGCCTGCTATCAGGTTCTGGGCCTTGGCTTTTGAAGAGATAGGCCCGGAAACGGCAATCTCCTGGTGATTACCCGCAATGAGGCTGACACCGGCGCGGCCATCTTTGCGATCCCCGATCCGAAACCTCTCCTGAAGTTTCCCGTTTTTCCGGACGGACTCGATACCATTATCGCGACCCCGCTCGCCCGTATAGGCTTGGCTGATGAGGAAAATCTCTCCGTCCACATAGTAACAAAAATAATATTTATCGCCGACCTGAAATTTGGAAAAACCGTTGTCGACGGCGCGCCCGTGACGGGCATAAAATTCGACGGATTCGTACTCATCATTTTGATGATCATTTGCCATGATTAAGTCCCCCAACTTAGGTGTAAATTCTCTGGCAAATTCTTGGCGATATTCAAGGATTAATTGCAGTGAAATCGTGGTGGGCCCCGGCATGAGACCTAAAGGGGAGCGGGCTTGGACTACCACGTTTAGCCCAATCCTATGATCACTAGCCCGAATCGGGGCGCGAACCGGGCACCGGGACCCGTAGATTGGATAGCAAAAGACCTTAAAGATTACCCGTCACGTCGGGTCACAATTTCGTTAGTACCAGAGCCCCGACATAACGTGCCAGCGTGGCCTGCGACGAACCACATAACCTTGCGGTGGGTTAACCGCAGGTTCTGGAATCGGCACGGGTCTTGGGGCGTCCGAGCTTTGTGTGAGCGCCATTAGACGATCTATGCGTTCCTCGGTCGGCGGATGGGTTCTAAGCATGGCCGGTTCAGGGATTTTGCGTCCCGGCATGACCGCCTGCAGCCAGTTCTTCTTGGCCTTTTCTACCTTTTGCAGGGCGGACGCCAGCCCGGCTGGATCACCGGTAATGCGTACGGCTCCCATATCGGCTTCGTATTCCCGCGTTCGCGACAAGGCCAGCTGCAACATGGTGGAAGCCATGGGCGCGAGCATGAGCACGCCGACACTAGCCCACCCAAATGGGGCCGTTCCACCAAGCACGACAGAACCTATGGAAAACAGCAACATAAACTGGCCAATCTGTCCCAGCGTATTGGTCAGCCTGGAAAATACATCGGCCAAACCCATCACCCAAACGTCCTTGTGTTTGATATGGGACAGTTCGTGGGCCAACACACCCGCAATTTCCCGGTTATTCATATGCTGTAATAGGCCATGGGTCACTGCGACGACCGCCTGCTCGTCCCGACCCGTGGCAAAAGCGTTGAGCATTTTTGAAGGCACATAATAGAGCGTCGGCGCATGTTCGAGCTCCGCCCGATCTACAAGGCGATCAAACAGGTCTTGTAATTCCGGTAAGTCGCGGGCCCCGAGCGGTTTGGCTTTGTACATTTTCAACAGCATTTTCGGTGAGGCTCGGCTCACGGAATAAATCAGGAAGGCTGATAAAGCAGCGGCAACAACTATTCCGGTTGACCCCCAAAGCACATAGCCCGCAATGGCCAGAATGCCAAACATAGCCGCTATAATTTTAAAGGACTGACCTTGGTTGGACGGAGCTTTCATGGCTTAAACCTAATGCGGAGGCAAAGCCTTCGCAAGGGCAGGCCATTCGTCATCAGCAGTGGTTATAAAACGTCCAGAATGGCTGTGGCCAAATGCGGAATATTTTCGCCATTGGCCCCCGCAATATTCATACGGCCTGACGGCATCATATATATGGAGTGATCTTCACGCAGCTTGGTCACTTGCTCAACAGATAACGGCAACATTGAAAACATACCATTTTGATTGATCACCGCATCGGCAATGTTCTCGGCCCCCTGCACGCGTAAGGCATCGGACAGCTGTTGGCGAAGAGCCTGCATGCGTCCCCGCATTGTGTCCAACTCATCCGACCAGACTTTGCGCAACTTTTCGTCGCCCAGAATTTTAGCCACCAAAGCCGCGCCATGATCAGGCGGCATAGAGGTCAGGCGACGCTGCAAAGCGCCAAACTGACCTTGCACAAGCTCGGCCTGTTCTTTTGAATTTGTGATGGCCGCGACAAGGCCAACCCGCTCTTTATAGAGGGCAAAGTTCTTTGAGCATGACGCCGCCATGATGGTCTCTGGGCAGGTGGTTCCAACCAGGCGCAAACCATAAGTATCGGCCTCAAGACCATGACCCAATCCGAAATAGGCTAGATCGACAAATGGAACGAGGCCATGATCGCGCAGGAAAGGCGCGAGACGATCCCACTCTTCTTTGGACAAGTCCGCGCCTGTCGGATTGTGGCAACAGCCATGGATAACAACTACATCGCCGCGCTTGGCTTCTTGCTCCAGACAAGCCAGCATATCGTCAAAATCAACACCCAGCGTTGTCTTGTTGTAGTATGGGTATTGTTTGATCTCTGGTCCAACAGATCCAATCAAAGGCGAATGGTTGGCCCATGTCGGAGTTGGCACCCAGACGCTCGCCTGATCACCTGCTGACCAGATCAATTCTGCACCGAGCCGCAAGGCCCCGGAGCCACCTGTGGCCTGTGCGCTGGCAATGCGGCCTTCTTTCAAAGGCGTATAATCAGCGCCAAAGATCAGTTCCAACATGGTCTCGCGGAAGGCTGCGTTACCTATTGTCGAAACATAAGATTTTGTAATTTCTTCCTTGTAATTGAGTTCCGTCGCCAGTTTGACCGCTTCCATGATGGGCGTCGCGCCATCATCGGTCTTGTAAACGCCAACGCCCAAATCGATCTTTTTAGGGCTGTTATCGGCTTTGGCCAATTGCATCAGGGCCATAATGGCATCGGTGGGACGGGCCTGCAGACTTTCAAACATCGGACTCTCCGGAAGCAAAATCGAAGGCGCTCCCTTATAGGAGTCGCCTGCCTGTGGAAAGATAAAAGTTAATAGGGTCTTGCAGAAAAGCGCGGGGGGATTATGGTCTCCGCAAAAATTGAGGGAAAAACATGCAAGGAATTATTGAAACCCTAAACGGCTGGGTGTGGGGACCGCCTATGCTGGGCCTGTTATTGCTGACGGGTCTTTATCTAACAATCGGGCTACGCCTGATGTCGATCATTCGTATTCCATACGGATTTAAACAACTTTTCCGCAAGCGGACGGGAGACGAAGAAGAAGGTGACGTTTCGCCCTTCGCAGCCCTGATGACCGCCTTATCATCCACGATTGGTACAGGTAACATCGCTGGTGTGGCAGCCGCCATCGCCATTGGTGGCCCCGGCGCTATCTTCTGGATGTGGATGACCGCGATTGTGGGTACCGCAACGAAATTTTCGGAGGGTGTTCTGGCGGTTAGGTATCGTGAAATAGACGCCAATGGAAATCGCGTTGGCGGGCCTATGTATTACATCAAAAATGGTTTGGGACCCAAGTGGAACTGGCTGGCGGTAACCTTTGCCGTATTTGGAATGCTGGCCGCTTGGGGAACGGGCGCATCTATTCAGTCAAATTCTGTCGCCGATGCTTTGAACGGCACTTACGGCATTCCACCAATCTTTACGGGTTTTGTCCTCGCTGCCGGTGCAGCTGCAGTGATCATCGGTGGTATCGAACGCATAGGTATCGTTGCCAGTGGCGTCGTACCTTTTATGGCCCTGTCTTATATTGTTGCCGGCTTGGTTGTGATTGGCATGAATTTGGAAGCCATTCCGGGTGCTTTTGCGTTAATCTTTAAGAGCGCATTTGGATACCACGAAGCAACGACCGGTATAACAATCGGCTTGTTGATGCTGGCCATGCAAAAAGGTGTGGCCCGGGGTATCTTCTCTAACGAAGCGGGTCAGGGTTCAGCGCCTATCGCCCACGCGGCAGCCAGGAACAAAGACCCAGTCAACCAAGGTGTGGTTGCTATGCTTGGCACCGTCATCGATACGCTGATCGTTTGTACGATTACAGCTCTAATCATTTTGACCTCCGGCGTTATCGACGCGCATTGCTATCCAAATCCTGAAAACCTTAAGGAACTGATTTCCGGTACGCAGCCTGACGGATGCGATACAGGTGCGCCATTGACCGCAGCAGCGTTTGATGCGTCGCTGACAAACCTCGGAAAGCATATTGTGACCTTGGGCCTTGTGGTCTTTGGGTTTACGACAATTTTGGGCTGGTCATATTACGGCGAACGTTGTTGTGCCTTCTTGTTTGGCGAGAAAAGCATTAAGCCATACCGCTTTAGCTGGATTGTTGTCGTCTTTATCGGCGCAGCTGCTCTGGCTTTCGAGGGCAGCGTCAAGAATATCGTCAACCTGTTCTGGTTGGTGGCCGATACTCTGACAGGATTGATGGCAGCGCCGAACCTGATTGCGCTCTGCTTGCTCTCACCTCTGGTTTTCAAGATGTCGAAACTCTATTTCGACGCCAAGAAAGAAGGCAAAGAGCCAGACTTCGATTCAATCGGCTAAATGCAGATCCGTCCGCTTAATTCTACGGACGTAGACACCTACGCGGCCCCACTCTCTGAGTTAGGGGCCGCTACTTTTACGGATAGCTTTGGGCACCTCTATACACCGGAGGACCTGGCCGCATTCGTGGCAAAAAACCATTCCGAAACGGCCCATAGACGCATTATCCAAAGTTCAGATTATAAAACCTGGGTGGCCGTAGATAATAACCGCCTTTTTGGTTATTTGACGCTTTGCCCCAATGACTTGCCCTGCGATCCACCCCAAGAGAATGCCATTGAACTCGGGCGATTATACATCCGTCAGCGCCAACAAGGCCTAGGACTGGGTCAGACATTATTAGATTCGGCAATCGATTATGCCCGGGAGGCAGGCTATCAGGCTATGGTTCTGAGCGTCTGGGCCGAGAATTTTGGCGGCCACCGTTTCTATCAGCGCAATGGCTTCGAAAAAATCGGCGAGTATCAATTCCCGGTCGGGAACCATCTTGATGATGAATGGATTATGCGCCGATATCTATAAACGCCCATAAAAAAGGCCCCGCTTGGGGGCCTGATTTTTGAATTATCAACTTGGAATTATCGACGACGACGTTTGCGGCGATCATCGACCGTTTCATAAAGATCATGCGCGCGCTTGGCGTCCTCATAATAGCCGGTGGCTTTGTCATAGACGGTCTCATTACTGTAAGAGCCTGAATGACCGTGTGATTGATAACCCTGAGTGTAACCTTGTTGCGGATAACTCTGATGATAGGTCCCTGAATTGCGCTGCGAACGCTCATAGGCTTCAATGACGTCCTGACCATAACACTCATCTTTTTTCTTACGCTCGTCACAAACCGTTCCTTCATATTGATGGACGTAGTTGCCGTGCGGCTGATAGACAGGCGATTGATGGGTAACCATTGGTGCTTGGTGCGTCACCGCTGGCGCGTGATGGGTAACCGGCGGCGCGACGTAACCGGATGAATAGCCGCCATATGTTGTCCCATGACTGACTTGCGGAACGTTGTCCGGTGCCTGTGGCATGGGCTCGAGCGGCTGGCCGGTGTCACAGATCACCCGGCGCCATTCATAGCGCGAATCTTCGACTGGGACTTTCACACCGACACCCTCATATTGCGGTGGAACTTCACGGGCTGGTGTTGCGCGGGCCGGCAAGACGTCTTCGACCATAACAGTTTGGTATTGAGCCGGAACCGGAATTTCTTCTACGCCGCCCGGATCGACAACGACCTGTTTAGTGATGGACTGATATCTGGCTTCGACCGGAACGCGATGAACCGTTGATGGCTTGGTCATAACGCGGCGGGAATAGCTGACCGTTTGACCCGGTTCTTCGACAAGACACCAAATCTCGCAGGTCGCGCCGCAAAGCTGTGGATCGGCCTGTGTGGCCCCATATTGTGTTGTTGAGTGGAAACCCTGTCCGCCAGGTCCGCCATTGGCCGTTGAATGAATGACATAGCCCTGAGCGCGGAGCTCGGCGGGATTACCTTTTTTCCAGACCAGACGCGGACCGGTCACCTGACGGGTTTCGGTAATGTTTTTAAATTCCGGCGGAGAGACTTGCAGCTTTTCATAAGCCGGGCGCACCATCATCTGTTCTGTGACGGTGGAGTAGCGGGGCTGACGCACACGATATTCAACGCTTGGCTCTTTGGTCATGACTTCCTGAGCACGGGAGGTGATCGTCGGCTGCTGAACATCATATTCCGTGTAGCCATCTTGTACCAAAACCTGCTGCATTTGCGTATCAAAACGGGCTGGAATCTCGACCCGCGCATAGCACTCGCCAGGATTAGGATTGGACGGAATCGCTGTTGGGAGCGGCGGTATATACCCATCTCCTGCGTTGGCCGTTAAAGGACACAGCGCTAAAATCGAGACTGCCAACAGTCCTGTTGTTTTAATTTTCGTCGACATTTTTCCATCCACTTTCGTTATTTTTGTGGTTAATGAGCTATTAAATTATAAAAAAGCACGCTTTCTTTCAAACAGTTCATGCAGTTCCCTCTGCACGGGAAACCATGTCATGTTCGAGGTCTTTAGCGATTTTGATGAATTGTCGACGGAGCTTTCGCCTTAGGCGAGAATATGTTTCAATCGGGGACTGAGCCAGATCCAGATAAGGATAATAATCAGTGCCCCAAGCCCATTTGCCAGCGCGTCTGCGACAGAAGCCGTTCGCCCTTCACCAAATGCACCCTGCATTAACTCAATAATCACTCCATATATAAAGGTTGCAGCAAAAATAGCTGCAAGCGACCTCTTGGGTAGAGCAAAAACCATGCCAAACGTGAGGACGCCGTACGCGCCGATATGAAGGAGTTTATCGAGATTATTGCCGCTAGGCGGGGCCATAACGGACATCATCGAGATCGTAGAGATCAAAAGAAGACTAATAATGAGGACAGCCCAGCCCAGCCCAACGAGCCATTGCCACAATGGGCGAGGAAAAGCGGTATTGTGCCAAGCCAGTTTAGTTTTCATTATATGCGCCTTCTAATCTTGTCGGGGGGGCCATTAACAGATAAGTCTGAATAAGACCTAACCGATAGACCAATAACAGGGCGAAATTATGACTGTTCTAGACCCAAAAGAGGTAGCCGAAAATTTGAATGGCTGGACGGGTGGTGATGATTTCATTACCAAGATTTTCCGGTTTGAGGACTTTGCCCAAGCGTTTGGATTTATGACGCGCATAGCCATTATCGCCGACAAGATGGATCATCATCCAGAATGGTTTAACGTCTATAACCGCGTTGATGTCACCCTGACGACCCATGACGCTGGCGGCGTCACGGAAAAAGATATCAAATTAGCCGAAGCCATGGAAAAGGCGGCTACATAACTCCTGATGTATTTTCAGGGGGCGCACCTGTAACCCTGTCCGCCACATAAGGATTATCGGCCCGTTCCTGGCCGAATGTGCTCGCTGGGCCATGCCCAGGAATAAAGCGCATATCAGAGCCCAGAGGCCACAATTTCTCTTTGATGGATCGGATCAGTGTGGCGTGATCGCCTCTCGGGAAGTCCGTCCGGCCAATACTGCCGCGAAACAGCACATCGCCGACAAAGGCGATTTTCAAATCCTGATTATATATAACAACATGGCCGGGCGTATGCCCTGGCGTATGAACCACCTTAAACTCTGTGGATCCCAGTTTTAAAACATCGCCGTCTACCAAATATCGATCAGGCACAACATCTTTGCCCATGCCAGGCATGCCGTATTTCGCGTAGGAAGCTTCGATCTGCTCCAGCCAAAACAAGTCCTCCTCATGAGGACCGATCACAGGCGCACCCAATTCATTGCGGAGATCTTCGGCAGCACCGGCATGATCCAGATGGCCGTGTGTCAGCCACATTTCCTTGATGGTGACGCCCAGCTCGTCGGCGGCCTTTTTAAGCTTTTCCGGCTCTCCTCCCGGATCCACAAAGACCCCTTCCATCGTCGAAGTATCCCACAACATGGAGCAGTTTTGCTGCAGCGGGGTTACAGGAATGACACGTAGTTGAATGTCAGATGAATTCTCGCTCATTTGGTCCTCATTAGTGTTCAGACAATATTCACACAGATTGTCCTAAACGCAAATCAACTTATCGATTTGATGAGTTGTCTCTCTCTTACTGACCCTGTCGTTCATTCGGCGGGGTCTTTTTATGGGCCGCCCTAAACCAATTTGTCTTTGAGATAATCCAGCAGATTGTCTCGGGAAATTGTTTCTTGGGCGGGGCGGGCAGATTTCCATTCTTCGTTGGACTGTATAGCCTTGGCTTTTTCTGCGCCTAACCAGAGGTCTTTGATCGTCACTTGGCCAGCATTCATTTCGTCCTCACCCATTATAATGGCGAACTGAATGCCGCGTCGGTCGGCATATTTCATTTGCTTAGTGACATTGCCAGTGCCGACATAAACTTCTGCCCTGATCCCTGCATGACGGATGTCCTCGGCCATTTTGAAATATTCACCCAGTAATGCTTTATCAAAAACGGAAATAAAAACCGGTGGCCGGGAGACAGTTTCCAGCGCCTCTAACCGCTCAAGCGCCGACAAAAGCCGCGACACGCCAAAACTAAAGCCCGTCGCCGGAACCAATTGCCCTCTAAACCTTGAAACCAGATCATCATATCGACCGCCTCCGCCAATAGAGCCAATCCGAACAGGACGCCCTTTTTTGTCTTTGATATCCGCCAGAAGTTCAACTTCAAATACGGGACCCGTATAATATCCCAAACCCCGAACAATCGATGTATCAAACGCAACTCGGTCCGAGTCGCATCCAACCGCCTGTAAAATCTGATCAATATCTTTAAGTTCCTGACAACCCGCCTGTCCGCGTTCAGAAGTCCCGACCAGCTTTTCCAAATTGGTAATAGTAGCCCCGCGTCCTCCTTCACTTGCCGTTGTGAAGCCAAGGACAGCTTTGATGGCCGCCGGCGAAAGATTGGCACCCTTTGTGTAATCGCCGCTATCATCCTCGCGGCCCTCTCCCAGTAGAGCTTCTACGCCTGAGACACCCAAGCGATCCAGTTTATCAATGGCCCGCAAGACCTGCAGTCGTTGTAAAGCCCCTTCTTCCGTATTCGGTACGCCCGTGTTTTCAAGAATGCCGTCCAAAAGCTTACGGTTATTGACCCGGACTTGATATTGACCGGATTTCAGGCCCACAGCTTCCATGACATCAGCCGCCAGGAGGCACATTTCCGCATCCGCTGCTGCCCCCGGAGCTCCGACACTGTCGGCGTCACATTGAACAAATTCCCGAAAACGACCCGGACCCGGCTTTTCATTACGAAAGACGCTCCCGGCCTGATAACGCCGATAGGGCTTAGCCAATCCATCAAAATTCTCAGCGACAAAACGAGCCAATGGCGCTGTCAGATCATAGCGGAGTGACATCCATTGTTCATCATCATCGCGCAGGGCGAAAACGCCCGTATTCGGGCGATCCTCGTCTGGGAGAAATTTTCCAAGCGCATCTGCATATTCGAACGCTGGTGTCTGTAAAGGCTCAAACCCATGTTTATCATAAACTGAGAAGGCGGCATCAATCAAACGGCGTTCCGCCCTGATGATATCCGCTGGCTTGTCCTCAAAACCACGAGGTCTTCTGGCTTTGGGCCGCTGGGGTTTATTCTTTTTCTTGGACATGATCGCTCTGAGTAACCAATTTCGCGGGGTTTAGGCCTATGGCGAGCAATTCGCAAGTTCAATAAGTATAATTCAATTCAGACAACTCCGAAATTTCACAGAATATTAACGATAGCCCTAAACCCGGCTTCAACCTTCTTTTGCTAGCTTTTGTGCAGGTTAGGGTCATGCGAGTGTAATAGCACCGCATATGGGTACATTAGGTGAAACAAGAATTCGAAAAAGAACACCGTAAAGCCGTCCAAAATTATATGGACTATCTGGCTGTCGCGCGCTCTAAATTCGAAGCGGCTCTTGACGCTTTGGAGAATAGATTTCTGTCAGCCGAAGTCGGTGTTGCCGCACGGGATATGGCTCACAAGATCTCCGGCAATGCCCTGATGTATGGTTTCCCTGTTCTCGGTGATATTGCCAAGGAATTCGAAAACTTTCTGAATGCCGGTAAAGCGCCCAACTGGGCTCAGGGACAAACCCTTTGCCTCAAACTTATCAATAGAATTGACACAATCCGTGGTCGGACAAATATGCCCGGCCATGCAGAATTTGAATCTGCTTCCCTCCAGCACGACCCTACCCCTGACCGCTGGAAAACAGGTTCAATCGAAACCGAGGGCTATGGCGTTAAACGCCAGATGCCCTCGGTTTTACTTATTGATGGCGAGACGGAAACCCGTGATAAACTCGCGGATTTCCTCGCCAATGATTACATGATCCATGCAGCAGACTCTGCGGCAATGGCCATGGCATTAGCCGTGAATCTAAAGCCCGATTTAATCCTGACGTCACAACAGTTACCGGACATGACAGGGCCTGACATGACCCGGTTTTTCCGCCAGGTCGACGGGTTGGAACGCATACCGGTTGTTATGATCATGACCTCTGACAACCCGCAGGATATTGTTAAAGCTGTAGAGGCAGGCGTTACGGACTGTTTTGAGCAGACAAGCGATCTCCAGCCAATAGTCAATCATATTGAAGAATTATTGGAAAAAACTCAACACAGCGTTTTGATTGTCGATGATGATAAAGCTGTCCGTGATTTGTTGAAAAGCCGGTTTGAAAGTTATGGGATTAGGGTCGACACAGCGTCAGATGGCATTGAAGGCCTAGAATATCTACAACACGAAAAACCGGATCTGATCGTCTTGGATCGCATGATGCCTCGACTTGAGGGCGGCGCGGTTCTGTATCAGATTCAGCAGGAAGTTAACCTAAAATCCATCCCTGTCATGTTAGTAACTGCGATGAATAACAGGGATGACGTTATCACCTGGTTAGAACGTGGCGCTACAGATTACATAACAAAACCGTTCAATCCAGATGAAGTCGTCTTGCGCGCCATGAGGCATTTAAGGACACAAAGAAATGCTGCATAAGGTAAAAAAGTTTGGACAATCCCTTCTTCTCGGAACGGCTTTCGCCGCATTACTGCCCCTTTGGGCCATGGCAGACAGCCCGGAAGATGTCGCATCACAGGCATTGGCGATAGCCAGCACGGAAAATCACAAAGGTGCACTTGACCTTATCGCAGCTCAGCCAGATCAAACTCGTAACACATATGACGTTCGCTTTGCCAACGCACGGATTCTGGCCTGGGCTGGAGAATACAATGCGTCTGCCTCTGAATACGATGCGCTCATGGCCGACTATCCAGGTAATCCGGACATTCAAAATGGATATGGATATCTAGAATATTACCGTGGAAATTATGATCAGGCCGAGTATCATTTCTCAACCGTGTTGACCGACTATCCTGGCTATGTAGACGCCCAAAAAGGTCTCAACAAAGTTCGGGCAGCAAAAGCCGACAAATCCAAATCTGACTATCGCTGGCGTATTGACGCTAATGTTGGCATGTCGTCATTTGACAATGATCAGCAAGACTGGAACGACCAATCCATTCGCGTAGAGCATGTTCCGGGAAAAATCGCTGTTCACGGTTCCGCAACACGGTTTGAGCGTTTTGGTATGAATGACATCCAAGTCATGGCCGGAATCAGATCCAATACGGATAATGACTGGGACTGGGAAGTTGGGGCCGGCGTGACACCGGGTGCCGATTTTAGAGCAGACGTCACGGGTCTGGCCCGGCTAGGCTACAAGTTGAGGCTGGACAATGGTACGATCCTGCACAGTTCGTTGGGTTATCAACTGGATGATTATGATGCAACAGGCACGGTACAAACCCTCACGCCGCAAGTCATTGCCTATCTTGAAAACGGTATGATCCTGACCGCTCGAATGATTCACGTCATGCCGGAGAACGGGGCAGATTTGACCGGGTTTTTGGGATCAGGTCTCATCCCCTTGACCGAAAGCCTGGATATTAGGGCGGGCTATGCCAATGCCCCCGAAGCCATAAATGGCATTGTCATAGACACAGAAAGTCTGTTTGGCGGTCTTTCCTTTCAACTCAATGAAAACCTCCAAATCCACGGGACTTATGCCCGGGATGACCGCGAGGGTATTTATATAAGAGACGGATTTAATGTTGGACTTACTCAAAAATATTGAGAACGTCCTTCTTTTTACGCTTTGGTGCATTTCTGCCAGCTTGATTGTTCTCTCAATTTCTGTAGCGCTTTGGCTTTGCATCCGACGTTTACGACGGAATGCCCGCGACGCCGGCATAAGAGAGCGACAGTCCCAATTTGAAAGCTATTTACAAGAGCTTCTAATGCTGGACACGTTCCCGCATGATTTTGAGCTGCCTGCAGACATTCGCGCTGATAGAACAGCCGTAACAACTGGATTGCTTAAATTTTTTAAACTGGTTTCAGGGGATGACTCTCTCAAGCTGAAAATCATTGTCGAGAAATTGAAACTGGAAGATATCGTCACAGCTCATGTGACTTGGGGAAACCGCGGGAAACGAATGCGGGCTTTTCATGTCTTATCGTTTTTAGATAGTCGGTCATCTCTGAAAACTATTTCGAATTATATTTTTTCATCCGACAAATATATCCGCTTGAGCGTCGCTAGGTGCATTGCTCGTCGTCAAGTCTTATCGCTGATCTCAGAGGTGGCCGAGTCCATCAGCTACGCCTTCCCCAATGACGAAAAAATTCTAGCCGATGTCTTGTGTCGTTTTGGTCAGAAAAGCATTCCAAGGATCGAGTCTATGGCTCGCACAAATCCGAATTCGACGATCGTGGCAGGTGTTCTCGAAGCCCTGATCATACTCCGCCCAGAGGATTGCGATCTGGATTTAAGATCATTTTCCGAACATGAGGACGAGCGCGTCCGGGCAGCCGCTGTCGAACTATCGACCATTGTCCACAGTTTTGAGCAGAATGACCTGCTCCTTCAGGGACTCTCTGACGAAAGCCGAAAGGTCAAAATCAGAGCTTTGAAAGTTGCAGCCCGAGAGAAACGCAAAGACTGCTTCGCTGATTTTTATCGCTTGATGAATGATCCTTTTATGTGGGTCAGGTATTGGGCTATGCGGGCAGCCTTGAATACTGGCCAGTCCGGTGAAACCTTAATGCGATCCATTTCCCGACAACCCACGACCGTTGGCGATTTGGCCAATGATGTTTTGATGGAGCGTTAGGTGAACGTTCTTCTTCAAGCCATAATTCTCCCAGATTGGGCGCAGACTTTTATTATCATTTTATCGATCATGATCATCCTTGTCGGACTGATTCAGAATATCGTCTATGCCTGGAGTATTCCGCACGCTTGGTTGGAAATAAATGAAAGATCCCAAAAAGACGATACACATGCTGAGTGGGAACTCTTGAGATCTGAGACCCATTTGCCGATCTCCATTGTAGTTCCGGCCTATAACGAAGAGGCGACCATCCGCGAAAGCGTCATGGCATTGCTCAACTTACATTACCCGGACTTTCAGATCATTGTCGTCAACGACGGATCGTCGGATAAAACAGCAGAGCAAATGATTTCATCATTCGAAATGCACACTGTAAACCGAGTGCGCGATATCGGAAATATCACTCATAAACCTATCAAACAGATTTATGGCTCACCGAAATACCCCAATCTTTTGTTTCTCGACAAAGAAAACGGAAAGAAAGCGGATGCCATAAACGCTGGTTTGACCTGTGTTCGAACCCCATTGTTCTGCGTGATTGACGCGGATTCTCTCTTGGATCCCAATGCTCTTCTGAAAGCAGTTCGTCCGTTTGTCGAAACTTCTAAGAATGTGATTGCTGTGGGAGGCACTATCGGCATCGTCAATGGATGCACGATCCGAAATGGACACGTTGAAGAATATGACATCCCCAGCAAGTTTCTCGCCCGGATACAAGTTGTAGAATATATTCGCGCATTTCTGATGGCTCGACTCGCGGCAAGTCGCAAAGGAACATTGACCCTGATTTCTGGCGCGTTTGGTATTTTCCGGAGGGAGATCGCCGTCGAAGTCGGAGGTTATGATACATCTACGGTTGGTGAAGACCTCGAGCTTGTTCTAAAAATGCATAATTACATGAACCAGCAAGGCGAGGACTATGATGTTATGTATATCCCCGAACCGGTTTGCTGGACCGAAGTTCCGGAGAGTTTAAAGATTCTAGGTCGGCAACGGGTCCGCTGGCAGAGGGGCGCAATTGAATGCTTGTCTCGCCACAGATATATGCTGTTTAATCCACGCTTTGGCCGTTTGGGCATGGTGAGTATGCCGCTTTATTTACTGGTCGACATTATTGGACCCATCGTCGAGCTTTTGGGTTTACTGTTGATGCCGCTATTTGTTTTGATGGGTTGGTTGAGTCTGAAATTCTTCCTAGCTTACACCGCCTTGATCTTCAGCTTTGGTATCTTCATTAGCACAATGGCCATTTTTATCGAGCAGGATGAAATTGAAAGGTTCTCCAAACCCCGTCACTTGTTTACCCTGCTCTTGGTTGCGACGGTTGAAAACTTTGGCTATCGGCAAATCAGTTCTTTCTGGCGGATGAAAGGGGTTTATCAACACTTTACCAACAAAAAAGCCAGTTGGGGCGCCATGGAGAGACGCGGGTTTAAAACCGCGGACACTCCAAGTTAAACCTTTACCAGTTTTTCCGTAAACCCTGGACGGCGCAAACCCGTCACTGTTGTGGCCAGACTGCGACGAACATCGGCTCCAATTCCGTACAATGCCGGCACAAAGAACAACGTTACAAACAAGGCGAAAAACACACCAAAGGCCAAACTGATACCGATGGGGATCAACCACTGTGCCTGCAAAGACCGCTCTGTCAAAAGAGGTAATAGACCTACAAATGTCGTCAGAGAGGTCAGCAATATCGGCCGAAACCGCCGCGTCCCCGCCTCAATAAGGGCCTCAGCCCCGTCCATACCCTGAGCACGCAACCGGTGCACATAGTCGAGTAGAACCAGATTATCATTCACCGCTACGCCAGCAGCGGCAAACATACCCAGCAAAGAAAGAACTGAAATCGACACGCCCATAACCAGATGTCCCATAATCATACCGCAATAGCAGAATGGAATGGCTGCGAGCAGAATCAAGATCGGTTCAAAATAAGATTTAAAGGATACGGCCACGAGGAAATAAGCAATACCAATAGCAATCAGCATAAAAGTCATAAGTTCTGCCTGGAATTCAGCTTCACCTTCTGCACGGCCAATATTGCCACGCTTGACGTCTGGGTGTCGTTTTTCAAACTCGGGGAAAAAGCTCTCTTTTAAGTCATCGCGGATTTCATCAATACGTTCCGAAACCACCTCGGCGCTGACAATTACTGCCCGCTGTCTCTCTCGTCTGAGGATACGGTTGGTGCCCTTTTCGAATCGGAGATTAGCCACGCTTTGCAAAGGGATTTCCCGTCCATCTGCCGCTCTGACTCGAATGGATTTCAAGAAGTCTAGAGACTCACGGTCAGCTCTCGGATAACGGACGTAAACCCGTACATCTTCACCGTCGCGTGGCAGTCGCTGAACTTCTTCGCCAAAGAACCCCTGGCGAATCTGACGGGCGACTTCCGCATGGGTAATGCCCAAAGCCTCTGCCCCAGGCTTCAGATCAAACTGCACTTCCTCGGCAGCGCTCTCCATGTCATTGACCACATTGAAGACACCATCATAGCTGCGAAGTTTTGTCATCAAGTCATCGGCAGCTGCGTTTAGATCGTCGAATGATTTGGCATTCAGTACATATTGGATCGGCGGTCCGTCATTCCCATCCCGATAATCTACCGAGATCGTTTCAGCGTCCGGAACTTCACCGATTAACGCCCGCAAGCGTTCCGCAGTATCCTTGGCGCTGAGAGAACGGGTTTCTGGCGGCACTAATTTCACAAGCGCCAGGATATTATTGTCTCGAGATCGCGTATACCAGTTTTCGATCAGGTCCCCACCCTTGGCTTCGATTTCCTCTTCCAGTTGTTTCTCGGCGATCTGTATTTGCTTCAAAACCTCTAGTGAGCGACTATAGGGCGTACCTTCTGGGAGCTCGACAGTGATATTGATCTGATCCGACTCCGGCTCAGGGAAAAAGGTCGATTTTACAAACCCGTTTTGCACGAGAGAAATACAGAGCATCATAATAGCGACAAATATCGACGCAGTCACATAACGAGCCTTGAGCGCGGTCGTGATCAAAGGCCGGTAAACATTTTGAGCCACATTGACCAAGCTGTCAGAAATCCGACGCTGGAAACGCATGATCCGGCTTTTGGGATTGGCGGGCTTTAAATGGGCCAAATGCGCCGGCAGGATCAGCAAACATTCCAACAAAGAGAATGTCAGCGCCAGGATGACCACTAGGGAAATTGCGCGGGTGAACTCGCTGGTTCCGCCTGACAGAAACATCCAGGGCGCAAAGAAAATCATCGTCGTGAGGACGGCAAATATAACCGGTTTCATGACCATGGTGGCACCGTTGACCGCCGCGTCCAAACCCGTATCGCCCTGCTCAGTTTTAAAATGTATGGCTTCACCGACAATAATAGCGTCGTCAACAATCACGCCGATCACCAACAGAAATGCGAAGGACGAAATAAAATTGATCGAAACGTCAAAGAGTGGCAATAGCGCTAACCCACCGGCAAAAGCCGCGGCAATCCCGATAGATACCCATAGGGCAATGATAGGGCGCAGAAACAGTAAGAGCGTCAGGCATACTAGCAGTAATCCTGTGAAGAAATTATTCAGGATCGAACTCATACGACCATTGTAAACTTCTGCTGCATCATCCCAGAGCGTCATGTTCATGCCCGGCGGCAGGTTCTCAATATTGTCCTCAATATATTTGTTGACGTTCTCTGACATCTTGACCACGTCCATTTGCGGTCCGCTCATGATCTGAACCAATACGGTCCGATCACCGTTGACTGTCGCCAACAGATTGACCTGCTCAAATCCATCTATGACGGTAGCGACGTCGCGAACTCGAATGGTTGCGCCGGAAGCGTCCTGACGAATGACGATATCTCCGAATTCCTCCTGACTGTCAGCTTGCTTACGCATGCGCAGCTGCATATTGCCGGTATCCGTACGAACCATGCCCGAAGATGTATTCACCGACGTTCCCCGAACAGCGCGCGCCACATCGGCGAAGGTCAATCCATATTGACGCAGGGCGGATTCAGAGATTTCGATAGAGACTTCTTCATTGCGAACCCCGAACAATTCCACAGCCGGAATATATCCCAATAGAGCGATTTCCCGACGTGTCTTCTCGGCAAAACGCTTAAGATCGCGTTCGGAAACGGTTTCATCGCCAGTAACAGCCAAACGCATCATTTCATTGCGGTTCCGAAAGACGTTGATCTGAGGCCGTTCGGCAGCGGGAGGTATTGTATTGATCGCGTCGACCTGGCGCTTGATTTCCTGCATGAACTGCGCCTCATCAATACCCTTCTTGGCCACGACAGTAACCGAACCCCCACCCTCGCCTGCGAAGGCCCACATACGCTGAACGCCCTGAATTTCAGAAAACGCCTCTTCCATGCGAACGACAATCTGTTCCTCAACATCCTGAGGGGACGCACCTGGCCAGGCGACAAAAACGTTAGCACCTGGAAATTCTACATAAGGATCCAGCTCGCGCTCGATCTGCATATAGCTGACGATTCCGCCGATCAGGAAAATCACCATTAATAGATTAGCCGCGACCGGATTAGATGCCCACCATTTAACAATTGATCTCATATCGCTCTCCTACCCGCCGGACACAGCAAAATCTGATGAGCCCTCAACGACATCGATTTTCATTCCGTCCGCAGCCCCGCGGATTGGAGAAACAATGACTTGCTCCCCACTCGTCACGCCTTCCAATATAATGGCCCGATCCCGATCAGAATCTCGTACTGACACCGTTCGAATTTCAAGAGTCTCATCTGATTTCGCGATGAAAACTCGATCATTGCCGCGCAGACCACTTCTCGGGATGATGACGGCTTTTGATACATCTTCGCCGCTTAATCTCGCATCGACAAAGGTCCCTGGCACCAAAGGTGCCTGGCCCTTGGCAAAAGGATCACGGACTTCTGCATAGGCGTAGAGAACACGGCTTTGAGGATCAAAACGGCTATCTGTGCGGACGATTTCCGCCTGCCAAGTCGCGAAAGATCCGGCTACTTCAGCTTTCAAAGTAACGGGAATACCTTTGCCTCTGGCGGCCCTGAATCCAGCCGTGATGCCGGCTTTGCCCAAGTCTTGGTTGGTTAAGGGAAGGCGCACATCCATTATATCAGAGCTGTATATTTCACCTAAGGACTGGGCTGTTCGTACATAGGCCCCAGCATTGACGTCTCGCCGTGTAACTCGCCCTGAGAAAGGCGCGTGAATTGACGTCCGCGAAAGTTGCAATTCCGCTTCGGCCAATTGGGCTTTAGCAGCTTCCAGACGGGCTCTGGCCTCTGCCATTTGCGGCTCTCTTAAAACTAATGCAGACGGCGCGCCGCCATTGCCGAGTTCCTCCCAATCGCGCCGGGCTATCTCGCTTTCGGATTTTTCACGGGTAATAGTGGTTTCGGCCTGAGCGATATTGGCCTTGGCCTGAATAACCCGGAGTTCATATTCCGCAGGGTCTATGCGAGCCAGCAAATCGCCTTTTCGGAAAGCGCCGCCTTCAATAAAATTCGGGGACATAAAGGTCAGAGCGCCGCTCACCTGCGGTACGAGATTTATCTGTGTTCTGGGCTGTACCTCGCCCTGCGCCGAGACGGAGAGCGTGACAGTCTCAGTATATGCTGTTTCGGTCAAAACTGGGAGCGCCTTGGCTTCCTCAATCTTTTCTTCTGGCTCAGGCTTCATGGACGCCATGACCTGAGTACCGACAAAAGCTGCTGCCAATATGAGAACAGGCAGAACAAAGGTCAAAAACCGCCGGAGTCTCAGGCGCTTTTTATCGACCGCCTTAAAAGCGTTGTTGTTTTCAGTTGTCTTCGTCATGCAGCTCTCTCCCTTTTCGGGTATTTAAAGCCGCTATAACTTAGATTTTATCGTTTTTCAATAATATTTTATTGATAAAAATTATTTGATTGTCGTTATTCAATAATTTTCCGTTAGATTTCAAACAAAAAGCAGCCCGAAAGCTGCTTCTCATAAATTTGATATTTCGGATTAATCAGTCCAGCGCGTATTGAAATCCAATTTTAGATGGCGGTTGCACCGGTACGGGCACAGCCATACTGGGACGAATCGGTACAGGATTTGCTGAAGGTTGTAACTGACGGAACCGGATCAGACGTCCCAGATCCGCGGGTGCATCATGCGCCGTTTGAGGCGCAAAGACTTTTGACCGGTCGACAACAACAGGGGCTTTGGCCGTCGTAATACGGCGGCCCAGCGAGGCTGGCGTATCTGACTTACTGACACTGGCGAAAATTTGTTCCCGGCTAGGCTGCGGTTGAGGCGCAGGTGCGGATAATGCTTTGCGAATAACTGTAGGCTGTCTGACCATGGCTGTCTTCGGAACGGATTGAACGGCCGCCATCGGTGTCGATCTGACAATGTTCGGCGATTTTACGACAAGCGGCTTGGTAGCGACCTTCGGAAAGATGATTTTACGAGCCAGCGCTGTCGGCGAATCCGTCTTGGCGAC
>JAHDBU010000011.1:23332-33680 GCA_020630275.1 Hellea sp.
CCTTCGGAAAGATGATTTTACGAGCCAGCGCTGTCGGCGAATCCGTCTTGGCGACTGACGCATATATCTGTTCGCGACTGACAGTCGGTCGGCTGATCGTCGGCACAGCCATAGTTTGGGGCACAGAACGTGTCCGTAAACGCAATCCCAAATCAGTGCTTGGTTCCGCTTTGGTCTGGGCCGCAAAGACTTTTGGTTTGTCGGTGGGGATAACCCTTTGAACTGGCAGGTTCTCAATTTGAGCCGCTTTAACAGGAATAGCCCGTTTTAACTCATATGGCGAATCTGACTTCACCAGAGATGCATAAGCAGGTGACGTGGCCTGCGTCGCGCCGCTTGGTGGCAATTGCTGAATGTGGGGAATTGTATCCGTCATACCCATGGATGCCAAAAGAAGCGCAGCCGCCTGCTCGGCGTCGCGACGACTTTGCAGAAATTCGACCTGTGAATTCAAATAGTCCTGTTCAGCTTCCACAACATCGAAAATAGTTCTTGTGCCAAGCTCAAATTCGATCTTGATATTCTTGTAGGTTTTATCGGCATTTTCCATGCGTCGCTTAATGGACTCGCGGACGGTCAAAGCACCCTTATATTGGGCCCAAGATTGCTCGACCGCTGATTTGATACCACGCTCTACAAGTGCCGTTTCAAACTTGCGTGACGCCAGCTGGTGTTTAGCTGAATTTACCCGAGCTTTTGTGGCTCCCCCACTTAAGAGCGGCATACGCAAGTTTAGTCCCACGGTCACGCCGTCCACATCATAATCTCTATAGTCTTCGAGGGATTCATCGGTAATGAATGTGTTCCCAACCAGCGCCACAGTCGGCTTATAAGCGGATTTGGCAACATCAATGGCTGCTTTAGCCGAGTCTTCTCTGGATAAAGCTTCGAATAGTCGCGGGTTATTGCGACGCGCGAGCTGCAACGCGCCTTCGACACTTTGTGGAACGGATAAACTCCGTCCCCAATTCATATTATCTGCGGCTTTGCCCGTCACTTGATTGAAGACAGTTTCCGAAACAGACAGAGCTGTTTCCGCTCGCGTAATGTCGCCTTCAATGGCCGACGCGCGAGATTTAATCCGCCAGATATCTGTTTGTGTCCCGACTCCGATTTCTTCGCGGGTCGTAACAAGGCTTTCCATCTCAGACAGGATAGTTTTGTGCTTTTGCTGAAGTTTCAACACTTCCTGATCAAATACCACGTCGATATAGGCTGTCGTTGTTTCAAGAAACACTTTTTGCTGCACGGTCCGAAGAGTCTGACGCGCGGCTTCAATATCGGCTTTAGACTGTTCCTTTAAGGCTTTGACACGACCACCTTGATAGAGCGGTTTAGTCAATGACAGCCCTAATTCTCCGCCCACATCTTCTTCTTGCACGGTTTGACTGGAAAAAATTGTCGAACGCTTGCGGCGGCTCGCCCCGTAGAAACCTTCTAGGTCGAGCGTCGCAGCACCTTGTGATTTGGCCAGATTATAACCTTCATCCACGGCGGCAAGACGCGCGCGCGACGCCATAATTTCCGGGTTGGACTCATAGGCTGCACGAAGAGCTTCCTCGAGCGTGATAGCATCAGCGCTGAATGAAGTCAGAAGGGTCGTGCCCAAGAGTGCTGTTAAGAGCTTTCGCATTATTCAGACCGTCCGATCCGCGTCATGGCATCCTTGATTGGCTTTACCAGATAGCTGGCCACGGAGCGCTTCTCAGTCTGTAGGTAAACCTCAGACGGCATACCGGCCTGTAGAACCAAACCGTTAAGCTGTTCAAATTCTTCCGGCGCGACAGTCACCTTAACCTCAAAATAGGGCATGCCCGTATATTGATCGATGATGTGATCTGCCGGTTTATAGCTGACCCGACCTGCGACAAGCGGTGTGGTGGTCTGATTGAAAGCCGAGAAACGTACCATGGCCTCCTGACCGGATTTGATCTGGTCAATATCGGTCGGGCTGACGCTAGCCTTGATGGAGTATAGGTCCGTATTCGGGACAATCTGCAGGAGATCTTCTCCGGGCTTCACGACACCGTTAACTGTGGTCAGTTGGAGATTGTGGACCAGACCTTCGACTGGCGATTTGATCACGGAGTTGGTTAGCTGGTAGTTCACCGTTTTCATTTTCTCAGACACATCGGCAAGCATGGCCCGGGCTTCCCGTAATTCCTGGAAAACCCGTTCTTCACGTTCCTGCATGGACTGCTCAAAACTGGAGTAGGTTTCCCGGATTTGATTATCGATCCGGGCGATCTCTGTATTCAATGTCGCGACCTGACCTTGGATCGAAATTCGTTCGCGCTCTTTGGCATCATACTGGACGCGGGCGACCACACCCTGCTCCAATCCCCGTCGCAAACGGCCTAGCTCGTCTTCGAGAATTCGGAGTTGGTCTTGTTGCGCGCTGGCTTGCTGCATCAGGCTTTGTTTTTGGCTGTCATATTGCAAGCGACGCTCATTGATCTGGGATTGAGTGGCGCCGATCACTGCGCGGCGCGCTTCAAAAATAGAGTTTTGATTTGAAACGATGGATTGTACATCCGGCCCATTTCCCAAAAGAGCTTTGGGGAACGAGATTCGGGACTGGTCGTTCTTTTCAGCCTCGAGACGGGCAATCTGGCCCATAAGGTCAAGCCGTTGGCGCGACCACTGCGCCTGATTAGACGACAATACAGTCGTATCCAGCGTAACAAGAGGGTCCCCGATGCTGACAACATCGCCATCGCGTACGTGGACCTGGCGAATTGTTCCGCCTTCCAAATGCTGGATGGTTTTGGTTTCGCCCTCGATGATCACCGTACCCGGCGCGATAATGCCGTTCTGGATTTTGAAAGCCATAGACCAACCGACAACACCAATGCCAAGGACGGCCATCATGAATATGCCACCCCGCATATAGCGGCCAGTTTTAGTAAGATTTCGCGCAAATTCAGGATATTGCTGGGTCATCAGGCAGCTCCTCCGACATTAGGCGCATTAGGTTGAGGTTGCACCTGTTGGGCTTTTTGCGCCTGTTGAATTTGATTGATTTGTGCCTGCGAGATCGGTCGCAAAGGTACGCGACGCGTCGCACCATCTGATTGGGCCGCTTGACCTGCAGCCATCGGCAATTCACCACCACGTTGTGTTGCGGCGTTCTTTCGAGCATTTAGGAATTTATAGACACCTTGGCGAAGACCGAAGGCCACCTGTTTGCCTTCTTCGAGAACCAAGAGATAATCAACGGCATTTAATACACCTGCACGGTGAGCAATGACAATCACGCTACCGCCACGAGCTTTGATACGTATAATGGCGTCCTTCAGGACCTTCTCGCCATTATTATCGAGATTAGAGTTGGGCTCATCTAGGACCACAAGGCTCGGACGCCCGAATAATGCCCGCGCTAGACCGATCAACTGCTTTTGCCCCCCTGACAGGCTTCCGCCCGTAATAGGCATGTCATATCCGCCCGGCAGTCGCAGGATCAGTTCATGAATACCAGCCTCTTGAGCCGCGGCAATAATATCAGCCTCGGTCGCACCGGGGGTGAAGCGAGCGATATTCTGTCCAATCGTCCCTGCGAAAAGAGTCACTTCCTGCGGAAGATAACCAACATATTGTCCCAACAGATCTTTATCCCATTGGTCCAAAGTCGCGCCATCTAAACGGACCTTGCCTGCGACAGGCATCCAAAGACCGACCAGCAACTTGGCTAAAGACGACTTCCCCGATGCACTCGGTCCGATAACAGCCATGGAATGACCAGGAGCCAAATTAAAGCTGATCCCGTTTAATACAGTTTTCTTCACACCAGGAGGCGCAGCCACGACCTGTTCAACGGTCAAATGTCCTTGCGGACGTGGCAGGTTTGTACCTGTAGCGGTTTCCGCCGTCATTTCGTGGAATTTTGACAGACGTTTATAGGCTTGGGTGGCGCCTTTAAACTGCTGCCATTGTCCCAGAACCGTTTGAACGGGTGCCAAAGCGCGCCCCAAAAGAATAGACGCGGCAATCATAGCCCCTGGGCTAACGATTTGCTGCAAGGCTAGAGCAGCGCCTAGCCCAAGAATGGCTGACTGAATAATCATGCGGAATGACTTGGAAAAGGCCAGCGCCGCGCCTGTAGCATCCGACACCTTTAAAATTTCTCTTTGTTCGCGCCCTGATAGCTCTGTCCATTTATCGACAATCTGAGGCCGCATGCCCATCGACAATACAGTTTCATAGCTTTCATGGCCCTGATGCGTCAGAACTTCTTGTTCGGCCGTTAATCCAGCGACGTTTTTGGCGTTCTTTCTGACCGCACGATCGTTGAATATAGAGACGACGATCAAGATAATAGCACCGATTGCCCCTAATACCCCCAGTAATGGGTGCAACATAAAGATAATGGCCAAGTAAATCGGAGTCCAAGGGATATCAAAAAATGATCCCGGCGCTGAACCCGACAAAAATTTTCGAATGGTCGCCACATCTCTCATGGGCGAAGGCATGCCTTTGGGGAAATTATGTCCGCGCAACAACCATAGTCGCAGGGTGGAAGGCCCCATTGTTTGTTCAAATTTGAGCCCCGTTCTCGCCAATACCTTGGAACGGTACATTTCCATGATGCCCATGGCGACAAATAAACCGATCATAAGGACCGTAATCGCAATGAGGGTCACCATGCTTCGGGAGGTCAAGATGCGGTCATAGACCTGCAACATGTAAATCGGACCCGTCAGCATGAGTATATTAATGACCAAACTGAAGGCAGCGACGCCTCTCAAGTCTTTTTTCACCAATCGTCGGGCCTTGTAAACAAGACCTGCTCGACGTTCGGCACGATCGTTTGAACGATTCTCTGCCACCTGTATCACCTAATATGTTTTAGTTTTATTTTGAGACAGGCCTACACAAGTTTAGATAACTTTTCGTAAATCCCAGAATGAAACATTCAGGTTTTTTCTTAACCAAGATTACCCGTCTCAGGGGAATTTTGACCTCCCTTCTGACGAGAATCCGCGCAAATTAATTATAGTCTGTTAAGAATTATGGTTAATTCCCCTGTTACGGTTGGCACGCCCGTTGCTTTCTCTTCAACAACAGTTTTTTCGAGGAGATAACAATGGCTGTATTTACTAAGTGGGGGAGCGGCAATTCTACGTTCCGCGGTCAAAACAATGTCTACGACCAAGTCGACTATGAAGGTGTTTTGTCAGATTATTCATTCACACAAAACGGCGACGGCTCTGTCACAGTCTCTCACCCAGAGTTTGGTACTGATACGTTACATAGTATAGAAGGCTTCTGGTTCCTGGGCTCCAGCACATGGGTTTCAATGGAAGACGCCCTGGCGCAATCTACAGCGCCGGCACCAGTCCCTACTCCAACTCCAACTCCTGTAACGCCGGTCGACCCGATTAATCCAGACGTTATTTTTGGTACCGATGGTAATGACGACCTCTTCGGCTCTAATAATAACGACCAGTTCTACTCCGGAAACGGCGATGACTACATCAATGGTAATGGCGGTGACTACAATCAGGTCAACTTTGATGGTAGCATTTACGAATACACTATATATCAGAATACAAACGGTACGATCAGTGTTGTTCATCCGGAATATGGAACTGACACAATCGAAGATATCGACGGCTTCTGGTTTGGGGGCGATGCTCAATGGTACTCATTGAACGATGCACTTGGATTGGTCGGTATTGACGCTGGCACTGGTACTCCAGTGACACCAACACCCGTTCAACCCACACCAGTAGAGCCGACTCCGGTTGAGCCCGCGCCGACACCTACCCCAACGCCGACACCGCCAAACGCTGATCCGTTCCAGATCGGTACAGATGGTAATGATACTATGATCGGTGCGAACGTTGATAATGTATTCTTTGGAGGCGCAGGCAATGACTACATTGACGGCAATGGCGGTGCTTATAACCAAGCCAACTATTTTGGAAGTATTAATGATGTCTCTATGAGTCAAAACGCCGACGGCAGTGTTACTGTTTCAGGTGCAGCTTCTGGTACAGATACGCTGGTTGATATCGACGCATTCTGGTTTGAAGGCGAAGGTCAATGGTACTCAATGGCGGATGCGTTAGCGATCGCAGGTGGTGGCGCTCCAGCACCGACGCCTGCACCGACTCCCGCTCCTACACCAGCACCTACCCCGGCTCCGACGCCGGCTCCAACGCCAGCACCTACGCCGGCTCCAACTGGACCATCAGGCGGTACATTCCAGAACGGTGTGTACACAGGGACGAATGGTGTAGATGCTCTGGTAGGTGGCGCTGACGCGACATCATTCTACTTGGGCATGGGAATTGGCGACAGTGTTGTCGGCAACTCGAACAACGACCTTTTGATCGTCGACGGAGACCTTGTCGAATGGACATTCTTCAATAATGGGGACGGCACAGTCAACATGCAACACGCTACCTGGGGAGTGAATACTATCTCTGGTATCGAAAATATCATCTTCTCACGTTCACAACAGACCCTGTCTGTCGCTGATGCTATCGCTCAAACTGCTGGCCTGCCAGCTTTCCGTTTGGATGCTGATGGCCAGATCAACGGTACACCTTTTGATGATGTTATGGTCGGTGATGCTGGAGCACAAACCTTCTACGGAGGTGTCGGTAACGACTTCATGGATGGTGGTGCTGGCTTCGACCAAGCCACATTTGACGGCTTCATTGCCGACTACAATATCTTCCAGAATGCCGACGGATCTGTCACACTTGTCAGTGACATCTGGGGCACAGATACTGTGGTCAATATGGAAGGCTTGTTCTTCAATGGCGCTAATGAATTCATCAATATCAATGGGTTCTTTGGCTAACAAAACCTTAAAAACTTCGACACTCAACTGGCCGGGTTTATCCCGGCCTTTTTTTATGAACGGCAGATAAATGGAATTCCCCCCTTAGGCGTATTTGGCGGGGAAATTGCATGATTTAGGGGGAATAGTGGGAAATTGATCTAAAAGGATACAAATAATGGCCGTTTTTATAAAAACACGGGGTAACCAGAACTATCTTGGCACAGATGCCGAATATGATCAGGTTGATTATCCAGGCAGCGTCTCGGAATATGACATCACGCAAAACGCTAATGGCACGATAACGGTCTCTCATCCTGAGCTCGGAACTGACACGCTAACAAGCATTGAAGGCTTTTGGTTTATTGGTGACGCAACATGGTATTCTGTAGAAGATGCTATAGCTTTGGCCGGTGGCGGCGAACTCCCACCTGATCCGACAATTATCGGTACTGACGGTAATGACGACCTGACAGGTACCAATATTGATAATGTCTTTCTGGGTAGCGAGGGCAACGATTCTATTGATGGAAATGGCGGCGCCTACAATCAGGTCAATTTCGATGGGGCTCTTGCGGATTATACATTTCGCCAAAACGCAGACGGATCGGTTACGGTTTTTCACCCGCAATTAGGAACAGATACACTAACCGACATAGACGGACTCTGGTTCACAGGAGAGGCTGCTTGGTATTCAATGGCCGATGCAATACGGATTGCAGAAGGAACGATACCCGGAACCGTCACTGAAGAGCCCGTTGTTCAGGAGCCGGTCGTAGAAGAACCTGTGATCGAAGAACCCGTGATAGAAGAACCCATTGTAGAAGAACCAGTCGTAACGGAACCGGTCATCGAAGAACCTGTGACAGAAGAACCGACCAATGACGGCGGCGGGAATGGACGTGGAAACGGCCGTGGAAACCGGCCTGATCGTAATAATAACGAGCCTGTTGTTGAAGAACCTGCTGTCGAAGAACCTGTTGATACGGGCAGCGTTCTATCGGGCGGTACGATGACCAATGGCATTTACTCGGGCACGACTGGTGATGATACCCTTTCAGGTAGCAATAACGCCGAAACATTTTATGTCGGCATGGGATCCGATACCATCGATGGAAATGGTGGGCAGGATACGCTCCGACTTGATGGTGATGTCATCGAATGGACATTTACCCAGAATAACGACGGATCCGTTACATTATCCCATGCGACTTGGGGAGAAAATACGATCACCGATGTTGAACAGCTAACCTTTATGCGTTCAGGCAGCACCATGACCGTTGCTGAAGCGATAGCCGCAACAGATGGTCTTCCGACCTTCCGGGTCGATGGCGACGGCGTTATTAACGGCACCGCTGGCGACGACGTGATGACTGGCTCAAATCAGACGGACATGTTCTATGGCGGTGTAGGTGATGACAGCTATAATGGACGCGACGGATTTGATCAGTTGAACTATGACGGAACGCGCGATGAATACGACATTACGCAAAATGCCGATGGCTCATATACGATAGCCCATGAAGTTTGGGGCACGGATACATTTACCGATGTGGAAGGCCTATACTTCAATGGGAATAACGAGTGGATTGCAGTGACTGATCTGGTCTAAATATTTTAACCCATAAGGCGAAACTGGCGTCATTCTTGCAACTGTTTAAGTGAATTATCAATTTTGAACAGAGGCGGGAATGGCCATCTTCATTAAAACACCTGGGGTTACAAATTACCGGGGACTGGATAGCGAATATGATCAGGTTGACTACCCTGGTCAAGTTTCGGATTACGTAATAACCCGAAACGCGAACGGGACTATAACTGTCGAGCACCCGACGCTCGGAACCGATACACTCATCAGCATTGAGGGTTTCTGGTTTCAAGGCGAAGCGGCTTGGTACGGGGCTGACGAAGCTATCGCCCAGACTGGTGGTGGCAATGGCAACATTCTAACTGGAACCAACACGAATAACATCTTTACCGATCTCGAAGGCGACACAACGATAGACGGTAATGGTGGGGCCTATAATCAGGTAGATTATTCGGGTCGGCTTTCTGATTATACGTTTACCCAAAATGCAAATGGCAGCGTGACCGTTGCCCATCCAACACGGGGAACCGATACGCTTATTGATATTGACGGCTTGTGGTTTCAAGGCGAAGGGGCTTGGTATTCCATGGTTGACGCGCTTGCTGCCGGAGGTGGTAATACTGGAAATACACCGACAAACGGAAATGACACATTGATTGGAACAGCTGCCAATGATGTTTTTGTTGGCTCTCGTGGCAATGATACCATTGATGGAAATGGTGGGGCTTATAACCAGGTAGACTATGCAGGTCAGCTTTCAGATTACGTTTTCACTCAAAATGCCAATGGTTCCGTAACTGTAACCCATCCGACCCGAGGAACAGACACGCTCACTGATATTGACGGACTGTGGTTTCAGGGTGAAACCAGCTGGTATTCAATGGCCGACGCTTTGGCTGCCTCAACCGGCCCAACCGGCGGGACCATGGTAAATGGCATCTACACGGGAACAAACGGAAACAATACTCTAGTTGGGGACACGACTGATACAACGTTTTATTCTCTTCGTGGGAATGATACGATTACTGGCCGCAGCAATAACGATACGCTTAACGTCGATGGCGATGTCATAGAGTGGACATTTACTGCCAATACAGACGGAACCACAACTATGTCCCATGCAATGTGGGGTATAAAGACAATCGAAGGCATTGACATGATCCTGTTCGGCCGATCGGGCGAGTCCATGACGGTCGCTCAGGCAATAGCCGCGACGGACGGATTGCCTGTTTACCGGGTCGATGCGGACGGCGTCATCAACGGAACACCTGGTAGTGACACTATGAACGGCGGTGCCGGCGACGACTTTTTCTATGGCGGTGTTGGCAATGATACCATTAACGGCCGCAGCGGTTTTGATCAGGTAAACTATGACGGAAATCGGGACGAATATACAATCACGGAAATAAGTGATGGGACTTATCGTGTCGAACATGATGTCTGGGGCATCGATACAGTACGTAATGTGGAAGGCTTTTACTTCAACGGAAACAATGAATGGATCTCCGAAGACAGCCTGATTTAATACTTCACAATTCTGTGACATGCTGTTTCGGGCACTTATATTGCATTTTCTAAACCATGTTGAGTGCATGGACTAAGTCGAAATCCGTAATGCTGGGCCTAGCCATCTGTTTGGCTACCGTCGCGTTCACCCAATGGGGATATTTCTGGTATGCGATGCTGCTAGACGATGTCTGGCAAGAATTAATCGGACGGAACGAGGATGAATTAATCGCATTGGCTGAACACAGGGGCTGGATCCAAAGCTTCAACACCTGGTTTATCAGCCTAGTCCAGGTCTGCGGACTGATGGCTCTGATTTATCTTAGCCGGGCCAAATCATTCTTTGAACATCAGATAATTGCTGGCATCTGCTCCGTCTTTATTGCGCTGCCTGTATTAGGCAATGCGGTCCTCTTTGCGGGTCAGTCGACACAATTATGGGCTTTGGATTTCATCCATTTTAT
>JAHDBU010000113.1 GCA_020630275.1 Hellea sp.
AGGGGCTGTTGCTTGATCGACGATGATCTGTTCTTCATCAACCAATACGGCTTTGACCCCGGAAGTCCCTATGTCGATGCCCAAATACACCCAAACATCCCTTTATTTATTAAACTATGGTCGAGGGATATGAAAAAATGACAACCTTGTCAAATGTGTCTGGGGGGTATATTGTGAGCGTATGACCACAATCATTGATGTAGCTAAAAAAGCGGGGGTTTCGTTTAAAACCGTTTCGCGAGTCCTGAATGGAGAAGAGGGCGTTAGACCGGCCACAAAAGAGAAAGTGCTCAAAGCAGCCAAGGCATTAAACTACAGTGTCAATCTATCTGCGCGCAGTCTTCGTTCGAAACGCCAAAATGTGGTGGCACTCTTGGTAAATAATCCAAGTCGCAATTACAGTGATGATATTCAACTCGGCGCAATGATTGGATGCCAAAATGCGGGTTATAATTTGATCGTTGAAAACCCTTTTGATGAGGAGTCTTTAGCGCGGCTTGCCGGTCAATCAGGGTTGTTAGGTGTGATCCTAACGCCTCCGCAATCAGATGATGTTGTGCTTATTGGTAAACTGCAATCTGCAGGCGTAAATTTCGTACGGGTGGGAACGGAATTGGAAATTGAGAATAGTCTCAGGATCGGTATCGATGACAGGTTGGCTGCTTTTGACATAACAACCCATCTGATTGAAAATGGCCATGAGCGCATCGCATTTATTGGTGGCCCTTCGACTCTATCAATAAGTCAGAGACGAAAACAGGGCTACTTTGATGCGTTAGATGCAGCGAAAATCCCAATTGAACGAAAATGGATTGAATCCGGAGACTTCACTTATGCGTCCGGACGAGTTCATGCAGAGACATTGTTGAATAGCTCAAGAAGGCCAACAGCTATATTTGCTGCGAATGATGAGATGGCTGCCGGCTGTCTAGCTGCCGCATATAAACTCAACTTACGAGTGCCAGATCAATTGTCTGTCGTCGGTTTTGACGATTCTCCTATTGCTCGCATTGTTTATCCTGCTTTAACGACTGTGCATCAATCCACACGAGAAATGGCGCAAAGAGCCGTGGAAATTTTAGGCCAGATTCATAAAACAGTTCCTAAAAAAATCTCTCCCGTTCTTTTACGATATCAGGTGATCTACAGGGAATCTACTAAAGCAATTTGAAGTATATTTCATGCCAAGTGTAAGTCATGTGAGAGATTATTTTAACGATTGACAACGTTATCAATTCTCATCTATCGAGATCGCGGAACAGGCTGAAATGCCGTGTGAACCGATTCAAAAAGCGGTAGGGGAAAGACATGTTACTCAATACATTGGATATGGCCGTTGTTGCCGTTTATGCGATCATGTTGTTTGCAGTCGCGCAATATGTATCTCGTGTTCCGAAGGGGACCGTTAAAAACACAGAAGATTATTTTCTTGCGGGCAAATCATTGCCATGGTGGGCGATTGGGGCTTCCCTAATTGCGGCAAACATTTCAGCCGAGCAGATCATAGGAATGTCCGGTGAGGGGTATCGAATAGGCCTCGCGATCGCCGCCTATGAATGGCAAGCGGCAATCGTATTGATATTGGTGGCGAAATTTTTCCTGCCGATCTTTCTGAAACGGGAAATCTACACCATGCCTCAGTTTTTGGACCAGCGGTTTGGTACAGGCGTCAAAACGACGATGTCCATTTATTGGATCGCACTTTATACGCTCGTTAATCTAACGACGGTCCTTTGGCTTGGCGGAATTGCCGTAAATACGCTGACAGGTGTGAATATCGTGGTGGCTATGGCGCTCATGGGAGCATTTGCTATTGCTTATTCAATCTTTGGCGGCCTGAAGGCCGTGGCGCTTACGGATATCATTCAGGTCGTGATATTGATCATTGGTGGTATTATTATAGCCATACTTACGCTCCAAATGATTGGAGGCGGTAGCTTCTTTGATGGTTTCACTCGCCTTCATACAGAATTGCCAGAGAAGTTCGATATGATCTTCGAGCCGGGGCAATTCGGATATGAGACTTTGCCGGGAATTTGGACTCTTCTGGGCGGACTTTGGATCCTGCACTTAAATTATTGGGGATTTAATCAGTACATCATTCAAAGAGCGCTCGGAGCTAAAGACTTACCTGAAGCACAAAAAGGCCTGGTATTCGCGGCTGCCTTGAAATTAATTATGCCGCTGATTATTGTTTTACCAGGTATTGCGGCTGTCATGCTGGCAGCGCCCGAAATTGGGCAATTGGATAAGGCAGCTTTGGATGCGAAAACAGACTCTGCTTATCCATCGGTCATGGGCCTTATGCCTCAGGGTTTAAGGGGCCTTATTTTCGCCGCTCTAATCGCCGCGATCGTTTCTTCATTAGCGTCAATGGTGAACTCGATCTCGACAATCTTTACTATGGACATTTACAAGTCCATGCTGAAGCCAGGTGAGAGTGAGGGGCATTATGTTGGCGTTGGGCGGATCGTTGCGGTGATTGCAATGGTTATCGCTGTTGCTGCAGCGCAACCTTTCTTGGGAGGCTTCGACAGCGCTTTCCAAACCGTTCAGGAATATACTGGCTTTATTGCGCCTGGTGTGGTCGCAGTGTTCTTGCTGGGAATGTTTTTCAAACGTTCAAATCAATATGGTGCCTTTACAGCTCTGTTTGTTTCTGTAGCCGCTTCAATTCTTCTGAAAGTTTTTGTGCCACAGCTAAGCTTTGTAAATAGAATTTGGGTGATTTTCTTGCTCTGTATGGTTCTCGCTTTGGTTGTTTCGGCAGCAACAAATGCCCCGCGCGAGGATCAATTGTTGAAACAAGGTGATGTTAGTTTCGCCACGAAGTCTAGCTTCAATATCTGGTCAATCATTATAGCTATCATTCTGATCGCGCTCTACTGGTACTATTGGTAATTGCTAAGTCGGTATATATGTTAAAATAAAAAAAGGCCGGGAACTTTACCCGGCCTTTTTTACGGTTTCGAAAAAGACAAATTACGGAACAGTAGGCCCCATATTGTTGACGAATACCGGTCCAAACTCAATTGTCTGTTTGTGCTTGGCCAGCTGATACTCTACCTTCATTCGCCCTTCCGCAAATTTTGCATCAGCGACGCCTTCTAACGTATATAGTTTCCACTCATTTTCCAGCATTATGTCTTCACTAATCACGTAGTCATATGGCTCTTCGTTTCGGCCGACAAAAACGACTATCTCTGCATTATCCTGGCTTTTTGGAGCTTTGGCGGTTCTTGCCCAGAACGAAATAGAGACTTTGTCACCTTTTTTCGCGCCATCGGCTAATTCAAACCAAAGCGCTGTATCCCAAGGGTTCGTCTTGCGTTTCTTTATGCGTGCACTGATGGCTTGCCCCGAAGGATTGTCAGCTTCAACGACAGACATTTTTTTATCGTTTCCACGGTGTTCCCATTCGATCGCATTGGGATTATGCATCAATGACATTGAGCTACCTTGAGCGCTGACGGGTGTGACCGACATGGTCGAGGCCAACAGTGTTCCCGCTAAGGATAAAATCAGCTTTTTCATTGTTTTTCCTTTTCAGTTTTATTGGTTTCGCAATTTATTTGTTATGTTTTGCGCCAGGGTTTTCGCAGAGCCAAGAATATCTTCATAATCCTCGCAATCCTTGGCTTTGCATTTACTTCGAAGTTTTTCCAAGCTCTCCAACTGGTCGGCAGCTTTATCGAAATCATTTTCTAGCACATATATGAGGCCTAGGCGCATTCTCGCATCATAATTCGATTTGTCGTATCTTAGTGATGTTTTGAATGATGATTTTGCCTCATCTATTTTACCAAGTTTCACTTCTGACAGGCCGGACATGTATTTCGAAAAGGCGAAATCCTGTTCCGTTACTTTACCGTCGTTAAATACGGTGCGTCCTTCCGAACGTCGACTGCTAAAACTACCGTTTACGCCCAGGTCTGGAGCGTTTACCGCACTTGCTTCAGGAGGTGGTCCTCCAGCGGGTCCCCCAGAACCTCCTCCGCTGATGCTAGCCTGACCGACATCTTGGGCCCGGTCAAAGCCAATGTCAGCCGCAATTGCTGCATTTTCAGTCGCGCTGCGGGCCCGTTTGAGAGACTTAAATTCTTTTTCAAACTCTATTTCGGCTTTCTCGAAATCGCCATTTCTAAAGGCGTCGAGGCCTTCGTGACTTTCCCAGACAGTGCTGCCGCGAACGATAATCTCGTCCTCTGCTGCGGATGTCTCAGAATCCTGAGAATATGCTGATGCGGCAAACGCTGAATTTAGCGCAAGAGCCGTCAGGGAAATTCCTATTATTCGAAGCATATTCATCTCCGTTTTCTTTTGCACGTTTTTCATGTACTTAATCTGAATATGCACAGAAATATCTGAAATGACAGCGGTGTCAATTATGTTATGCTGTACTCGTTCAGTGGGCCCGTCGACTCTCTTAAAATAAATTCATAGTCTAGTATGTCAGTCCATGACGGTCTGTCTGATTTCTTTTTGGAGTTGTTACCAGCACGATTGACTAAATACTCAACGGCTTGCTCTCCATATCTTAACAGAGGTTGGCGAATTGTCGACAGCGTCGGCCAAATACGTTCGGCTAGTTCAGAGTCATCAAATCCCATAACCGACACTGCCTCGGGGACTTTGATGTTGTTACGATAGGCTGCCACGATGACACCGGCCGCCATATCGTCATTGGCTGCAAAAATGGCTGTGGGTCGGTTGTTCATGGATAGTAATTCTAGCCCTGCATTCATACCACTCTCAAAGCTGAACATTCCTGGTTTGACGAGGGAGGGATCCAGATCAATCCCGGCTTCCTGCAGTGCGTCGCTATATCCTTTAAATCGTTTATGCGTAGCACCATGATCTTCGTAACCTCTGATAAAGCCGATGCGGCGATGCCCGAGTGAAATCAGGTGGTTGGTTGCCTCTTTGGCGGCCACACCGTCATCAATGGTTATATTGACGTTATTCATATCGTCGATTTCATTCGGGCCAATGCGGGAAATCGGAATACCGGCCTTATTGATGATTTCGTTGAACAAAGGGCTATCGGAATAGGGTGGAACTAAAATTACACCATCCGGCCTTTTCTGGATCAGGAATGATTTACTCCATCTCTCAAGGGCCTCCGGTTCATTGAGCGTTTCAAAACCCATGAGGGAGACTATCAGATTGTAGCCGTGTTTTTGGCTGGCTCTGACTGCACCGGATTGTATCGTATTGACAAAATTGCCTTCGACAGTCCGGCTAATCAAATGGAATGTATAGGTTCGGCTGCTCCGCAGACTGCGCGCTGAAGCACTCGGTATATATCCCAGCTCTTTAACAGAGGCATGAACCTTACTTCGAAGTGCGTCTTGAACATGAGGTTCATTATTGAGAACACGAGAAACGGTCTTAAGGGAAACCCCTGCATGGTTGGCAACGTCGATCATTCTTACCATGGGTTATCTTACTCCAATTGACCAATAAGTTTTTTATGAGAGTCCCGATCCATCGGCAACATCATAATCGGGATGGTTGTCAAAAGCATTAGTAATGGCGGGCAAATGGCGATAAAGTTTTTAAAACTTTCACCGTGCTCTGCGGTTACGCTGGCTTCTTCGGTAACGCCGAATGACGAAATAACAAAACCAATGATCAAGGCCATTAGTCCCCCTGTGAGTTTTTGAGAAATCAGTGCGGAACCATAAACACCGGCTTCAGAGCGGTAGCCGCTATCGCGCTGACCGAACTCCACGCAATCGGGAATAAGGGCCCAAAAAATAATCGCATGGGCCGCCCCTAACGCCATAAAAATCATGATATGAACCGGAATATTTGCGCTGCCATTGATAATCGGGAGATTAGAAAGGGTAATATCTGGTC
>JAHDBU010000114.1 GCA_020630275.1 Hellea sp.
TTCTATCGGTCCGTTTGCCTGAGCGTTTCCGGTGACGGTTGCGCCTTCGGCGGTCATTCTTAGCTACGACTCTCTCCCGATGGATGTTTGATGTTTCTCACAATGACAGATTTTTCGCAAGATGTTTGCGCTATAATTGACTTTAATTTTTGAGTTTAGTCACTCATTTTTACAATATTTAGTAGAAAAATAGCCATTTTCGGTTTCGTTAACTCTAATTGTTCACCATCGGGAAATCAATTTTACTCAACCTATCCGTTATCGACACCAAAAGTTCTCGGCGTCGAAAAATTGGGGCAACTTTGCGTTAAATTTCGCTCGTTGCAATGTGGATGGAGTATGAAATGATGCATAGAGGAAGCAAGCTCTTTGATGAAGCTTTAGTTCTTGTTGTCAATGCCAATGAGACCAGCAGCTCGCAACTGAATACGCAGCTAATATCCGCCGGTTTGAAACCGATATTTGTTTCAAACGGTGAGAAAGGGCTCTCGGTCTTACGCCATGCCCAAGAATCAAATACGTCCCTTGCCTTGGTTATTTGTGATTATTCCTTGGGCGATATGACGAGCTATGAATTTGTTACAAAGGTAAGACAAAACCCGCCCATAGCTGAAACTAAAATCATTTTAACTACCCAAGACCATCCTATGGGTTACCTTTCGACTTTTCAACCGTTGGGCGTCAATCAGGTTATCCGCTGGCCGGGTCGAACCGAAGACTTAACCGGAGCGATTGCAGAATATATACCGCTAAGACGTGAAATTCAGCCCGCTGGTCAAACCGGTGAAGGGCCTCACAACCTGCATCCCCGTCCTTTTCGGATTCTAGCCGCAGACGATAACGCCATTAATCTGGCAGTTCTAAAAGGCTTTCTTAATCTGGCAGGTTACACGCCGGATACGGTTATCAACGGGGCAGAAGCGGTGAAAGCCTTCAAAAACATTCAATATGATCTGATATTGATGGATATCAGCATGCCCGTAATGGACGGCGTTGTGGCAACATTGCAGATTCGTGAAATTGAAAAACGAATAGGTAAGCCCCCAGTCCCTATCATCGCGATCACAGCGCACTACAACCCTAGCCAGAAAAACCGTTATCTAGAAGCGGGTATGAATGAAGTCCTCGCGAAACCTATCAGTCAGGCTGAAATAGAGAATTGCCTGAGTAAATGGTCTCCCCGTTTTGAAACGGGTATTGAAAACCAAAGGGCTGTAGCCGGCTAGTCACTTTATTCTGACACTAATCAGGATTGGGCGATGATCTGATCCTATCTGAGGTAAGACCTCGGAGCGGCCCAGCGCGAGCGAGCGACCTAACAATGCGTGGTCGATAGGAACCCCCAGCGGCAAAAGTCCGTCTTTCCAGGTAGAAATCCACCGGGGATTTCCAGCCCTGCGCCCAGGAATTTCTCGGAAAGTTGGCGTCCAAGGTACGAGATTGAAATCTCCGACTATGATAAAATTATCTTTCTGGCCGATTTCTTTTTTAAGCAAACTCATAACGGCATCTCGACGCCGCATACCGGCATGAGCCAAGGGAATTCGAGGATGCGTCAGGTAAAATTCAATCGGTTGATCCGTTAGCAACGGCACCTTTATGATTGATCGAGGAAAATTTGGGTAATCTTCAGCAATTAATTTTGATCTCCCAAGTGGCAGACGACTCGCAATGCCCTTGACGCTGCCCAGTCTCCGGCCATCATCCGCGTGGTCGTAAAAAATAATATAAGGGTAGTCTGAAAGATAGGTTTTGAGTTTTTCAACTGTCATCAGCGGCGGTAGCTCACTTAGCGCGATCAAATCTGCGGAGTGTTTTCGAGCCTGCATTCTGACCATATTAAATGCGTCCGGATTTCGCCTGAGATTTGCGAAAACGACCGTAACACATTCGTCATTTGCACAAATTTTCGGGTCAGGAATCGCATATTTGGATCCGGGAATAAGAGGCCAGAATGATAGCGCCCCAAGAAAAAGCAGCGTTAGAGCCGGGCCTCTGCTCTTGGCATAAAGCGCTATACAAATGGATAGAATGACGATTAGCAGAACCTGCCGCATAAATGTTACGAACAATTCAAACGGCCAGTTGGGCCGAATAACGCCGATATTGCCAATCGCTATCAACAACAGACAAATCAACAAACCCACATAAATGGCTCGACTTGTCTTGCGGATAATGGGTTTCATTACATACGTTCGGGGACTTCCAGTCCGATAATATCGAGACCAAGTTCAAGCTGTTTCAAGGTCAGATTAGATAGGGCCAGACGGGAGGACTTTACGTCGATTGGCACCTCATCTTTGAGCACGGGACAATCGGACCAAAACCGCGAATAGGCCTGGGCGACACGGAACAGATGTTCACATAAAATGTGAGGCGCGCGACTGACTTCGGTTTTTTGAACGGCTTTATCAAAAGCATCCAAAGCCAACACCAATTGGAGCTCGGATTGATGCGATATTTGAATATCTCCGGCTGCAACATGTTTTTCAGCCGCATTGCGCTGAAGAGATTTCATGCGTGCAGCCGCGTAAAGCATATAGGGCCCGGTTTTGCCTTCGAAGGCGGTAAAACGCTCTATGTCAAAGATATAATTTGTGAGGCGTTGATTTTGCAGGTCTGCAAATTTAAGGGCTGCCATACCGACTTTATTGGCGATATCACGCCTTTCGCTCTCATCATAGTCTAGGCCAATACCTGACTCATCCAGACGCTTTGCCGCCGCATCCCGCATCATTTGTGTCAGATCAGATAAGCGCAGCGCATCGCCGTCCCGGGTTTTAAACGGTTTGCCGTCCTGGCCGTTGACCGTTCCGAAACCTAGATGCTCCATTTGCTCAAGATTATACCAACCCGCCATTTCGGCCGCTTTAAACACCTGTTTAAAATGCGTCGCCTGCCGTTGGTCGACAATGTATAAAATTAAGTCAGGATCGATTTCTTTTTTCCGGTCCACAAGCGTGGCCAAATCAGTTGTGTGGTAAAGCACAGCCCCCGCACTACTTTTGAGCATGACGGGTGGTAGACCTTTGCGTTTCTCTGAATCATAGCCTTCGTCAACGCGAATAATCAAAGCTCCGTCACTGTCTTCGGTAATACCTTTAGCTTCCATCTCCTCAATCATGTCGGGGATGAGTGGATCCACCGAGGCTTCGCCCTTCCAAAGATCAAAGGTAACGCCCAGGTCGCCATAGCCCTGTTTAAGATACTCAATGGATACGCTGATGAAGTGATCCAGCAGAGCTCGATAACCTGGTCGCCCGGCTTGCAATTCAGCTGTTGCGGCCTGAGACCGTTTCATACGGGTCTCATCCTCTTTGGCTTTGGAACTGGCGGCAGGATACATGCGGGCCATATCTTCCATGGTGACCGGACTTTCGGACGGATAGCCATCTGTTACGTCCGAGTCAAAATAAACTAAACCAGGCTGTTCATCTTCCAGCTCGGAGATGAGATGCCCCATTTGCAAGCCCCAGTCGCCGAGGTGCACATCGCCGATGACCTCATGACCTCTAAACCGGAATAATCGTTTGAGGGCTTCACCGATGACAGCTGAACGCAAATGGCCGACATGCATGGGCTTGGCGACATTGGCCCCGCCATAATCCATGACAACCTTGAGCGGTTTCACAAGGGTTGCGCCGGTTCTTGGATCAGCAATGAGATCATTCGCTCGTGCGGCGACCAGTTCTTCATTAGGATTGATATTAATAAATCCGGGACCCGCGATTTCCAGTCCAGCGATGGCCGAGTGCCCACTGACAGCTTCCACAATCTTTGACGCAATATCGCGTGGGTTCGCTTTCTCGCCCTGTTTTTTGAGTACTCCTGCTGCAGCCATTGCGCCGTTACATTGGAAAGGCGCCAGATCAGGACGATCCGACTCCCGTACCGCGCCAAGCTCAGCTGGAAATCCAGCATCCGCAAAGGCCTGTGAGAAAACATCGGTTAATCTATTGAGAACAGAATCAGACATAGCGCCCCTTTAAGAGCGTAAAAACAACAATCCGTAAATGAATTTATTAGCGAGTTTGTCCGGCTGAAACACGGAAACGTTTACCGTCAGCATTAAATGCTCGCTGTTCATCCGTAACCACAAATCCAACGATGATCTCAAAATTCACGCCCGAGGTATTTTCGCCGGCACGCGGAATCTCGATTTTTCCAATTTTTTCAGTTCTGGAAACACGATCCGCGCCTTCGGGGAAGCGTACGCTGATCGGGAAAACCTCTTTATGAATAACCGCAACATTCTTACGGGTTACAGCCACAAAATATTCGTAAACCGCTTCAGTGCCTGTCGCAGATGGGCCACGGCCAAAATCCATATCTATTTCCAGATCAGCAATAATCGGTTCCTCGCCATAGTAACGGCAAAGGCTTCGGATTTTCCCGATCTCACCCGTAAATCCAACATTCGAAAAACTGTCGGCACCTTTCATTTCCACGATGCGTGCAGCGTCATAAAGAGCGAAAGCACGCGGGCATGGGCCCGGATTAGCTTCAGCGGCTTTGCCAATCGCTAGAGCTTCTTTGGTCGAGCGACAGCCGGACAAGGCCATCAAAGCAATCAAAGCGCCCGCTGCGAACAATTTTGTTTTACCCATCATTTTGCCTTTTTTCGGGTTTAATTTGAGTCGGCTATGGCCTGCCGCCCGGCTGTCTGCTACAGCACCACCGAGCGGATGTCTACTATATGGTGCGGTCGAATTGGGCAACGCCCATATGAGAATTCTGCCGGAATATGAGGATATTTTAATGCAGTCACAATCCCCTGCAAATGACCGATTGGAGAAAACCCTTTTGCTGGCGGCACCGCGTGGTTTTTGTGCAGGTGTTGACCGGGCTATTCAGATCGTCGAGAGGACATTGGAAAAATACGGAGCCCCCGTCTATGTGCGCCATGAAATCGTACATAACACTCATGTAGTCAGCAGGCTTGAGAATATGGGCGCTATATTTGTCGAAGAGTTAGACGAATGTCCCGATAATCGGCCTGTTGTTTTTTCGGCGCACGGTGTGCCAAAGTCTGTACCCAAGGCCGCCGAAGCCCGAGATATGCATTATCTGGATGCGACCTGCCCTCTCGTTTCCAAAGTCCATGTGGAAGCAGAAAAACATCGCAAAGCCGGTCTTCATATTCTCTTGATAGGTCATGCCGGCCACCCGGAAGTTATTGGGACAATGGGGCAGCTCGAAGATGGCGCCATGACCTTGATTGAAGACGAAGAAGACGCCCGGAATTATACGCCCATTGATCCCGAAAATCTGGCCCTGGTAACGCAAACAACGCTGTCAGTGGATGACACGCAAGGGATCATCAAAATTCTTCAGGGCCGTTTTCCGACCATTGCCCTGCCCTATAAAGAGGATATCTGTTACGCGACAACCAATCGGCAAGCGGCGGTCAAGGAAATCGCCAAAGGATGTGATCTGTTTATGGTGATTGGATCGCAAACCTCGTCTAATTCCAAACGCCTTGTCGAAGTTGCCGTCAAAGCCGGTGCCAATTCAGCCATGCTGGTCTCTGGCGCTGAAAGTCTGGACTGGGGACTGATAGAGGTCTGCGAAACCATTGGCCTGTCGGCCGGTGCCAGCGCCCCTGAATATCTGACAGACGGTGTGATTGCCGCCTTAAAATCACGCTACAAAGTCGACCTCAAAGAAGTCCGCGTGACCGACGAAAACGTCAAATTTCACTTACCTCGCGAGCTGCGCGCTTGAGCAAGGAACTTATCATTTATACGGACGGCGCGTGTTCGGGCAATCCCGGACCAGGTGGCTGGGGCGTACTGATGAAGTTCGGCCATAAGGAAAAAGAGCTTTGGGGCGGCGAAGACGAAACCACCAATAACCG
>JAHDBU010000115.1 GCA_020630275.1 Hellea sp.
GCGCCATTCGGCCTCTGTTTTCGGCAGGCCTGTCTCTTTCATGTGGGCTTCGGCTTTCATGAGCGCTTCGAACTGGCGCAGGAACCACGGATCGATGGACGTATATTGATGAACTTTCTCAACGGACAAACCCTGACGGAAGGCTTGCGCTACGACCAGCATGCGGTCCGGCGCCTGGATAGAGAGGCGCGATTTGATGGCCTTGTCGAGATCTCCGTCCTCGGTTTCGATCTCCACTTCGTTCATACCGGTCAGGCCGGTCTCGAGAGATCGCAGCGCTTTCTGGTAGCTCTCGGTGAAGGTCCGGCCAATGGCCATGGCTTCGCCAACAGATTTCATGGAAGTGGTGAGCTTGGCCTCAGAACCCGGGAATTTCTCAAAAGCGAAACGCGGAATTTTAGTCACAACATAATCAATGGTCGGTTCAAAGCTGGCCGGTGTCGCGCCCGTAATGTCATTATCAAGTTCATCCAACGTATAGCCGACGGCCAGCTTGGCGGCGATTTTGGCAATCGGAAAACCTGTGGCTTTGGACGCCAATGCCGATGAGCGGGAGACGCGCGGGTTCATCTCAATGACGACCATGCGGCCATCTTTGGGATTGATACCGAACTGTACGTTTGAACCGCCTGTTTCCACGCCGATTTCACGCAAGACCGCTAGAGAGGCATCACGCATGCGCTGATACTCTTTATCGGTCAAAGTGAGCGCCGGAGCGACCGTGATACTATCGCCTGTATGCACACCCATCGGGTCAACATTTTCAATGGCGCAAATGATGATGCAGTTATCCGCCTTGTCGCGAACCACTTCCATCTCATATTCTTTCCAGCCCAGCAGGCTCTCATCCACGAGCACCTGATTGGTCGGAGACGCCGAGAGACCAGAGCGGACGATCTCTTCAAATTCCTGTTTGTTATAGGCCACGCCTCCGCCCGTACCACCAAGCGTAAAGGCCGGACGGATAATGGCCGGCAGACCCGTCTCTTCGAGTAGCTTCATGGCATCCGCCACCCCTTGGGCGATATCGCCGTCAGGGGCCGTAATGATGGAGGCTTTCGGATTTTCCAGACCGATTTTTGTCATGGCCGCCGCGAAGCGTTCGCGATTTTCGGCTTTGTCGATGACGTCGGCCTTGGCGCCAATCATTTCAACGCCGTATTTCTCCAGCACGCCCATTTCTTCGAGCTTGAGCGCTGTGTTCAAGGCCGTCTGGCCCCCCATGGTTGGCAGGAGCGCATCCGGACGTTCCTTGGCAATGACCTTCTCGACCATTTCCGGCGTAATAGGTTCGATATAGGTCGCGTCTGCCATGCCGGGGTCGGTCATGATGGTGGCCGGGTTGGAGTTGATCAGGATGACCTTATAGCCCTCATCCTTGAGGGCCTTACAGGCCTGCACGCCTGAATAGTCAAATTCACAGGCCTGGCCAATAATAATGGGGCCCGCCCCGATGATCAGAATGCTCTCGATATCCGTGCGTTTACCCATGATAAAATCCCTGAAACCCTAAAGAATCGCCTGACTAAAAACCAAATTGCCCCCCTCTAGAGAAAAGGTGTTTGAGGTTCAAGAAGAATTAAAAAATTTGCGCGGTTGTCACCACATTATTGGCCCGGATTGAAACATATCACTGGGCTGATCCTACGGGCCGGGCATCCCCCACCCCTAACCCCTCCCCACCAGGGGGAGGAGAATAGAGAGTCGTGTTCCGCAGCGCCTCCCTCTCCTTGATGGAGAGGGAACAAGGGAGAGGTGGTGCGCGGATATCCGGATCGACCGGGTAGTGTGGTTACATCCGCGCCCAAAAACCCTTATAGTTAATTTTATCTTAACGAGTGCGCTCAAGTCTCGTTAACGAATCGATTCTTCTACCGGACAGGCATGGTTACCTATACCGACGCAGAAATGTTGAACTGGCAGCGCTACCAGGTTCTGGCCCGGATCTACCGGACCATAGAAACTGTGCTGTTTTTCTTTATTCTAGCCTGGTTTTCTGGGGCCGTGGTCGGGATTGTCTTCCCGCATCCGCCTTCGGATCAAATCGTGCCCGATAACCCGTTGGCGCGCGCTTTATGGTTTCCGATTTACGGCCTGGTGTTGATGTTGTCTGTACGGTCGCTACCGCAAACCATACGTTCGGTGGCGTTTACGCCGCTGATCATTCTGTGCGTTATGTGGATGGGCCTATCTTATATTTGGTCCGAACTCCCTGCCGTGACCTTCCGGCGCTCCATCGCCCTGATGATGGGTACAGTCTTGGGGTTTGTCATCGCCGCGCGCTATGATTGGGGCCAGCTGGTGCAGCGGGTCGCTTTTGTTTTTGTGCTGCTGGCCATCATCACGCTTTTGATGGGCATTCTTCAACCCGGCAAAGCCATCATGCAGGATATTCACGCGGGGGCCTGGCGCGGACCCTGGGTGGAGAAAAACTATCTCGGCGGTAATATGGCCAAAGGCCTGGCCGCCGCCATGTGTGCTTATGCCATGCGTCCGGATCGCTGGTGGTTCTGGATACCCGGTGGCCTTTTATGCTTTGCGTTGGTCATATTATCCACATCCAAAACAGCGTTGATGGCCGCACTATTAGCGATCATTCTATTTTTAGCCATTCGCGTTTTCCGTCGTTTCCCCATCCTTAGAATCCCTGTTATGTATTTCTCGGTCATGGGTGTAACGCTATTCAGCCTGGCTATACTGGTTTTCCCCGAAGAAGCCTTTGGTCTGATCGGTAAAGACCCGACCCTGACCGGTCGGACCGATATCTGGGTTCTATTGATCGAAAGCATCAAAGAAAAACTGACCCTCGGATACGGATATGGCGCCTATTGGCAGGAAGAGTTGGGTCCATCTTTTGCGGTGCGAAACGCCCTGGAATGGGGCGTCCCCACGGCCCATAATGGCTGGATGGAAATTGCACTGTCCGGAGGTCTGGTCATTGTTGTGCTGTTTGGCATTCATTATGTGGTGACTATGCTCTTTGCCATTAACCGGCTGGGCCGCGGCGGTATTGAGAGCTATTGGGCGATTATCTGGATGTTCCTATTCTTCTTTTTCTCCATGTCCGAAAGTACAATCCTGGCGCAGAACGATCTGACCTGGGCCATCTTCGTGGCGACCTCGGCCAAGCTCTGGGCCTTTGAGCAACCCTATTGGCGGGACCGGCGTCGCGTGCCGCTCTACATGACAAACCGGTATGGGCAGGAATATCGGTAGAACGACAGCTTCGGGCTTGATTTCAAAACTCCCTTTCCTATTTTCTCAATATGTCTAATTTTTCCCCCCGTGAAATCGTTTCCGAACTTGACCGTCACATCATCGCCCAGAGCGACGCCAAGCGCGCTGTCGCTATTGCCCTTCGCAACCGCTGGCGGCGCAAGCGTGTGCCCGAAGAGCTACGCGGGGAGATCACGCCTAAGAACATTTTAATGATCGGGCCAACCGGTGTGGGCAAAACCGAGATTTCCCGGCGTCTGGCGAAACTGGCTCAGGCCCCGTTCCTCAAGGTCGAAGCCACGAAATTTACCGAGGTCGGTTATGTGGGCCGGGATGTGGAACAGATCATCCGCGATCTGGTCGAGGCTTCTATTGCCATGCTCCGAGATCTCAAGCGCGAACAGGTCAGCGCCCAGGCCGAGATCGAAGCCGAGAAACGGATTCTCGACGCCCTCGCCGGAGAAGGGGCCGGCAAAGCGACCCGCGATATGTTCCGCAAGAAACTCCTGGCCGGAGAGCTGGATGATACCGAAGTCGAATTGGAACTCTCGGATACGTCATCACCTTTTCAGGGCATTGATATTCCCGGGCAGCCCGGCGGCTCCATGGGCATGCTGGACCTATCCTCGATGTTTAAAGGCATGGGCCGCAAAAAAAAGGTTACGATGAAAATCGGCGACGCCCATGGTCCTCTGTTAAAAGAGGAGGCTGATAAGCTGATTGATGATGAGAGCATTACCCGCGAAGCCATCGACCGCGCCGAGAATGACGGTATCGTTTTCCTTGACGAGATCGATAAGATCTCCAAGCGGTCTGACGCCCGCGGCGGCGATGTTTCCCGCGAAGGGGTGCAACGCGATCTCCTGCCCCTCATTGAGGGCACGACCGTATCGACAAAATACGGCCCTGTTAAAACCGATCATATTCTGTTTATCGCCTCGGGCGCTTTTCATGTGGCCAAGCCGTCCGACATGCTGCCAGAACTCCAAGGCCGCCTGCCCATCCGGGTGGAATTACGTGCCCTGACCGAAGAGGATTTCGTGCGGATCTTGACCGAGCCGGAAGCCAGCCTGATCAAGCAATATAAGGCCCTGATGGCCACGGAAGGTGTGACCCTCAACTTCACCGATGGCGGCATCAAAGAAATCGCCAAGTTATCGGCGAGCGTGAACGCCAGTGTGGAAAATATCGGTGCCCGACGCCTGCATACGGTGATGGAGCGCCTGCTCGATGATATCAGCTTTAAAGCCACGGACAAAGACGGCGAAACGGTCAAAATCGACGCCAAATATGTCCAAGAGCAAGTGGGCAAGCTGGCCGCAGATCAGGACCTGTCCAAGTTTATTTTATAATCCAAAAGTTTGTGCTAAGCACTCAGTCATGTGGAGACTGATTTTAAGCACTCTTTTTGCATTCCATACGGGATGGGTGGCTGACGCTCAGCTTCAGTTTGAGAAAGTTCACTATGCTGTGCTTGAGCTACATTCTTATTCAGCGGGGCCATACCCAAATGGGTACTGGGAAGAAAAGGCACGATTGGAGAATAAAGAAGCGCGACTAAAAAATCCTACCCATAAGGATGAGGATGATATCATTATTGTTTCAAACAGTTGCGGCCAGGAAATCGAGACCTGGAATGTTGTGCTTTCCTCAAAAAAAATGCCCGACAGGATTACGGTTACATCTGGAATCGGAGAATGGTGCAGACTTCCAAGTTTCAATCTGCGAGAACAATTTTTTGCTATTTTCGAAAAGGGCGAAGCAGAGCCTGTCGAGCGATTTCCTATTTATGAGACGGATGGTGGAGAAGCTGTTCTGTTAATTGAAGATGAGGTATTGGAATATTTGAAAGAGGACGAATTAGTACCACATCACATTAATTATAAGACTTTTAAAGATCCCATTGGCGCACCAGATTTTTATAACGCTTATGACCCACGCGTTCAATCCGATGTCGCCAAAACCCGTCATATGAAAATTATGAACTTCGAAGATTCAGATAGAAAACGTGTCGTATTTTTCCGCGCGATACCCTTAAGTGCGTTCTTTCCGGAACCAAAAGAGGCCGACACACCTGAATAACAATGGCCCCAATCTTGCAGCACTCGCCGCTGCAGGAGTTTTTATGCCGTTTTGGAGCCGAAAATCACCGGATGACCGGGCCCTAAGCCAGTCGATCGTCAAGCAGCAGCGTGCGACCCGTCAGGCTTGCAAAGGCGTGGCTGATACAAGTGGTATGTCTGACCGTCTGGCGACGGTGATTGCGCTGTTGCAGGATCAGCCCGACTGGGATTATGCCATGACCCAGACATCGGCCCGTGAAGCGGCCCTTTATGCGGCCGCCTTTATTGGCTTCGAAGCCCCTTTTGACGCCGAGGAAGAAGCGCTTTTGACCTATCTCTCCGAACATTTCGCAGGCCGGAAAATCGCCACCTTCGCCTGGGGGCTTTACGCTGATCAGTTGCGGG
>JAHDBU010000116.1 GCA_020630275.1 Hellea sp.
ACCATATTCATGATCGACAATCGCGGACCAAAGAGCCCCATGAACCCAAGCGTCAAAAGGACACCGCAGAGAGGCGGAATAAGCACCACAATACTGGCCACGGCATTTCTGAAAAACAGCCAAACGATAAATATAGTTGTGAGCGTCACCAGCAAGACAGCTTTGAGAGCATCAGATTGCATTAGGCCTAACATCTCTACAAGCACAAAGCTTTCGGATGCGCTGTAAAAAGTTTTTTCACCGATCGTGACTTGCCCAGCATCGGTATAGAAGCGCTCGGCTTCGCTACTGTCGGACATGCGAACACTAGGATCGATATAATAGAGATATCCCGGATTATGGGCCGCCCCGATATAAGTCTTCTTGAGGATAGGCGGTAGGGCCGCGATACTCATGGTTTCGATATCCAAATATTTCTTTCCGGTTTCATATTTCTCCGGATCCAGACCGGATACGCGGTCGGCTTGTTCCTTAAGTCGGCGAATAACATCCAGACGTTTTTGCTGTGCCTCAGGCGGGGGCACGAAACTGAGCAGGCTGCGAACGCGAAGAATCGTTGAGCCTTCACCTTCCGCTTCGCGCTTCTGTGTGAAATGATTATCTATATTGATCAGATCATCATAATCATCCGCGACCATAACGGCCCAACTCGGATTGCCCAAGACCTTGCGGGCCGCTAACTTGGCTGTTTCAAACCGCTCTGGCAGGGTTGCTTCGAGATTTTTCGTATTGGTCTCAAACTCAATTTTAGGCGCCGCATAAACCGCAACTGCACAAATAGCGATTGCGATCAGTACAACAATGCGGGGATGTCGGATAGCGAATAAGGAGCGGCCCTTATTACGGGCCCGGGGCTCACGGTCTTTTTTCTCTGGTGTCCAGCCAAAACGCTCGGCCAGCACCACCAGCGCCGGGAATATCGTATACATGGATAGAAAGGCCAAAAGCATGCCGACGCCGGCAATGAATCCGAACTCTGAGAAGGCACGAAATTGGGTCAACATAAGCGCGAAAAAACTCGCTCCTGTTGTGATCGCGGCCATGAAAGACGCCCGGCCTGTACGTTCAACAATGACTCGAATAGTTTCCGGTAAATCCATCCCGGCCCGACGTTCTTCAGTGTAACGAGCGAAATTATGGACACCAAAATCAATACCCAAACCAAACAGGATCAATGTCAAAAAAGCGGTGATTAGATTAAGCTGACCAATAACCAGAGTTGTGACGGACAATGTGGCGATCAGGCTGATGACCAATGGAATGATTATCAATGGCACGGCCATGGGAGTCCGGAATGCAAACAATAAAATGATCCCAATCAACAAGAATGCGCTACCCAGGCCAACCTTGAGATCACCAATAAGCGCGTCGAACTGACCGACCTGTCCAGCGATCCGACCGGTTACACCGATGGATACATCTGGATTATCCGCCATAAACTTCTGCGCAGCAATTTCACTTTCCTGAACCATTATTTTGGCATCAGATAGATCCTCCAAGCCCGGTTTCGGTGCCGCGACAAGTATTATCGTCTTACCCTCGTCAGACGTAAAGAAACGCCGCTCGGAAGGCGGGGTAGAGAACATTTCTTCAAATTGTTCCACCCGTTTGGGATCCAGTTCTTCGGTGGAGGATCCGGTGACGCCAGGATCGCCCAGGGTAAAAGTCACATCTGTTTGAAAAGCTCCAGCCATTTCCTTGGCAAAGAAAATGGCAAAAGACTTGTAGGCATCCTGCTCCAGGTCCAGGAGTTCGTTTTCTGACAGAAATAAAAGCTCATGTTTGACCAGGACTTCAACATCTTCGAAATACTGTGCGGACTCGACCCAATCCATGACTTCGAATTGTGGTGCCAATTCGGCGGCGGCCTCGATAACGCGTTCAGGATTATCGGCCTCAATCACAACTTGAACCGAGGCGTAATTTCCGATCATCTCAAGGGCATTTTCGAGCGTTTGTACACTCCGCGCACCCTCTGGCATAAGGGCATTGATGTTGGTCGACAGCGTCAGACTTCTGAGCGTAAAGAGAGAGGCGAGCAGGATCAACAGACCCATAAGAAAGACCAAACCGGCCCGACGGAATACAAAATCCGCCCATCCATTGAGCGCCTTCGTCACCGTTGAGTCGCAGTCATGCGACGACGCTCAACACTGATCCGTGCCGAGGGACATCCCACAATTATGCGTGACAGTTTTCGTCCAGCCATGTTGGGTATCTTCATTAGCCAAATCTACCGAGGATTCAATGATTGGCTTGTGACAATATCGTTAGATTTCTGGGTCGAATTTAAAGAGCGTCAGCAAAGCGTTCGAACAGATAAAAACTGTCCTGAGGACCGGGTGACGCTTCCGGGTGGTGTTGCACGGAAAAGACTGGCTTGCCTTTAACACGAATACCACAATTGGAGCCATCAAACAAAGACACATGCGTCTCTTCACAAGTCTCTGGCAGGCTGTCGCTATCGACCGCAAAACCGTGGTTCATGGATACGATCTCAACTTTATTAGTTGTATAATCTTTGACCGGATGATTGGCCCCGTGATGACCCTGATCCATTTTGATGGTCTTGGCTCCGAGTGCGAGCGCCAGCATTTGATGGCCCAGGCAAATACCAAGAATTGGCATATCCGCGTCAATCAGCGCCTGAATAACGGGTATCGCATATTCGCCCGTGGCAGCTGGATCGCCCGGTCCGTTGGAAAGAACTACGCCGTCGGGTTCTAAATCCAAAATGTCAGAGACTGGCGCTTTGCCGGAGACAACTCTTACGGCCATACCCTGCGCCACCAAATTGCGCAGAATGTTACGTTTTACACCGTAATCAATAACCACAACTTTTTTCACGCCTTTCTTGTCTTCATAGCCCTTAGGCCAAATCCAGCTGGATTGCTCCCAATCAAAAGCATTCTCTGTGGCGACGTCGATGGCCAGGTCTGCACCGACCAGTCCGCTCCAGTCTTTGGCCATTTGGGTCAGCGCTTCAATATCAAACTGACCGTCTTTGGCATGGGCGATTACGCCATTAGGCATACCGTTTTCGCGAATATGAGATGTTAGCGCCCGCGTATCGATGCCGGATATGCCGATGATATTGCGAGCCTCCATCCAGGCCCCCAATGGGCTTTCATTGCGCCAACTGGACGGCGGGGTGATCGGCGCTTTGAAAACAGCTCCGACAGCGGCCTTATGCGCCCGTTCAGTACTAGCCTCTTCATCTTCGGCATTGGTGCCCGTATTGCCTATATGAGGAAATGTAAAACAGACGATTTGTTGGGCATAGGATGGATCGGTTAGAATTTCCTGATATCCGGTCATGGCCGTATTGAAACAGACCTCGCCTACAGCAGACCCTTCAGCCCCGCATCCTTGGCCGTAAAACACCTGTCCGCTGGCCAGAACGAGGACCGCGGTTGCCGGTAAGTTTAGGTCTTGCATTTTTAAAATCTCTTAGGTAAGGGGCGCGACTTCAAACGGCCCCGTTCTATACAGAGGGGCGTAAGACGCAAGATTTATCTTGCCAGAAAGGTTAATTTCCACAGGATTAATTCTGCGCAAATACCGTTGACGGTCGTTTGTTGCTATGGAATCTTGTGAAAAAGGCCCCATATGGGGCTGACGAAGAGAGACAAAGGACATTTATGCCCCTGCGTGAAGAGATCTCAACGAGCGTCAAAGACGCTATGAAGAGCAAGGATGCCGTGCGTTTATCGACGCTGCGCCTCGTGAATGCGGCCATCAAGGACCGGGACATTGCCGCCCGGGCAGAAGATCGCTGTGAAGGTATCGAGGACAGTGAAATCATGGCTTTATTGTCAAAAATGGTGAAACAGCGCGAAGAAAGCGCCACCACTTACGAAGATAATGGTCGTCCTGAGCTGGCCGAGCGGGAGCGCGATGAAATTGATGTCATCCGCGCTTTTATGCCCACACCGCTCTCCGAGGATGAGCTGAACGCCGTCATTGATGATTACATCAAAGAATCGGGTGCTACATGTCTGAAATCCATGGGCAAGATCATGGGCCGCATCAAATCAGAATATGCGGGACGAGTTGACATGGGTAAAGCCGGCGCCATTGTCAAAGGGCACCTCTGCAATTAATTAACCCCAAATTAGCCATATTTGCGTCATAGCTCCCAGCTATGGCTCACGCGCTCATATTTGATTCCGGGGTTGGTGGTTTGACGGTTTCAGCCGAGATCCGCAAACGCCTGCCTGCTCTGCAGCAAACCTACGCGGCTGACGATGAATTCCGTCCTTACGGCGAAAAAACGGATGCACAGCTAAAAGACCGCCTGCCCGGCCTTCTCTGGACACTCAGTGAGACGGCTCAGGTGGATTTTGCCGTCATAGCCTGCAACACTGCGTCGACGGCGGCCCTTAAAGAAATCCGCAATGCGCTGGACATCCCTGTCATCGGCGTCGTTCCTGCTGTTAAACCGGCAGCCGGCGTCACAAAAACCGGTCGATTTGCCGTGCTGGGTACGCCCGGCACGGTGCGGCGTGAGTACGTCAATAATCTTATCCAGGATTTTGCCACGGACAAAGAAGTGGTCCTGCTTGGCTCCACACAGCTTGTGGCTCTGGCAGAGGATAAGCTGGCAGGTCGCCGGGTCGACCTCACCGCCCTCACCCGCGAAATTTCGCCTCTGTTTGACAAGGCGGATGTGGACACGGTGGTCCTCGCCTGCACCCACTTTCCACTGCTCAAAGACGAGCTCGCTGCTGCCTCACCGCCTGACATTCAATGGATCGATTCCGGCGAGGCCATCGCCCGAAGAGTGGAAACCGTTGTCTCAGAGATTAAAGCACGGCCCGCACGGCCAGGAGCCGATCTAGCCTTACTTCTCGGCTCGGACCTTGATCCCGAGCGCCGTAAGGCCTTTCAGGGGTACGGATTTGAGCGCGTTGTAAGCCTAATGCCCGGTTAAATATTTATAACCGTAATAGAGTCCGACCAGTAATAGAGCCAAACCGATGGTAAATTTACCGAAATGCTCTTTCATAATGGTTTCGGCTTGATCCCCGAACTTTTTAACAATCCCGGCCACTAAGAAGAAACGGATAGATCGTCCAATAACACTGGCCGCTATAAAGGCGGCAAAGTTGATCTTGAGCGCCCCGCTCATAATTGTGATCACTTTATAAGGAAACGGTGTCAGCGCTGCGAGAAACACTCCCACAGGCCCTTGCTCCCGCATGCGGGCACTGAAGGCTTCCATCTTTTCAGCCTTACCCATGTTTTCCAAGAGAGGCTGCGCTAAGGCATCAAAAAACCAGAGGCCCAGGAAATATCCAAAGATACCGCCCAAAACAGACGCCACCGAACAAACAAAGGCATAACGCCAGGCCTTGGAGTGATCCGCTTGCACCATGGGAATCAACATCAAATCCGGCGGGATTGGAAAGAAAGAACTCTCTATGAATGAGACCCCGGCCAAAGCCGGCTCGGCGCGTTTATGGCGCGCCAACCGCTTGACCCATTCATACCAGTCTTCAAGGAATGCGAGCTTGCCTTTCATGGGCGTCCTTAATTGTTACTCCGCACTCTATATACAAAAAACTTAAAGGGAGAGTTTAAATGGTGCCGATGGAGAGACTCGAACTCTCACTCCCAATGGGAACTGGATTTTG
>JAHDBU010000117.1 GCA_020630275.1 Hellea sp.
TGACCTCTGCCTTCGGAGGGCAGCGCTCTATCCAGCTGAGCTACGGGTGCGTAGGGTCGGATGTCCGAGCGAACGCCTCTCTATGCAAAATCACTGCTGTTAGCAAGAGGATTTGCTCCGGAGCGGCGTGAGACGCGTTTGCGATAAATGTTATTCATTTACATTGGGCCTTGTTTTGACTTTTAAAACGCGGCAAAAAGCCAGCGGATAAAAATAATACGAATGGATGTCCTATGAAAAAGATTGTCATGTCATTTGCGATGGGGTTTTCGGTGCTGATGGCCGCTTGTCAGCAGCCTCAGGCAGTTGAAGAGGAAGAGACAGAAAACCGGGTACAGGACAGCCCGGCTGTTTGGGTCGTCAAGGACAATGACAGCAAGCTTTTCCTATTAGGGTCTTTACCCATGGTCAAAAGTGACGCGCGTTGGGATGGTCCGGCGGTTTCATTAGCTGCCAATCAGGCCAAGACTCTCTTCGTCGAAGTGGATAATTCTGATGCTGCATCCATGCGGTCCATGATGCTGACCCAGGAATTGGGTTTTTACCAAGACGGTTCCAAACTTTCGGATCTTCTCGATGACAATGGTCAAAAACTTTTAGACCTATCGCTCCAACGCAGTGAAATGGCACCGGGTTCTCTGGACAATTTCAAGCCATGGTTTGCAGCAATTCTTTTGGGAGTTGCGGCGGGTGAAGGCGCAGGCTTAATTGATGATCCTATGACGGCTGCCCTGCTTAAAGATGCGGAACTCAGCGGGGCAGAGATCAAGTTTTTAATCACACCCGAACAGCAGGTGAGAGGACTTTCGGATCTTACAGATCAAAACCAGTTGAAATATCTCGACCGAACCCTGAGTGATTTTAGTGCTTTGGGAGATCGTATGGATGAAACGGCAGGCGCTTGGCAAACAGGTAATGTAACCAAGCTGAAAACCGACCGCGTCAATGTTAGAACGCAAATGCCAACATCTGCCTATCAAAAGCTGATTAGAGACCGCAACGAAATCTATATTGGCAAGCTGGTTAATTTCATGGAAGGCACGGGGACTGGCATGGCCATCGTCGAAATGTCCCATCTGGTGGATCAGGGAAATCTACAGGCAATGTTAAGAGATAGAGGCTATAAAGTTGAACGATATTACGGCGTGGACTAGCGCCGGTTTAAGAGTACAATAGCCACGAGGTTCTCTCATGACGAAAATTGTTCCGGTCATAATGTCCGGCGGAGCAGGCTCGCGCCTTTGGCCCTTGTCACGGCAAGCCAATCCGAAACAACTCTTACCGCTTGTCACTGATCAAACCATGGTTCAAGAAACCGTCGAGCGTTTTGACGGGGAGAGATTTACCGACCCGGTCTTTATTTGTAACGCCTTGCATGTAGAGGCTATTGCCGCGCAGATGGCGGAAATCGGTCGTAAAGTAGACGCTTTCATCGTTGAACCTGTTGGGCGGAATACGGCCCCTTGTGCCGTTGTGGCAGCAGTGCATGCGGCCAAGAAAGACGGAGCATTGGTCATGCTCGTGCCAGCCGACCATCATGTCAAAAAACCTGAGAGTTTTCGTGCTGCCATTGAGAAAGCTGTTTCGGCTGCGCAAGATGGATATCTGGTCACATTCGGGATTACGCCGGACGGGCCGGAAACCGGATATGGTTACATCGCGCAAGGTGAGACCCTGGAGACCGGTGTTTTTAAAGTCGATGCTTTTCGCGAGAAGCCTGATTTGGAAACGGCTAAATCCTATCTGGATTCGGGGAATTACGCCTGGAATGCCGGGATTTTCCTGTTCTCCCCAGAAGCGTTTCTAGAGGAGGCCAGGGCCCATGCCGGGGACATCGCTCAAGAAGCCGAGAAAGCCTATGATGCCGCCGATCACAGCGGCAATGTCATACATTTGGACAAAAATATTTTTTCAGCCTGTCCATCCGAGTCAATAGACTATGCGGTTATGGAAAATACCAGTCGTGCGGCGGTTGTGCCTTGCGAGATCGGCTGGAATGATATCGGGTCGTTTACCTCTTTACAGGCAGCTCGCGCTCAGATCGCCAGCGATGATCATGGCAACGCCTTGAGTGAGGGGGTGATGAGTGAGGGCTCGGAGAATTGCCTGGTGCAATCGGACGGAATGCCTGTCAGCATTGTCGGCCTGTCCAATGTGGGGGTCATCGTTCATGGCGGAGAGGTGCTGGTTGTTAATCTGGACGAAAGTCAGGCTGTGAAAAAAATCGTTACCCGTCTGAAAGACGGACAGGAAACGGACCGACTCTGATGGCAAAGAAATATTTCGGAACGGACGGTATTCGGGGGCGTGCCGGTGAAGGGAAGTTGTCTAAAGAGACGATAGCAAAATTGGGATTGGCGATTGGCCGCTACCTTCAGCGTACACGCCCGGGATCTAAAGTCGTTATCGGCCGTGATACGCGCACATCCGGTCTCTGGATTGAAAACCTTTTGATTACCGGACTGATTTCGCATGGCATTCATGTCAAACGCCTGGGTATATTACCGACGGCGGCGACCTCCTATCTGACATTAGAAGAAGGTGCCTCGCTGGGTATGATGGTGACGGCGTCTCATAACCCAGCTCATGATAACGGTATCAAATTTTTTGGCCCAGACGGACGTAAATTCGGAGATGCTACACAAGAAGAAATCGAGAGCCTCTTGGAAACAGAATTCGACATGCCCTTCGATGTGGTGACCGGCAATGTTGTTGACGACATTCCCGTTCGCAAAGCTTATTTGGACATGGTCGTTTCATCCGTGCCAAAAAAGGCTGACTTTTCCAATCTTACCGTCGTTTTGGATTGCGCTAATGGTGCCGGATTTGAAACGGCTCCGGCTATAATCAGGCGCCTGGGCGTTAAGTCTGTTGTCATTATGGGCGACCAGCCCAATGGCCAAAACATCAACAAGGACTGTGGATCCACGCACCCTGGCGAATTGAGCAAAGCTGTTCTGGCACATAAGGCAGATATCGGAATCGCACTGGACGGCGATGCAGACCGACTGATCATGTGTGATGAAAATGGTGATGTGATCAATGGTGATCAGTCCATGGCGGCTCTAACGCTTAGCTGGCGTGCAGACGGCATACTTGCGAAACCGGCTCTTGTCGCCACCGTGATGTCCAATTTGGGACTTGAACGCTTGATGAAAGCGCAGGGCCTTGAACTCATCCGGACCAAAGTTGGTGACCGGCATGTGGCGAAAGTGTTGAATGAGCAGGGCTATAATCTGGGCGGTGAGCAATCCGGTCATATGCTCATGCCAGATTATCTGCCGACAGGGGACGGTATGTTGGCCGCCATTCAGGTGCTATCTGTCCTGGTACGGAGTGGGAAACCTGCCAGCCAGGCTTTGCAGATGTTTGAACCTGTCCCGCAATTACTGGTCAATGTCCGTTATAATGGTGTGTCGCCTTTGGAACGGAACGATATAAAAGATGCCATCAAACAGGCCGAAACAGAGTTTGGGGATACAGGCCGATTGCTGATCCGGGCCTCGGGTACTGAACCCGTTATAAGGATCATGACAGAGGGGGATGACCCGGACCAGGTCAAAGCAATCGCAGAAAAGTTAGCTGATAAAATCAGAAGCTAGGTAGTAAAGCTTGTCTGATAATATGAATCAGTCGAGTTTCCGAACGCCATGAAATGGGTTATCCGAATATTTCTGCTAATTATCGGCGGATTTGCACTGGCAGCGGGCGCGGGTTTTTTCATGCCTTCTGAAGTGACGGTTCAGCGTACCGCTGATATATTCGCCATGCCTGAAGATATTTTTCCCTATCTTGCCAGCCTTGAAAGCCATGAAGTCTGGTCCCCCTGGCATGACGGGGAGAGCCACAAAGGTTTTGTCGTCAATCGCACCGAAGAAGGCGTTGGACAACAATCCGTGTGGCTCTGTGAGTCGGAAGATTGCATTCCAGGAACAGAGGAAATCAAGCTCGTCGAATATCCGGCATATGTGCAATCAGATTTGAATTTGAACGGCAAGGTGGCCAGCGCAACCTATGGTCTGATGAGCGACAATGCTGACGGTAGCACGACCCTGTTTTTCGAAGTTAGCAAGGATGTGGGTGGCTTTCCGTATATCCAGCGGTTGATGAAATTTCAGGAAGTTTCAAAACTTGAGGTCCGACTAGACCGGGCACTCACGCAGTTTTCGGCTTTGATCGAGGCTGATGGCCTGATCGATTAATCACTTGTCGTCTTCTTCTTCAGGCAGGATGATGATATCGTTCACGTCGTAATCCGGTGGCGCTTCGCCTGCAATCAAATCTCTAACACGCTGTCCATTATCTTCTGGCGGCAAACGACCATAATCCCTGTGCAAGTTGACCTCTGGACCATCATCGAGGATCGTTGTGGAAGGCCCGCCTGCATTCACTGAATTATCGCCGATTCCGTGCGCGCGACTATGGGGCCTGACACCATATATGTCACTACCGCCTCCAATAGCATAGGGATCATTTCCGCCGCCTCCCGCTGCCCCGCCGCCGCCTTGCGAAGGAATACCGGCGGTCGAATGCGCTCCAAATCTCTCATAACCGTCGGCGCCACGACCCTGGAACTGACGTAGATATTCTGGGCAATCCTCATGGGTCCGTCCGGCTTCCCGACAGCGCATATCCAGGCTCAACCCATCCCCACCGGGTATGCCCTCAGGGGCGGCTGTATAAGTCCAGTTGCCGTCGCGTCGTGGACCTGTGGGCGGTAGTGAGGTTCCGCCGCTTGGCGGTGTGGCTCCGCCGCCGATGAGCGGGCCACCCAAAGTCGGATTCCGTCGACCTGTAATAGGGTCGATCATTTGGTCCGCTTGTTCTTCGGGGACTGCGCGGTCAATTTCCTCGACTGTCTCAGCCTGTTCGTCCGATGCGAGCACACTTGGCGCATTCGTCGCGATTGGCCCCTGATCACTCGGCTCCTCTCTTGGTCTTTCACGCGGCGTTGGTTCCTGCTCAAACACAATTTGCGGCATGGCCGGCATTTCGACGGGCGCATCCGCCGAGAAAATATCAGGTCGGTCCACCTCTCGCGACGGTTCAATGACTTGGGTGGGACCTTGATAGGGGATTTCTTCGAATTCAGGCTGTCCTGGCGTCAGGCTTTCGATGTCAATGTCTACCGGGTCGAAATCCGGCCGTGTTGGTGCTTGACTGTTAAAAACCGGGGCCTCCGGAGTTGGGAAAGAAACTTCCGGTTCGGGTGGCGTCTCGAAGGTCGGCTGTGTAGGGGTTTGAAAATCTGGTTCTACCTGTTCAAAGACCGGTTGCTCCGGGGCAATGACCTCGAACTCCGGTGGGGCAGGCGTATCATTGATAATGATTTCCGGTGGCGGCTCAACATCAACAGGCGTCATATCCGGTGGTTCGACGATTGGCGGCTCCGGAACGATTTCGGGCAACGGTTCCGGCTCTGGAATGGGCTCTGGAATAGGTTCCGACTCTGGTAAAGGTTCGGGCTCTGGTAAAGGTTCGGGCTCTGGGATGGGTTCTGGAATTGGTTCAGGTTCTGGCACAGATTCCGGTAGCGGTTCAGGCTCCGGTAGGGGTTCTGGTTCAGGCACGGGCTCGGGTTTAGGTGTCGGTTCAGGAAGAGGCTCTGGTAATGGCTCAGGTTC
>JAHDBU010000118.1:0-2499 GCA_020630275.1 Hellea sp.
GGAGGCCTGAAATTCAATCCCTATGCCGAAGCCTGTCTCTTTAGGCCGAGGCTTGTCTGCGCATCATTTCTTCGCGGAACATGCCGGCGAAATCTGGCGGGTCCAGATAAAGCGGCATAAATCCGCCGTTCTGGGTCATATTGGCCAGGATTTGACGGGCAAACGGGAAGATCAGGCGCGGACATTCGATCATGATCAGCGGCTGGATGTCCTGGGCGTTCACACCCTGAAAAGCAAACAGGCCGGCATATTCCAGCTCAGCGATGAAAGAGACCTGATCGCCTTTGCGCGCATCGGCTTTGAGGATGATGGTCACCTCGGCTGTGTCGTCTGCCATCATCTGACGGCCGACCTCGATTTGCACATTCAGCTGCGGTGGGTTTTCGGCTTCCATGCGCAAGCTCTCTGGCGCATTTGGGTTTTCAAAGCTCTGATCCTTGGTGTACTGGGCCAGGATCTGCAACATAGGGCCCGGTTGACCTTCAGGTGTTGCGACCTCTTCCGGCTTGGTCTCTTCTTTTTTCTTTTTGGCCATGGGGCCGCTCCTCATTAATCTGTTCGTAAAATCTGTGCCCTATTTTTCTTGTAATAGGCGAGCGGTCAGCTAACATAGCAATTCTGCCTCGGCAACTGGTCAATATTACTTTCATCACTTATATAGAGACGAAGAAAAGAAAGCCAAATCATGTTATTTGAAGTCATTCTCTACGCGGCCATCGCCACAGTTATATGCGCCATGCTGTTTTCCGTGCTGGGTAAAAATGTGGGTAGCGGTCCGGATGATGCTTTTGATCCGACGGAGTTTATGGCCAAGCCTGTGCAGGAGCAGGCGGCGGTCATCGATCCTCTCGAAGAGTCCGGCGAGTTTCCAGGCATTGCCGGAATCCGCAGCTATGACCCGGGCTTTTCCCTGACCAAATTTCTCGATCAGGCCCAGGGCGCTTATGCCATTATTTTGGAATCTTTCGCCGAGGGCGACCGGGCCTTGTTAAAAGAGCTGCTGACCGACAAGGTCTATAATGTTTATGACGGTGCCATCACAGACCGGGAGGTTAAAAACCTGACCCAGGTGACCGATCTGGCGCGCCTGATCCACGCCGAAGTAAAAGCTATAGACAGCACCGGCTCCAAAGCCCGCGTCTCTGTACAGTTCGAGGCCGAGCTGGCCTCGGCCATGAAAGATGCGGAAGGCAATGTGGTTCAGGGTGATCCTGACCTGTTATCGCGCAGTTCTGAGGTCTGGACTTTTGAGCGCGATATGAAGAGCAAGAGCCCAAATTGGCTGCTGGCCGATGTGGCGGCTTCGGATACAGATTTCGGATCTGATCCGTCCCCGGACACGGTCCATTAGAGCTCACACATGACAAGATTTTTCAAGGCCGGGGCGCCGACCGTTTTTAAAGCGGTTACATTGGCGGCAGCTCTGCTTATGGCCGGCTGTGAAACCGTGCCGAAACAGCCCGACACGCCAGATGTCACAAGTGGTACGACCCAGCCTTCAGATACATTGCCTGTCATAACGACGCCTGATACCGGGACAACGGCCCCGACCCTACCGCCAACGGACTCCGGCGGGACGATCGACCCGGGCAGTACCACACCCGTCGACCCCCCCGTGATATCTCAGCCCCAGATTGACCCGGTTACCATCAGCGAGGCGTTTCAGGCCGTCAATGGATGGGGGCAGGCGGATTTTCAAAATGCGCTCAAATCCTTTCAGCGCGGTTGTGCGCAGCTGACGCAAATGGACTCGTCCAAAGCCTTGCACAGTCGCCGCGAGTTTGGAACCGTCGGTGATTGGTATGCTGCCTGCGCCATCGCACAAGCCACACCTGTCCTTGATAATCAAACCGCCCGGTCTTTTTTTGAAAGCGAGTTTTTGCCGGTCGACCTGTCTGCCGGGTCAAGCGCTGAAGGCATGGTGACGGGTTATTACCAGCCGGAAATTCAGGCCCGCCGCACCAAAGACAGTGTCTATTCCGAACCTATTTTGACCGAGCCAAGCAATGCAGCCAATCTGACCTTGCCCCGCAGCCGGATCAACGAATCTGTCTCTCGCGTCATCGCCTATGGCCGCCCCATAGAAGTGTTTTTCATGCAAGTCCAAGGCTCTGGCGTTTTGGTCTTCCCCGACGGCTCGCGTGTGCGCGCTGCCTATGACGCTAATAATGGACGGGCCTACACTTCTATTGGTCGCATCCTCGTGGAGCGCGGCGCTTTCACTCTCGAACAGGCCTCCAAACAACGCATCGAAGACTGGATGACCGCCAATGGGCCAGAAGCTGCGCGGGAGTTGATGAACCGCAATGAACGCTATATTTTCTTCAAAGAAGAAATCATTCAGCCGGGCGAAGGCCCCAAAGGGGCCATGCGTGTGCCCCTGACGGATATGGCCTCCATCGCCGTGGACCCCAGCCATTATCCTTATGGTGTCCCGGTCTGGCTGGACGTGAAACTGCCGACCGTGCCTGGCGATTACCGCGGCACACAAAGTCAGTT
>JAHDBU010000118.1:2599-5577 GCA_020630275.1 Hellea sp.
TGGACGTGAAACTGCCGACCGTGCCTGGCGATTACCGCGGCACACAAAGTCAGTTCCTGGTCATTTCGCAGGACACAGGCAAGGCCATTCGCGGGCCTTATCGGGCTGATCTCTATTTTGGATCGGGTGACCTGGCGGGCGATCTGGCGGGCGTCATGAAACACACAGCTCGCTGGACTGTGCTCCTGCCCTTTGGTCTGGCCATTCGCGTTCTGCCGGGAAGCTAGCAGCCTCTTCCATTCCCGAACAAAACCCTCTAACCGGGCCCCATGTCGGAAACCCAAATATCACAGCGCAGCTGGAGCGGACCTTTACTGGTTTTACTGGGTGGGATTTGCATTGGCTTTGCACCCATTGCTCTGCGCGAAGGGGTGTCGCCGGATATGCTGGGGCCGCAAGCAGTCGCCATGTGGCGGTTTTTATTTGCGATCCCGATTTTATTTGTTCTGGTGCTGATTATCCAAAAGCGCCTGCCGGTTCGGCCCAATCGATTTATTTTTTTGGCGGGGACGTTTTTCGCACTCAATATTACCTTTTGGCATTGGGCGCTGGTGACAACCACCGTTTCAAATGCCACTTTTCTGGTCAGCCTGGGCAATCTCTTTGCCGGATTCACGGCCTGGATGTTCCTGAAAAACAAGCCTCATAAAATGTGGTTTCTGGCTGTGTTTGTGGCGCTCATCGGCGCGGCGGCCCTGACCCAAGGCGGCGGCGAAGGCGGGAAGGGCGTGCTGGGCGGTGACCTGTTGGCCGTGATCGCGGCCGTGTTTGTGTCCTTTTATCTGGTCTGTTCCAAAGTGGCCCGGCGTAGCATCTCTGGAATCGAAGCTATCTTCTGGCTGACTGTTGTCGAATTTTTGGTTTTCATTTTGGTGGTCGGCGTGAGCGGCGAAACCTATCTCCCGAAAAACTTTCCCGAAAGTTATAGCGGATTTTACGCGCCTCTATTTCTCGCTCTTGTCGCGCAAGTACTGGGGCAAGGGCTGATCATTGCCGGACTCGGGACAACGCCTGCTGCCGTCGCCGGTGTGCTGGTCGTGGTGCAACCGGTCGTCGCCACAGCCATTGCCTGGGGCCGCTATGATGAGCCACTGGTCGCGCTGCAGATAGCTGGCGGTGTGCTCATTCTCATTGCCATGTGGCTCGCCAGCCTGCGGAAACCGGCCGCATGAAAAAGCCGTCTGACTATTACTTATGGGACCGGGTGAGGCGCACCGTTTCGCCCTTGAAAAAGGGTAGCGCGCGCAGCGAGCCTAAAACCCCGCCCGAAGATTTTGCCGCCATGATGCAGGTCCCGCCCCAAAGATCCTCCGAGCGCCCCAAAGATGGCCCGCTCTTTGAGCGACAGGATAAAAAGACACGCCGCGGCAAAGTCGAGGTCGACGTAAAAATCGACCTCCATGATATGACCCGGGAGCAGGCCTTTGATGCTCTGCGGCGAGCGCTCATCCGCGCCTATAACCATAATAAGCGCACGGTTCTGGTCGTGACCGGCAAAGGCCTGCGCGGCGAAGGCGTGCTGCGACAGAGCTTTCCGGGTTGGATTAATCACGCCGACATTCGGCCTCTGATTGCCGAATTTGCCCCCGCCCATCAGCGCCACGGCGGCGGCGGCGCCTGGTATATCTTTCTCAAGGGGTAGAAGGATTTGTAATCCACCTTGCACCGCCGCCACGTATATCTATAAGCAGACAAAACAGGACATGTCTTATGGCTAAAAAGCAACCGGCAAAAATTGGCTTTCTTTGCGGCTCTCTGCGCGAGGGCTCCATTAATCAAAAGCTCTCCAAAGCCATTCAGAAAAAGGCCAAAGATAAGGGTCTTAAAACCGGTGAGATCAATCTCGAGACTTATGACCTGCCTATCTATCACGGCGATCTGAAAACACCGGCAGGTGTCAAAAAACTTATCAAACGCATGAAGAGCTTCGATGGGGTTGTGATTATTACCCCGGAATATAATGGCGGACTGCCGCCCGTGCTGAAAAACGCCATAGACTGGACGAGTACAGTTGAGACCGGCCATATCAATGGATGTGTTTACGGTATCGCCGCCTGTACGCCCGGCCCCATGAGTGGGATTATGGTCATGCGCGAATTGCAGTTTTTATTGATGCGTCTGGGCGCGGATCTGGTGCCAACCCAAACAGGATGCGGCGGGGCTTCCAAAGCTTTTGATAAAAAAGGGCAATTGGTCGCTGAACCGGCAGCTACCTTTGCCGATAAAATGCTCGATCAAATGATCGCCCGCATCAAAGCCAAGCGATAAATGCCTGCTGCCAAAAAGAAGAAACCCGCAAAGAAAAAACTCCCGCGCCCAAAGCTAACCCGCGCGCAAATCGCTGACATCTATCAAGAGCTGGCCAAGCTCGACCCGGCGCCTCGAACAGAGCTCAACTGGACTAATCCTTATACCTTGGTGGTGGCCGTGGCGCTCTCGGCCCAGGCTACAGATGTCGGGGTCAACAAAGCCACCAAAGCCCTGTTCGAAGCCGCTGATACGCCGGAGAAAATGGTCGCCCTCGGCGAAGACAAAGTCCGCGACATGGTCAAGACCATTGGTCTTTTCCGCACCAAAGCCGCCAATGTGATCAAGCTCTCGCAAATGCTCATCGATGATTTCAACTCGACCGTGCCGGACAACCGCGAAGACCTGGAAAAGCTTCCGGGTGTGGGCCGCAAGACCGCCAATGTGGTCCTCAATGAAGCCTACCGCCAACCGACCATGGCGGTGGACACACATATCTTTCGGGTTTCCAACCGCACCGGCATGGCACCGGGCAAAAACCCGCTGGAAGTGGAACTCAATCTCTTGAAAGTCACGCCAGAGGAATACGCCCTCCACGCCCATCACTGGCTCATCCTCCATGGCCGCTATGTCTGTATCGCCCGCAAACCCAAATGTTTTAACTGCGTCATCGAGCCGATCTGTAAGTTCAAGGATAAGACGAAGCCGGTGGAGTAAGGGCAGAGGGAGGA